>NZ_FWWU01000009.1:2142500-2395000 GCF_900176165.1 Deinococcus hopiensis KR-140
CTGAGCAGCCTCAATCCCAACCTACAGAACATCCCTATCCGCTCGCAGACAGGCCGCGAGATTCGCAAAGGCTTTACCGCGGACGCCGGGTTTTGCCTGATCTCCGCCGACTACTCGCAAATTGAGTTGCGGCTGCTGGCGCACATCGCGGGCGATCCCCTGATGCAGCAGGCGTTTCAGGAAGGCGCGGACATCCACCGCCGCACCGCCGCGCAGGTGCTGGGCCTGAACGAGGGCACCATCACGCCAGACCAGCGCCGGGCAGCCAAGACCGTGAACTTCGGCGTGCTGTACGGCATGAGTGCCCACCGCCTCAGCAACGACCTGAGCATCAGCTACTCGGAAGCAGCGTCCTTTATCGACACCTACTTCAGTACCTACCCCGGTATCCGCGAGTACATCGACAAGACGCTGGAGTTCGGGCGAGAGCACGGCTACGTGGAGACGCTGTACGGCCGCCGCCGCTACGTGCCCGAGCTGAAGGCGCAAAACCGCAACGTACGCGAGGCGGGCGAGCGCCTGGCCTACAACATGCCCATCCAGGGCACCGCCGCCGACATCATCAAGGTGGCGATGGTGCACCTCGACCGTGAGCTGGAGCAGCGCGGCGCGCGGCTGCTCCTGCAGGTCCACGACGAACTGCTGATTGAGGTGCCCGAAGACCGCGCGGAGGAAATCGCCGCCTACACCCGCGAGGTGATGGAGGGGGCCGCGCACCTCAGCGTGCCGCTGGCGGTGGAAGTCGGCACCGGACCGAACTGGTATGACACCAAATGAGGGGGAGAATCCAATGACCATCCGCGCCCTCTTCTGGGATATCGGCGGTGTGCTGCTTACCAACGGCTGGGACCGCGAGCAACGGGCGGAGGTGGTGACCCGCTTCGGATTGGACGCTTCTGCGTTTGGTGAGCGCCACAAGCTGGCCGTTCCCGAGCTGGAGCGGGGCCGCATGGTTCTCGGCGAGTACATGGCCCAGACCGTCTTTTACACTCCCCGCGACTTTACCCCGGACGACTTCCGCGCGGCGATGGAAGCGGTCAGCCAGCCGCATCTGGAGACGCTGGCCCTGGCCCGCGAGCTGGGCACCCGCCACCGCATGTACGCCCTGAACAACGAGGGCCGCGATCTCAACGAATACCGCGTGCGGACCTACGGCCTGAACCAGTTCCTCCTGGGCTTTTTCACGTCCTGCTACCTGGGGGTGATGAAGCCGGGCCCCGCCATCTACCGCCTCGCCCTGGACCTCGCGCACGTTCGGCCGGGGGAAGCCGTGATGATTGACGACCGCGCCCAGAACGTGGAGGCTGCCCGCTCGGTCGGGATGCAGGGCGTGCTGTACGAGAATGCGGCGCAGTTGCGGAAAGCGCTGGCGGAGCTGGGGGCGGAGTGATTGAGGCGGGGTGGGGGCTTGTCCCTCTGGGCGCCACGTCACCCCGCCGCCCAAAACGGGGCGCCCCTCCCACTCCCCTATTCCTGTCCCTCAAACCTTCACGAACTCCTGCACCCCCATCACGAACATCACTGCGCCGCCCACCGCCACCTCCACCGGATCGGCGGCGAGGCCCTCGCCCTGCTCGCCCATGGGGACGCTGGGGGTAACCAGACGGGTGCGGGTGCGGCAGGTCTGCTGCACGTGCCGCTTGAGATCCGCCATGCGTTCGTCGGGCACGCCGATCATCAGGGTGGTGTTGCCCTCACGCAAAAAGCCGCCGGTGCTGGCGAGCTTGGTGACTTCAAAGGCGTTCTCGGACAGCACGCGCACGAGGGCAGCGGCGTCGGCGTCCTGAATCACAGCAAGAACCAGCTTCATGCGCCTTAGGATAGCAAAAGCGTGTCTGGGTGCCGTCAGCGCCAGGCCAAGGATATAAGCAGGTGAAGCGCAAAAAAAGCCTCCCGCGAGGGGAGGCCTGAGGGCACAGCCGGTTAGGCAACTTGCTTCTTCTTGCCCGCCGCAGTGACTGGGGCCTGTTCCTGGCCCAGCGCCTGCGTTTCCTTGAGCCGGAAGATCACCAAGCTGCCCACAAAGGTGCAGGTGATCATGCCGTGGGCGTTGAGCAGCGACAGCGCCTTCATGACGTCCTCGCGGGTCATGCGCAGCTGCTCGCTCATGTAGAGCGCGCTGTCCGCGCGGCCCTGCAGGTACTCGCGCACGCGCTTGGCGTCCTCAGTCAGAGGCGTGGCGGGCACATCGGCGAGGCCGGGGTCGGCGAGGCCATACACGGCGCGCGTGCCGGTACCGGGCAGACGGCGCACGCGCCCCTGGTCGAGCAGGCTGGCGAGGGCGGCGCGCAGGTGAGACAGCGCCAGGCTGGTGGTCTTGGCCAGTTCGGTCTCGACCCATTCGGGCTTGCTTTCCAGCGCCTTGAGGACGAGCTTCTCGTTGGCGCGGCGGGTTTCTTGCAGGTCTTCGAGGGTGGGGGGGTTAAACATGCGCTATCCTCCGGGAAAACCAGAATGGGACTCAGGGCGAGGTGCCCTTCAGCGAGCCACTCGGGTCAGAGCGTTGACCGTGGACCGGGTACAAGTGCGCCTGGGAGCGCAACTTTCCTATTGTGACAGGTCCTCCTGCGATTTGCATGAGGCAAGCTGACACGGCCTACATACTTTGAGAAGCGTAGACTTTCGAGAGACAGGGCGAATACAGGGCGGCCAACCAGACCGAAAAGTCCGAATATGGTAAGTGGTCCAGTGTACAGCGATGGTGAGTCAGGTTGCCTTGGACACCCAGTCAAGTCTGCTTGACGAAAAGTCAAGTCTGCTTGACGAAAAGTCAAGTCTGCTTGACGAAAGGTCAAGTCTCCCTTACACTCCACGTTGAGGAGCGTTGACATGCACCAAAGGGCAAAAAGCCGGGACGAACGTGTGGGCCGCGTCGCCCTGACGCTGGGTCTGGGGGGAGGGCTGCTGGGTCTGCTCGGGGCGCTGGCGCTGCATTACGGGCAGCAGGCGCACGTAGATTTTGTGCGTGGGTTCGGGACGGGCGTGCTGGCGGCCCTCCCCTTCTTCTTCGCGGCGATGGCCCTGAGGGCCGTCCGGACCATGGACGAGTACGGCCGGCAGCTGCACGCGCGCGCGGCCGCCCTGGCCTTCTTGCTGGTGATGGTGGTCGCCGGAACCCTCATCGCGCTGGAAGGCACCCTGGGCTTTCACACGCCCGCCTGGGTCTACTACACCGTGGGCATGACGACCTGGGGCGCAACAGCTGGGGTGCTGAGCGCACGGGACGCGAGGGGAACATGACCACGGGCCGGGACAGAAAGCTGACTCGGGCGCGCTGGGCTGAAGCGGTCTTCACGGTCATCGCTGGTCTGGGCGTGATGGGCCTGGCGCTGCGCCCCTCCCTGCTCCCCCTCTTCCTGACAACATTTACGCTGGTCACCCTGGCCCTGATGGGCTGGCAGTATCGCCTGATGGATGAGTTTCGGCGGGCGCGGTATCTCAAGGCCTGGGCCGCCACTGGCGTTACCGGGTTTCTCACCCTGACGGGGTTGATTCTCTGGACGGCCTTGGAGTGGAGGCGGGGCGCTCAAGCTACGTCTCCCAGCTTCCAGGTTGCCCCAAGCGTATGGGCCCTGTACGTCTCCTGGACCACCATGCTCGTCACGTTTTTTGGGGCGACGGCCTACCTCTATCGCCGTGACGTCACCCCGGCTGTCCGGGCAGATCAAAGAGGTTATGAATAACCGCGTCCGCGTCCTGCGTACCGAGCGGGGTTGGACGCAAGCCGAACTCGCCGAGCAGCTGGACGTGTCGCGGCAGACGGTCAATGCGCTGGAAACCGGCAAATACGATCCGAGCCTGCCCCTGGCCTTCCGCATCGCGCGGTTGTTTGGGCAGCATATCGAGGCCATCTTCGACGATGGCGAAGGGCGGTAACGGGCATGCTGGACATCGAGAACCTGGGCAAGACCTACGGCAGACACGTGGCGCTCGGGGGGGTGAGCTTGCGGGCAGAAGGCGGTGAGGTCTTCGGACTGCTGGGCCCCAACGGTGCGGGCAAGACCACCCTGCTGCGGATCATCGCCACGCTGCTGCAACCCACCTCCGGCAGCGCGAGGCTTGCCGGGCACGACGTGGTGCGGGAGAGCGAAGCGGTACGCCGGGCCGTGGGGGTGGTCAACGGTGGGATGGGCCTGCCGGCCCGCCTGACAGGCCGTGAGGTCCTGCGCTCGTTCGCCAGCCTGTATGGCCTGATGCCGGCCCAGGCCAACGCACGCATCGCTGAACTCGACGCCGCCCTGGACCTGGGCCGGACCCTGGACACCCGGGCGGGCGAGTACAGCACCGGCATGAAGCAGAAGGTGGTGATCGCGCGGGCGGTGATCCATGACCCTCAGGTGCTCATTCTGGATGAGGCGGCCAGCGGCCTGGACATCTTTGCGCGGCGTACCCTGATGGACTTTGTGGCGGCGACGCGGCGTCCCGGACGGCTCACCCTGTATTCCACCCACGTCATGAGTGAGGCTGAGGAGGTCTGCGACCGGGTGGCGATCATCCACAAAGGGGCGCTGGTGACCGTGGGACGGATTCCCGACATCCTCGCGCAGACGAACGAACGCAACCTGGAACGCGCCTTTTTCGCCCTGGTTCGCGGAGAGGAAGCTCCGCATGCGGTCTGAGGCCCGACGGCGCGAAACCCTGCGCCCGCGCTTCGTGTGGCGGGTGGCCTCGCACGATCTGCTGTCCACCCTGCGGGACCGCCGTACGCTGACGAGCACCATTCTCATTCCGCTGCTGATCATTCCGCTGCTGACGCTGGGGATGCCGCTGCTGCTGGGCAAGCTGATCGGCGGGCAGGTGCAGTCCCGGCAGAAGGTGGGCGTGGTGGGCCCACTGCCCGAGTCGCTGAAAGCGGCCCTGACGCGCGACGAGAAGGCGGGCGGAGCGGTGACCCGGGCCGGAATGGAGCTGGTGCCCGTGACCGACGCGAGGGCGGCCGTCCAGTCTGGCCAGGTGGAAGCCGCGCTGCGCGCGCCGGCTCCCCTGCCTGTCCGTGCGGGCGACGGCACCGAGCGGCTGGAGGTCTACGCCAAGTTGGGCAACCTGCGCGCGCAGACCGGGGCATATGCCAAGGTGCAGGACGTGGTGGAGGGCTACAACCGTGGGCTGGCGTTGCAGCGCCTCTCCGCGCTGGGCTTGGGGGCCCAGACCCTGACGCCCGTGATCCTTGCGCCCATCGATACCAGCGGCGAGCAGGAGCGGCGCAGCGGGCAGCTCGCCTTCGTGATTCCCATGCTGATGCTGAGCTTTATCCTGTCGGGCGCGACGGCCACCGCCCTGGACGCCACTGCCGGAGAAAAGGAGCGCGGCACCCTGGAAAGCCTGCTCGTCTCCCCGGTGCGGCGGGGCGAGGTGGTGGCCGGAAAACTGCTCGCCACCACCCTCACCGCGCTAACCACCGCCTGCTTCAGCGTGTTGGGCTTTTTGCTCAGCGGCCTCGTCGCGGCTTCACTGATGAAGGGCGGCTCCAGCAACGAGATGACGCAGGCGTTCGGCGGCCAGCTCACGCTGACTCCGGGGGGCGCCCTGGCCCTGCTCGCCACGGTGATCAGCGCGGCCTTGCTGATCAGCGGCGTGTTGATCGCGCTGGGTATCTACGCCCGCTCCTTCAAGGAAGCGCAGACGTATGCGGCCCCGCTGACCCTGCTGATCGTGCTGCCCGCCACGCTGCTGCAGTTCAGCGACTTTCTGAATCTGGGCGGGGCCATCTACGCCGTTCCACTGTTCGGCGGCATGGTCGCCATCCTTGACATCGTACGCGGCTCGCTTACCGCCGGACACGCCCTGACCGCCATCCTCGCCAACCTCGCCGGAGCGCTGGTGCTCGGGCTGCTGGCACGGCGCTCATTTGGGCGCGAAGAGGTGATCTTCAGGAATTAAGTACACCGTAGTTGATCTTTAGATCAACCGAGCGGAGTGAGAAGCGGAAAATGTGCAGCTCACCGGGAGTGGAGACTTTTCGGTGCCCTCCTGAAAAGTCGCAACGTGAGGTGCGGTGTACTTGGTTGGTGTTCAGACATCAGAAGGGCGGGCCTGCTACGCGTGGCAGGCCCGCCCTCTGTTTTCGTCTGTCCCCCACCCTCAGCGGGCCGGGTTGGTTCCGTCGGGGACAATAAGGTTCGAAGAAGGCTTGTCCTCCCGGACCTCGGCCCCTGGGCCGAGGTCCGGCTGGCCTTCGAGTGCGGCGATCCCCGTTTCGTGGGGACGGACGGCCAGGGGATCGATATCAACGGTCTCCTTGCTCACGCTGTCGAGCAGGATGTCCAGCACATCGCCCGAGCGGGCCAAGTTCACGGCCTTGTGGGTGATGATCTCGCCTACGTTCAGGATGATGGAGTCGTCGGGGGCGAGGATCACGCGGTTGACCGGGCGGCCCAGCGCGTCGCGGATGCGCTTTTCCTCCAGCTGCTCCTGGCGCTGATCGATGGCGTCGCCCGCTTCTTCACGCTTGTCGTGAAACCAGGCCTTGGCCTTGTCGAGCAGGTTGCTCGCGCCCTCGCTGACGCTGGAAACACCTCCGGCGAGTCCGGCGCCTGTGCCGGCCGCTGGGCTGCCCTGCGGGGTCCCCACCGTGGCGGCGATCAGCTGCTCCTCGGCGTGGGCCTGCCGCGCGCGCTCAACGAGGGCAGAGGTGACAATCTGGCCCTGGGCGGCGACCAGGCCTCCGGCGGGACTGCGCACGTCCGTCTTCACGCGGCGGCCCAGCGTATCCTCGATGCTGGGACCCCTGACGGCCTCTACCCGCTCGCTGACGTTCTCACGCAGGTTCTGGAGGCCCTCGCTGATGGCCCCACCACCCGCCGACGCAAGCAGTTCGCCGAGCTTACCGGTCTCCTCGGCGCGCGCGGCGTGGAACTCAGTGATGGCGTCGCCCTGGTGGACGATGACTTCCTGCACGCCGGGCGCCACCTCCGCCGTCACGTCGCGGGCGGCGGTCTTGCCGACCACGAACTCGCGCTGGCGCTCTGCGGTGGCGCCGCGCAGGTCCTCGTAGCTGCCCTGCACGCGCTCCTTCACGCTGCCGTAGGTCTCGCTCAGCACCGCGCCCGTGGCCGCCGTTGCCAGGACCGTCAGCTTGCCCGCCTCGTCGGCCTTCTGCGCGTGTTCCTCGGTGATGGTCTCGCCCTTGTGAATCAGGACCGTGCCGTCCTCGAGGGTGATGTCGCCGCCCGCCGTCTTGCCCACCACGTACTCGCGCTGGCGCTCCTTGGTGGACTCGGCGATGTTCTGGTACGCCCCACTGATGCTCTCGCCCGCCGACTGCACGGCCCCCCTGATGCCGCCAGGCTCCTGCTCCTCCATGGCCGAGGCCACCGAGATGGGCACGATGGCCGCGTCGTGGCCAATTTGCACGTGCTCGGGTGCGGGCACGAAGGTGCGTCCGCTGGACAGGTCGCTGAAGATGCCGCCCGTGGCCTCGTAGCCCTCCACCTGCCCCGAGTACTCGTCGAAAAACACGTCGGCCAGTTTGCCGAGGTTCTGCCCATCGGTGGTCAGCAGGGTCATGCCCAGCAGGCTGACCTTGGAATTGAGCAGGTCGGCCAGGCGTCCGTCGTCGCGGGTGCTCGTCACCGAGGCGGCGCTGTCCACCATGACGGCGTCCTCACCGATGGAGCGCACCGCCTCAAAGGGCAGCACCCGCGCCGAGTGAAACCAGCCGCCCTCGTCCACAAGCAGGCCCAGCACCTGGTTGGCCTGGTGGTCGAAAATCAGGTCGTGTACGGTATCGATCCGTTCGCCGTTGTCTATCGCCACGATGGGGCGGCCCAGCAGTTCCTTGCCTTTGATCATAGGAATGTCTCCGTTTCGGTGTGTTGAGGTATCGGGCGTCGGGCATTGGGGATGGGGCGTCGGTACCAGAGACGCTTTTGACGGGCTCTCCAGCCCGCTTTTCGAACTTCTCGCCGCGTCCACGTGCGTTCCGTCAGGCCCAGGACCCCAACGACTGCCCTCAGAAGCCGAGGTTCAAGATGCCCTGGGGCTTGAGGTACAGGAAGTAAGCCAGCAGGAACAGAATCAGCAGAATCACGATGACGATCAGCACCGTTCGGCCACCGCCACCGCCATTGCCTTTAAGTCGCGTCATGGGTCCACCCTCCTCCACCGAGTGTAGGAAGCCCTTCCAGGAGCTGTGAACTTTTCCCCCTCACTCCGGGTTGACTGAACCTTACGGGGGCCTTTAGGCACTGCGACCTACACTGGGAGGATGCCTTCTCCCCCGACGCCCCTTGCCGCTGCCCACCTGCACTCTGGCCCGCCACGCCGCCCGGCAGAGGTGCCCCTGGCCGAGCTGCCCCTGACCGTGCTGGTGGGCGTGACGGGCGTGGGCAAGAGCACGGCCCTGGAGGCCCTGCGCGTGTCCCAGCCGGGAGCGCGGGTATTGCCAGACCGGCGCGAGATCACAGATGAGGTCGTGATCCTGCCTCTGGCGGGACACGCCGTCACCGACCGCGAGGAGCGTTTTCGCCTCACCGCCCGTTACCGCGAGTTGCATCCGGGTGGAATGGCCCACGCCCTGGCAACACTCTGCGCCGACACCAAGCACTGGGGACGCTCTCCCCTGTTCGATGGCCTGCGGGGACTGGAGGAGGTGCGGTACGCCGCCGAAACTTTCCCCAGATGGCGCTTCGTGGCCCTGCACGCCCCCGACGCGGTGCGGGTGCGCCGACTGCTGGGCCGCGCGGACGCTTTTGACCGGGTCAAGGTGGGGCAGGTGGGCGGGAGTGTACAGGCCGATCTCTCCAGGCTGCCCGGCATTCACAACGTCTTCACCGACGCCGAACTCGGCAACCTCGCCGCACTGGAAGGCGAGGGCCACGTGCCCGCCGACATCCTTGCCAGGACGCGCATCGTGGTGTCCGAACGCCAGCATTACGATCCGGACGCCGCGTGCGCCTACCTCCAGACGCTGCCGCCCGGACGTGCCCTGGTACTGGACACGGTAGCGCTGAGCCCGCAGCAGGTGGCAGCGACGATCACCGCTTGGGCACAGGGAGAAGAAGCGTGACCAGCCCGAGGGTGATCGGGGTGGAGGCCGTTCCCTACCGCCTGCCGCTGAAAGGCAAGCTCGCCTGGGGCGCGTACAGTGCCCTGAGCGCGGCTGAACACGTCCTCGTGCAGGTCACGCTGGACGACGGCAGCGTTGGCCTGGCCGAGGCCACCCCCCGCCCCACCATCTACGGCGAGACCCAGCGGAGCGTGGTGGCGATGGTGCGCCACCTCGAACCCGCGCTCGTGGGCCTGCCCATCACCGATGAGGCGGCGCTGAACCGCGTCCGCAACAGCGTGGCGAACAACCACACCGCGCGGGGTGCACTCGATATGGCCCTGTGGGACGCCCGCGCGCAGGCCCTGGGAAAGACGCTGTGGGACACGCTGCTCGGCCCCAACCTGCGCGTCCGGGCGAGCTTCATCCTGGGAATCGATACCCCCACCAACATGCTCGCCGAGGCCGAGCGGGTGGTGGAGGCGGGCGTGCACTGCCTGAAGGTGAAGGTGGGCCGGGACCACGCCCAGGACCTGGCCGTGATTGCAGACCTGCGCCGCGCCTTTGGGGACGCCGTGCAGCTCTACGCCGACAGCAACGAAACCCTTTCGCCCGGCTCGGCCCCTGCTGCCCTGGCCGCCATGCGCGATGCGGGCCTGATGTACGTCGAAGAACCTCTGCCCGTGCGAGAGTTGCGGGCGAGGACAGCCCTCCATGCGCGGGGGGTCTTGCCCATTGTGGCCGACGACTCGTGCTTCACCCCCTCGGACCTGACGCGAGAACTGGACTTTGGCACCTTCGACGTGCTGAACGTCAAAACGGCCCGGAACGGCTTTACCGATGGCCTCGCCATGCTGCGGCAGGCCGCTGCCCACGGCAAGCGCGGTATGGTGGGTTCGCAGGCCAGCACGGGCCTGGGCACGCTCCACGCCGCCCTTTTGTCCACCCAGGCTGAAGTGACCGAACCGTGCGAACTGAGCTTCGTGCTGAAACTGGAAGACGACCTGTTGGACCGGCCCATCACCTTTCAGGGCGGTTGGCTGGATGTGGCCGGGCTGCGGGAGCACCGGCTCGACCGGGAAAAAGTTAAAGCATACCAAATGTAAGAGGCCCGTTAGAAGAAGCTGTACCTGGCCAGGGAACAGCTTGTCGTTTTCCGGGGCAGCCTGCGAAAATGAGATATGGGTCAAGAAATGCTCAATGCACTCGCTCTGCCGCTGGTGTTCAGCATGTTGGCGGGCGTCTACGCTTACCTGCGTTTTCCCGAGCGCCGCTCCAAGGT
The DNA here is from genome assembly GCF_900176165.1 of Deinococcus hopiensis KR-140. Taxonomy (NCBI): domain Bacteria; kingdom Thermotogati; phylum Deinococcota; class Deinococci; order Deinococcales; family Deinococcaceae; genus Deinococcus; species Deinococcus hopiensis. The sequence continues at coordinate 2,152,769 of NZ_FWWU01000009.1, forward strand.
GTTGCTGGTGGTGATTTTGTTTCAACTGGTGGGTGCAGGCGGTTACGTGAGCGAGCCGGGCTACGCCCTGTTCGGCCTGCTGTCCATGCACGCCCTGGTGGTCTTTACCCTGCTGCTGCATGGACTGGGACTGCCTATCGGCCTGGCCGCCGAGCGCGTGCGCGGCAAGTAATACGGTTTCCGGACCGTCCGCTCCGGTGACTCCACGCCTCTGCGTCACCGCTTTTCCTGCCCGCTCTGCTGCGCCGCGCTGCACATCCGCTTGGGGTGGCCCTTTATTTCACCGTGGATTCACCGCAATCCTTATAAAATCCTTTTCCAACACGAGAGAGCAGTGGCTTGCGCCACTGCTTTTTTCGTTGCAACGTGGGAAATCCCCACCAGAAAGGCTGGGGATTTCCACTTGACAGGGGCTTGGGGAAGCGGACTTACGCTTGAGCGCCCGCTTCCGTCCTGCTCCGCTCCAGAATGCCACGCAGCACGGTCTGGAGGATGCCACCGTTCTTGTAGTAGTCGATCTCGACAGGGGTGTCGATGCGGCATTGCAGCGTCACTTCACGCCCCTGCCCGTCTTTGCCTATTACGCGCAGGGTTACGTCCTGGCGGGGCTTGAGGTCGTTGGGGAGGATCAGGTCAAAGGATTCGTCGCCCTGAATCCCGAGGCTGTCCGCCGTCTCGCCGTTCTTGTATTGCAGGGGCAGCACACCCATGCCCACGAGGTTGGAGCGGTGGATGCGCTCAAAACTTTCGGCAATGACGGCCTTCACGCCCAGCAGGAAGGTGCCTTTGGCAGCCCAGTCGCGGCTCGAGCCCATGCCGTAGTCTTTGCCCGCAAACACGAGGAGCGGGATATTCTGCGCCTTGTAATTCTGGGCCGCGTCAAAGATGGTGGTCACGTCGCCCGTGGTGAAGTCGGTGGTAAAGCCGCCCTCGGTGCCGGGCGCCAGTTGGTTCTTGAGGCGGATGTTGGCAAAGGTGCCGCGCGTCATGATGCGGTCGTTGCCCCGGCGCGAGCCGTAGGAGTTGAAGTCCTTCGGCGCGATACCCCGCTCCAGCAGGTACTTGCCCGCAGGGGTGTCCGACTTGAACGATCCGGCGGGGCTGATGTGGTCGGTGGTCACCGAATCGCCCACCTTCACCAGCACGCGCGCGCCCTGAATGCTCGTGATCTCGCTGGGGCCGCCTGCCAGGTTCTCGAAGAAGGGCGGGTTCTGAATGTAGGTGGACTGGTCGTTCCAGTTGTAGAGGGCACCCTCGGCGACGGGAATCGCGTTCCACTGCCCGTTGCTCTTCTCGATGCCGTCGTACACGCGCTTGAACATCTCGGCGGTGATCGCCCGGTCCATGATGTCCTGAATTTCAGCGTTGCTGGGCCACAGGTCGCGCAGGTACACAGGTTGGCCGTCCGCGCCGGTAGCAATGGGGTCGTTGACGATGTCGTTCACGACAGTGCCCGCCAGCGCGTAGGCCACCACCAGGGGCGGCGAGGCGAGGTAGTTCGCCTTGATGTGCGGGTTGACGCGGCCCTCGAAGTTGCGGTTGCCCGACAGGACGGACGCCACCACGAGGCTGCCTTCCTCGATGGCCTGCACGGTGGGCTCGGGCAGGGGACCCGAGTTGCCGATGCAGGTCATGCAGCCGTAGCCCACGGTGTTGAAGCCGACCTGATCGAGGTAGGTCTGCAGCCCAGCGTTTTCCAGGTACTCGGTTACCACGCGCGAGCCGGGCGCGAGGCTGGTCTTGACCCAGGGCTTGGGCTTCAGGCCACGCTCCACAGCCTTCTTGGCAACGAGGCCTGCCGCGATCAGCACGCTGGGGTTACTCGTGTTGGTGCAGGAGGTGATGGACGCCAGCGTCACCGCGCCGTGCCCGATTTGAATCTCGGTGCCGCCGATGGTGCCCTTGGCGTCCAGTTTTTCGGCCGGCAGCTCGAAGCCGCGCTGCTTGACGGGAGCCGTCAGGGCCTCGTTGAACACAGTGTGCATGGCGCTGAGGTCCACACGGTCCTGGGGGCGCTTGGGGCCGGCGAGGCTGGGGACGATGGTGCCGAGGTCCAGCTCGATATGGTCCGTGAAGACCGGATCGGGCGTCTCATCGGTGCGGAACATCCCCTGCGCCTTGTAGTACGAGGCCACCAGCTCGATTTCGTCTTCCAGGCGGCCCGTGCGGCGCAGATAGCGCAACGCCTCGTCGTCCACCGGGAAAAAGCCCATCGTCGCGCCGTATTCGGGAGCCATGTTGGCGATGGTGGCGCGGTCGGGCAGGGTCATGTTGGACAGACCGGCGCCGTAGAACTCCACGAACTTGCCCACCACGCCCTTCTCGCGCAGCATCTGGGTGATGCGGAGCGCGAGGTCGGTGGCCGTCGCGCCCTCGGGCATCGCGCCCGTGATCTTGAAGCCGATGACCTCGGGCATCAGCATGTAGATGGGCTGGCCGAGCATGACGGCCTCGGCCTCAATGCCGCCGACGCCCCAGCCCACGATGCCAAGTCCGTTGATCATGGTGGTGTGCGAGTCTGTGCCCACGAGCGAGTCGGGGTACACGACGACGCCATCATCTTCTGGACGGCTCTGCACCCCCTTGGCGAGGTACTCGAGGTTCACCTGGTGGATGATGCCGGAAGCGGGCGGCACCACGCCAAAATTATCGAAGGCCTGCTGGCCCCAGCGCAGGAACTCGTAACGCTCCATATTGCGCTCGAATTCCAGCTCCATGTTGTGCTGGAGGGCCAACTCAGTGCCGAACTCGTCCACCTGCACCGAGTGGTCGATCACGAGGTCCACGGGAATCAGCGGGTTGATCTTGGCGGGGTCTCCGCCGAGCGACACCATCGCCGAGCGCATGGCCGCGAGGTCCACGACGGCGGGCACACCCGTGAAGTCCTGCAAGATCACGCGGGCGGGCTTGAAGGGAATCTCGATTTCCCCGTTGACGGGTTTCCAGTTCGCCACGGCGCGCACGTCTTCCTGACGCACGTCGTAGTCGTTGGCCTCACGCAGCACGCTTTCGAGCAGCACCTTCACCGAGAAGGGCAAGCGTGCCACATCCGCGCCGTCCACCTGAAGCTTGTTCAGGTTGTAGTAGTAAAGCTTCTGGTCGCCCTGGGTGGTCAGCACGTCGCGTGCGCCGAACAGATTCATCGCCATGTTCCTTATCCTCCTGGCCTGCGGCCAAAGTTGGCGTCCGCAAGCGCAATGCCATCCATCATAGCCGCGCCGTGCTGCACGCACCCGTTCCCGCCCGAGGAACGCTGTTACAACTTTAGGGACAACACATACCTCTCTTCCTGGGCACCCGCCCAGTCCGGCGTTGAGTTGTCGAGCGGAGAGGGATAGACTGGCTTATTGAGAACCATTCCTATCAAGGGGTGGTAAAGCCTGTCCTCTTCCCCGGTCCGTTCCCCTGGAGAATTCATGACTGTTCCCCTCACCTCCCCCGGCCGCGAAGCGCCCGCGTCGCCCCGCTTTCAGGCGGACCCACAGCTGCGTCAGGCGATACTGCTGACCGCCCTCACGCTGGCCGGGCTGCTGCTGGGATTGGCGGGACAACGTCTCCTCGGCCTCCAGGCACTGGGATGGGTGGGGTACGGACTCGCGTACCTGGCGGGCGGCATCCCGGCTGCCAGAGAAGCGGTAGAGACGCTGCTGCACGAGCGCAAGCTGGATGTGGACCTGCTGATGGTCCTCGCGGCGCTGGCGGCGGCGAGCATTGGTCAGGCAGCGGACGGGGGGGCGCTGCTCTTTTTGTTCAGCCTCTCGAACACGCTGCAGGGCTGGGCGCTGGGGCGAACCAAGAGCGCGGTGCAGGCGCTGATGAACCTCAATCCCGAGGGGGTGACGGTACGCCGGGGCGGCGTGGCGCGCTGGTGCGGGCTGAACGACATTCGGATCGGCGATGTGCTGGTCTTGAAGCCCGGCGAGCGTATCCCCGCCGACGCCCGCATCGTATCCGGGCAGACGAGCGTGGACGAGTCGCCCATCACGGGCGAGAGCGTGCCGGTGGACAAGGCCCCAGGCGCGGAACTGGCGAGCGGCACGGTGAACCTCAACGGCAGCGTGGAGGCCGAGGTGTTGCGGCCCGCCGGGGAAAGTACGCTGGCGCGCCTCGTCACCCTGATGGAACAGGCCCAGACGCAGAAGAGCCGTGCAGAAGCGCTGGGGGAGCGCTGGGAAAGCCCCTACGCCACGCTGGTGCTGTTCCTGGTTCCCGCCGTCTACCTGCTGCTGCACTCGGCCTTCGGGCTGGGCGCACAAGACGCCTGGTACCGCGCCATCTCCTTTATGGTGGTGGCGAGCCCCTGCGCCGTGGTGATCTCCACCCCCGCCGTGATGCTGAGCGCGATGGCCGCCGCCGCCCGCTCGGGCGTGCTGTTCAAGAGCAGCGCGGCGCTGGACGCCCTGGCGGGGGTACGGACCGTGGCCTTCGACAAGACGGGCACGTTGACCCAGGCGAAGATGACCTTGACGGGCATCGTGGCGGCGGATGAGCGGACGGCGCTGGCCCTTGCTGCTGGGCTGGAGGCGCACAGTGAGCACCCCATCGCACGGGCGGTGGTGGCGGCGGCGCGGGAACGGGGGGTCTTTCCCCTGGCCCTGAGGGCAGCGCAGGCCCTCCCTGGACTGGGCATCACGGCGTGGACGGTGGCGGGAGAGTCCGTGTGGGCGGGCAATGAGCGGCTGGCGGAACAGCAGGGTGCGGCGCTGGGTCAGACCCAGTCCACCGCCCTTGCAGAGCTCGCCAAACGGGGCAGCAGCAGCGTGGTCGTGGGCGTGGGGCGGCGCGTCTTGGGTGTGCTTGGGGTGGCCGATGCCCTGCGTCCCGGCATCCGGGAAGCCGTGGCCGAGCTGCGGACAAGCGGTGTGGAGCACCTCGTCATGCTGACGGGAGACCGCCGGGAAGTGGCGGTGGCGGTGGCCCGCGAAGTCGGTGTGACCGAGACGCACGCCGAGTTGCTGCCGGAGGACAAACTGCGGCTGATCGGCGAACTGCCTGGACCCGTGGCGATGGTGGGCGACGGAGTAAACGACGCGCCCGCCCTCGCCCGGGCAGACCTGGGGGTGGCGGTGGCGAGTGGAACGGACGTGGCCGTCGAGAGCGCGGACGTGGTGCTGATGCAAAACGATCTGGGCAAGCTTGCGGGAGCGGTGCGGCTGGCCCGGGAAGCGCGGCGGACGGTGGCGCTCAACCTCTGCTTCGCGTTTGGGATCGTCCTGATCGTGGCGCCGCTCGCCGTGGCGGGGCGGGTGCCCTTGCCGCTGGGCGTGCTGGCGCACGAGGGGGGCACAGTGCTGGTGGTGTTTATGGGGCTGAGGCTGCTGAGGCGGCGGCTGTAGTTTGATCAAATCGCCGTTGCCAGATTTTACCGGGCCCCAACCCTTCACCGGGACGCGGCATGGTGCCGGGTCAGCGCGGCTCCAAGTGGCTGAGCGGGCACAGTGGCTGAGCTGACAAAGCCGCAAACGGAGCCGTGAGGGGTGTCCTTACCACCTACGGCGCAGCCCGAACGGGCGCTTTGGGCCTTTGGGAACCGCTCTTTTGAGATCCTTCCGCGGAACCATACGTGGGACTCCCACGAGGAACGCCAGGAGGCCGCGCGGCGCGCCTGCCGATCACCCGAACGTGCTTGGGCTTCAAGGTCCGACGCGTGCGCGTCTCCGAATTCACGGCAAATGGGGACGGGCTTGCCACTGCCGGGAGTGTCAGGCCCGCCGTGGTCTTGGACGTGTCGGCCCAGCAACCGTGCGCCACGGTAGGGGGTGTTACGCGCGGGCATTCTCATCCGGGTGGGCCCCGTACCCGCAGGCGCGGCACTTCAAGCCGTCCTGCCGGAGTCGGTTGCCCTTCTCCGTATGCCTGCACTTGCGCCACCCCTGACGCGTGTGCCGCGGGTCCACTGGTACGCCTCGCCCCGGTTGACCGTCCACAGCTTGAGTTTTAGAGCATGTGCCGACGTGCGGACTGCTTTTTGACCGAACTTGAATGCGTAGGGGGAGAATGGCACCCCTCACGGCGCCATTCTCCTCCATACGCCAAAACCCGCACGCCCAAAACTTCAGCGTGCCAGAAGGCTGGAGCGGGCGACAGGCCACCGCCGTCTGCGGCGCCGAGACTCCATTTATCCCACAGCCCAAGCAGTGGGTTTCCTCGAGGCTCCTCCATGAAGGCCACACGGTAGGCACAGATCCATCACACCTGGGTGGGTAGGTTATGCGCACGCAGCCACAGCTCTCCTCCAGATTCCGAGCTGCGCCGAGGAGTTTTGCCCGATGAGTAGATTCACCGTTCAGATGTTCGCATTGCCGATTACAGCCATCCTGATCCTCTCCGGGTGCGGCGCCACGTCGCCAGCCCCCACGTTTCAGGGGCCGCAGGGAGGGACTGTCCTCGACGCGCAGACTCCGGAAGAAGTGCCGCTCCAGGCCCTCAGTGGCGTCAAGCTCTCGGATGCGGATGCGCGGGCGCGGGTGAAGGCTGCTGGCATCACCATTTCCTCGAGTGGGAACTGCAGCGACCGGTACAACAGCAGCTGCACTTCCCTCGAACAGGTCAACTCAGGCACCACCGACGGCATTCTCACGTTGAAGCGGGCCTCGGGTTGCGCGATCAACATCACGGGCGGGACCGAAACTGGACATTCGAGCGGAACGTACAGCCACTGGAACGGCTATAAGCTGGATATCAGCAAGTACACCTGCATCGGAGACTACATTCGGAACAGCTTTACCCGGATCAGCGACCGGGGCGACGGGGCCCCGCGCTATCAGAGCGCTGCGGGCAACATTTATGCCGACGAATACTGGGCCAACCACTGGGACATCCTGTACTACTGAGCGCGCGGCGCAGCCCAGCGGAAGTCTACCGGGGGCGGGTACGCCCGCCCCCTTCGTTCGTCTTGCCGCCCCTACGCCGTACGGCGCCAGACGGCGCTATGGATATTGGATCTACAGAGCAAGGACCCCTTGAACTTCCGCTGCGCCAGGGCCAACCTCAGAATTCCAGCAGCACGTGTTCTGCGCTGAAGCCCGGACCCATCGCGCTCAGAAGACCCTTGCCCTTCGGCCCCTTCCTCAACACTTCCTCCAGCACGAACAGCACGGTCACGCTGCTCATGTTGCCGTGATTGCGCAGCACCTCACGGCTGGGATTGAGGGCACACGGGCACAGGCCCAGGGCTTCTTCGTAAGCGGTGAGGACCTTCACGCCGCCAGGATGGACCACAAACGTTCCTACGTCCTCACGCTGCCAGCCGTGGGTGCTGAAGGCTTCGGCGACGTTTTCCGCCATCATGGAGCGCACCAGCGTGGGAATGTCGCGGGAAAAGCGCACCTTAAGGCCGTCGTCCACCACGTCCCAACCCATGATGTCCCCACTGTCCTCGATGAGGGTGGAGTAGCCGCCGTGCAGGGTGAGCAGGGGTGGTGGGCCGGGTACGTCGGGGGCCGTCACGACGAGGGCCGCGCCGCCGTCGGAGAAGAGGGCGGTGCCCACAAAGTTGCTCTTGGACTCGTCGCCCTGGATCAGGGTCAGGCTACACATCTCGACGGCCACGTACAGTACCCGGCGGTGGCCTGCCCGCACGAGGTCCGCCGCCCGCGCGAGGCCGGCCGCGCCGCCCGCGCAACCCAAACCCCAGAGCGGCAGACGCAGGGCGTGGCGGTTGAGGCCAAGCTCCTCGATCAGGTAAGCGTCGAGGCTGGGGGCACTGATCCCGCTGGTGTTCACGGCGATCACGGCGTCCACGTCCCCTGGGGCGAGTTCGGCCCGCTGAAGCGCCTCACGGGCCAGGCGCAGGGTGAGGGCGCGGGCCTCCTGCACGAAGACTTCGTTTTTCTCGCCGAAGCCGTGCGGCTCGGCGTACCACTCCAGGGGGCGGGCCACCGAACGGGTCTCGATCTGGGCGTTACCGAACACGTCGAGCATGTGCGCGCGGGCAGCCATGCGGGGAAACAAGGCGCGGGCCGCCTCCCGCACCTCCGTTTGGGGAATGCGGTGGGGCGGGTTCCCCGTAACGAGGGCGCGCAGGACGGGCAGGGTCATGGAGGCATTCTGCCGTCCCTGGTCCGGCGCGCCGTGCTCCAGGGTACGGTCTGGACGGAGAGAGTCTTTATTCAGCTCCGAGGAAGAGGTCAGTCCCGCGCCGCTTGGCTCTGCCGCCACTCCTCACGGCCCACCTCGTCCAGACGGGCGAAGTCCTCATCGGTCAGCGTCAGGGCCGCTGCCGCAACGTTTTCCTCCAGGTGCTTGACCTTGCCCGTGCCCGGAATGGGCAGCATGACGGGGCTGCGCTTGAGGACCCAGGCGAGCGCCACCTGCGACGGCGTGGCCCCCAGGCGCGCGGCCACCTCGGTCAGTACGCTGCCCTCGCGCGCCAGCCGTCCCGCCGCCAGCGGATACCAGGGCAGAAAGCCGATCCCCTCGCGCCCGCAGTACTCCAGCACGTCTTCGGACTTGCGGTTCGTCAGGTTGTAGAGGTTCTGTACGGTGGCAACGGGAAAGACGCGGCGGGCGGCCTCGATCTCCTCCACACTCACCTCGCTGAGACCCGCGTGGCGGATCACGCCCTCGTCCATCAGCTCGCGGACCGCGCCAAACTGTTCGTCGCGGGGCACCTGGGGGTCAATGCGGTGCAGCTGCCACAGGTCGATTCGCTCCACACCGAGGCGGCGACGCGAGAGGTGCGCCTGCTGCTTGAGGTACTCGGGCCGTCCGCAGGGAATCCAGACGTTCGGCCCCGTGCGCGTCAGTCCTGCCTTGGTGGCGATTACCACGCTGTCAAAGGGGTGCAGGGCTTCGCGGATGAGCTCCTCGCTGACCGCGGGACCGTAGGAGTCGGCGGTGTCGATGAGCCGGACGCCGAGGTCCGGCAAACGGCGCAGGGTGGCCAGGGCCTCCTGCCGGTCGGCGGGATCGCCCCACACGCCCTCGCCCGTCACGCGCATGGCGCCGAAACCGAGGCGATTCACGGTAAGGTCCCCGCCGATGTTGAAGATGCCGCTCTGGGCCGCGTTGCCTGAGTTCTGGGTCATGAAAATCCTCCTGAACTGAGAAGACGAAAAAGCTCAGCCGACGCATGATGGCAGGCGCGGTGGGGCCGGGTGTAGGCCCAGCCTAAAGCCCGCGTTCACCACTTCAGCGGTGCCCGCCGGGACACAATGCTCCCCATGACCTCCGCGCGCCCTGGCCTTCCTCTCCCCGTGATTCTGGATGGCGACCCCGGCCTTGACGACGCCGTGGCGTGGCTGCTGGCGCTCGCCAGTCCGGAAGACCTCGCCGTGCTCGCGCTGACCACCGTTCACGGCAACGTGGGCCTGGACCTCACCACCCGCAACGCGGGCGTGGTGCTGGCGCTGGCGGGAAAGGACGTGCCCATGTACGCGGGCGCGGACCGGCCCCTGCTGACCGAGGCGATTACGGCCACGAGGGTTCACGGCGAGACCGGCTTGCCTGCCCGTGACCTCCCTGAGCCGCGCGGAACGGTGGAAGCCGAACACGCCGCCCACTTCATCGTCCGTACCCTACGTGAGCGGCCCGGCGAGGTGACGTTGGTGGCGACGGGACCCCTCACGAACGTGGCGCTGGCCTTTCGCCTCGCGCCGGAGTTGCCCGCCCTCACGCGCGAGGTGGTGTGGATGGGCGGAAGTACCGGGCAGGGCAACCGCACCCCCGCCGCCGAGTTCAACGCGCTGGCCGATCCACACGCCGCCCGGATCGTGCTGGAGTCGGGCGCGGCCGTGCGGATGTTCGGCCTGAACGTGACGATGCAGGCCCTCGCCACACCGGACCGGGTGGAGCGCCTGCACGGCCTGGGGAACCGTGTGGGCGCAGTCTGCGCCGAGCTGCTGAGCTTCTACGCTGGGATGTACCGTGAGAGATACGGCCTGACCGGCGGCGCGCTGCACGATCCCCTCGCGATGGCCGCCGTCCTGCGCCCGGAGCTGTGCGAAATGAAGCCCATGCGCGTGGCTGTCGAGACGCAAGAGGGTCTGAACTTCGGACGCACCGTGTGCGATCTGTACGGGGTGACCGGCGAGGCGGCAAACGTCTCGGTGGCCGTGGGCGTGGACGACGTGGCCTTTTTCGAGCTGCTGACGGAACGCCTGGGACGGCTGCCCTAGCGGCCGCCCTTTCATTCCTGGGCGTGGTCTACCGCGCGCAGGCGGGCGCTGGCGAGGGCCTTTTGGGGCAAAGGCCAGACGCCCAAAAGGCCAGACGCCCAGCCCTGTGGCGGCCAGGAACCCAGGTGTGGAAAATCGGGGCGCTGCCAAGCCGGAACAGCCACGCGCCGGCCAGAAGCACGCCCGAGGACACGGCGAGCCGGCCCTGCCCCGTGGTGTATCAGGGCCGCCGAAGCTGGGCCGGGGTAGCAACGCGAATGTGCGCCGCTCCGGCATTGTGCACGTGGAGCGCCGTGACCTGACCTTCGCCGGCTCCCACTCGCGGCGAGGGACCATTGCCCAGTGGCTTGGGGTTGCCCTCCAGTACCGCGCGGCGCCGCGGCCTCGTCCAGACTCAGGTCCAGGATCTGCCGAACACAGCTGGTCTGCGCCTCCATCGCCCCGGGCATCAACGCCATCATGCGCTCCACCTTCCGCCCGCAGTTTGCGCTGTCCATGCCCTCCACGAAGTAGATCAGGTGGGCCGGCGGCGCCTTGGAGGCACGGCGGGCGCACGGTGAGGTCAGTTTGGAAGCTGTTTGAATGCCCACCTAGCGCGCTTTCAGTTTGGTGGGCTTGAGCCTGAAGGGACGAACCCCAAGCCGACGGACCAGTAGGCCGACGGATCAATAGAAAAACCGCGCTTGACGCGCGGTCTTTTCTGGTGGAGGCTAAGAGATTCGAACTCTTGACCCTCCGCTTGCAAATTAAAAAGAGCGTCCCAGCGCGAAAATATTCCCCGTTCTGGATAGGATCTTTTCTCTGGCCTCAACCCTCCTCCCCCCCTTACACCTAACTTTTTGAGGGGCTTTGGTGACGGATTGGTGACGGGCTGGTGACAGGCTGCGCTCGAATAGTTCCGGTGTGGGACCGGAACTATTCGAGCGTGAGCAACAGTCTCTCAAGGACTGAAGAGCTGCGCCCCAAGCGCTGGTGACAGAGTTGGTGACGAAGACCAAATAGGCCTCCTGTACGTTGACCCAACGAGTTGCGGCAGCTCCTCACGCTGACTTGGAGTGAACCAGATGATATCGGTGGAACAGCAAAGTGAACCTACTCACATTTTGGGATCTTAGCCTTGACTTTCCCCTGTTCAGCGCGGCGGCCAAGGAGGCGGGTACATCGGCGAAAGTACTGCACTCTCTGCTGCTTGCTGAAGGCGTACTAATCAAGCTTGATGCATGAGTGCCATTTAGATGCTTCTTACTTAATCGTAACTAATTCTCAGATCTAAAAGAGTCATGTCAACACAATTTATTGTGCAGAGTTAAATCATTTTACGCCAGCTACTCGTGAGACAGTATATCTCCCGCTTCGCTCTGTATCCCTACCATCTTGAAATCATCTGCAACTGATTGACGAATCGGGATTGCTTTTCTGGCTCATTACGACTTCTATGCACAAAAGCTTCCCAAAGATTCACCAGTTGATCGCGGTACGGACGGAGCAGATCAATGAGCTCTGGATCTCGGTATTCGTGATACAACCGAATCACTAATGGAATGCAATAGCTTGCCATTTCCCTGGGAGGTTCATTGGTGCATTCAGTGAGGAGGCGCACCCACATTGACTTGGAATCCTCACTTCTCTCCTGATAGTCATAGAAATTAGCCAATGAGCTTAGGGCCTCTGGAACGCCACGATTCGCTGCGTCTAGGAGGAGTTGTTCCCCCTTTCTACGATTAGCTATGGGGCTATCCTCGTCACAGTACAGTGCTCCCAATTTGGCTGTAGCTAAAGCGCTGCCCAAGTTCATAGCTTTCTCAAAGCAGGCCGCAGCTTTATATGGGTCGGCAATTTTACCTCCCGCACCATATAGGTGGTCCTCACCTTCGTCGATTAGTAACGCCGCCATTTCACGTACGTCTGCTGACACATTGCCTGCCTGCTCTACCGATGGAGTGACATCCAGCGTCGAAATGGTGAGCAACTGATTGATAGCATCGGTGGGTGAGATCAGAAAGAACTCACGGTTTGGAGATGCTCGAACCCCCCTCGCCTGCAGTGCGGCATGAATGGCCGCCTCCGCCTGATCAACGTCATCAAAGCGTCGATGGTAGACCAAGATGAATTTTTGTGGCACCCCCGTGGCTGCCGACAGTTCCCGAACTCGGTCATTCACATTGCGTGTGGTCTTTCCAATTTTGACCATATCCGGCATGGCTGGATTGATTAAGATGTATACCTCGCCAGGATTCATTGCCTTATCGTAGCTGAAGGCACAGGCTCAAGGCCGCTATGGATAATCCCCCCTCTTCCGGCACCAAGGATATGTGCGGTGTATGGAACGGCCCGCTATAGCCCCTGCTTACGCAGGACGCACTATCTATCTCTGCGAATGACGTTGGGCCACGGCGCTTCAAGAGCTCTGGCCTAGAGTGGGTCGGCTTGCAGCCAACCTTTGCGGCACACTGAGACGGACCATGGACCGCGAAAAGTTCTACGCCACTGCCGACTACCTCAAGACGCGATTGGACGACATCCGAAAGCATGAACGTGCTTACAAGTCACGCGGCGTGCCCAAGGTGCGCACGCACCTGCAGGCTTTTCTCGACGGAACGCTTCAGGAACGTGTGGACGTGCTTGGCGGCGGTGCCCTCGATCTGCTCGGCTGGCAACTCCAGGACCCGCTCAACGAACTTGCGGCGGTCGCTCCGACGGAGTTCCGCGCGGCGCTTGAGGCGCTCTGGACATCACCGCTGCGTGCCGAGCAGGTCGACACGTTCTGGGTCATCCTCGACCCAGCGCTTGACCGCTTGAAGCCCAGGAACAGCAAGGCCTTCAACGGGCTCGGAGCGCGAACCACAGTCGCCTCCTACCTGTTGTACGTGGCTGATCCGACCCGCTTCCCTTTTTACATGCCCACCTACGGCGGGAAAGCCATCGAGCATCTGTACGGCAAGAGCAAGCGCGAGAAGCTCGACGATGGGTCGCCCGGAGTGCTGATGCGCGCCTATACGCAGCGTTGCACGTATCTCCTGAAAGAATTTCGTGACGCCGGTGTCGGGCTCGAAGACATGATGGATCTACACAGCGGCCTGCACCTTCTGGCACGAGACCTTCTGAAGGCGGGCAATGCTTGAGCACACGTAGTGATCACGCAGGAGCATCTCTTTACCTCCGGTCTCCCCAGAATGGCTGACGAGTTCCCAACGTGCCCTGCTGCGACAATCCAGACCCTCTTGGATTCTCACCTGAGTACTTTGAATCCTTGTTTTCTCCGTCTGCGACGCATTTTCACACCATTCTCATGACATGAAATGTTATGTTATACACATATCCGAGGGTAGATATTTCACTCTTTGGACGCTGAAAAGGAGATGACATGAATAAATTTATGCAAAGTTCTCATGGTGTGAGTGTGAGGGTGCTAAGTGCACAGCACGACAGGCACGAGTTCAACCCTTTCAATCGTTGGGAGGAGAAGTTACTGGACTTAGTATCGCATCCATCTAAGCGCAGTGCAGAATGGACCCTGTCTGAAGACATCACAGCAGTTAAGGAGCAGGTAAGGCGCACTGTGTCGAACATTCAGATCAAATACCCTTTCTCATCTGATGTGCTCGAGTTAGACATCCTGCTGTACCAGGTGACATCCCTGGACGACCCGACATTAGAAATACGGGGCGACTTGCGTGGCAACCGACAGTACCCAGCAATCCTAGTTGGGATTGAGACCTTCAATGCCCGCCGCCTAGAAGCGGTCTTGACGCACGAGTTGCTGCACGTTCTGTACAGCCCCCCTGCGGAGACAGCGGCGCATGACGCCTTGGACCTGTACCTATTACGCCTAGCCATTGAGGAGGGGGTAGCGGAGGCCTTCGTGCGGGAGAACATGTCGCCCGCCGACGTAAAGAGTGGTGCAAGCGACTTAGCAGTCCCGGAAGACCTCGTACAGTTGCACGACTTCAGGCACGAACGGCACGACGATCCTAAGAAGCTTAATGACCCCAAAGACGCAGCCCTAAAATCTTTCCTAGAGATGCACAAGCATTACGCTGCGGGATATCACATCGTCACATCGCTAATCGACGGTAAGGTATTTGACTTGACGACGTTGATAGATATGGATCCCGTGGAAGTGTGGAAGGCCTACCTCCCCCTGAACTCAGCCATACCGTCAACCCTCTAAGTTTAAGGGAACGCCGCCCACAATGTTGTCAAGCAGAAGGATGCCTCAATCCCGATGCGAAAAGTATTTATTAAGCCCTTCAAAATATAATTCTGGCTCCTTAACAAACATATGAGCAGAAGAGTTAGATATATGATCGAACAGGCTTTCAAAGAGAGGAGGAATAAGAGCCTTATGGTCTACGAATATGGCATGCTGAGATTGAACAAATTCAATCATTACGTATATAAATTTTTTATCATTGCCTTGATCTTTAAGTTCAGAAAATTTTCGTAGATCAAATCGGATAGTTATTTCAGCTACATGTCCCTTTTCCAAAAGGACCTCAACACGATCGCCATCATAAGAACCCCACATAATGGCATTCTCGTCCCAGTGCTTTTCCTGTGGGAGGATTCCTTCAAGAGTATTAGATAATTGCTGCAAAAATCTCTTACTATTTAGAATCTCTCTATCATTTTTATTACGGTCTTCTTTATATAGACCGCTGGTATACCTAAAAGGCTTCCGATGAAAGCCTTTATCAACATATTGATCCCATGATATTAAGCTCTCAAAGGCTTCATCAGCATCACGATAGCGAGACACACTTTCAAGAAAGCGCCCTACTTTGTGTGCGGGTGCAATCTTCAGGTCGACCTGCCAAGTTGCCATTTTACACCTCCTCTAAGCAAGGGTTATTCACCATAGTACTCAAGGTCTTTCTCATCTTTGTAACCGCCAATAGGAAGTTGGACCTCTTGCGCTGGTATCTCAGGCAGACCCAACTTCCGCGCGACTATCCACCGGTGATGTCCATCGACTATGCACTTATGCCCCTGGGAGTCAACTACGTACTTGACCGGCTCACGAACCCCATGTTGCTCAATGTCTTTAAGCAGGCGATCCAACTGCCTTTTACTCATGGTCTGGCCATGGGTAGGGCGAAGATCTCGGCAGGGAACGTTATGCGTCATGGGGTCGGTGGGCCTTTCTGAAGCGATCAGTCCCTGCCACCATATCCGATCGGCGGAAGACCTCACTACTGTTATTGATCCCGGCTGAAGTTGCGGACGTTAGAATGGGTGAATGACGGACCGTTGGCTGCCCTCGCGCCTGACGCGAGCTCAACTTGAAGAACGTCGACTGCACTTCCTCAAGCTGCTCGAAACTGGGCAATACAGCAGCAAGGAACTCGCGGAGCTTCTGGGTGTCTCCATGAGTACTCTGCGCACCTGGAGGCACCTCCTGCGGCACCAGGGTCCAGGTGCACTGCAGGCCACCATCACCACGGGGAGAGTGCCAGCACTCTCCGGAGAGCAGCGAGAGACCCTGAAGCGACTGCTCAACGAAGGCGCACAGGTGCATGGCTTCCCCGACGCGAGCTGGACGACCCCGCGCGTCCGGGAGGTCATCGGTCGTCACTTCGACATCTGGCATCATCGCGACCACGTTCGGAGAATCCTGCACCAGTTGGGCTTCTCCCGCCAGAAGCCCGATCAACGCGCGCTGGAACAGAATCCGGAAGCGGTGGCCACCTGGATTCAGACCGTCCTGCCCGAGATCAAAAAAAAGTAACGGCGGGAGCGACCCTGGTCTTCCTGGATGAGGTGGGGTTCAGCCTGAAAGGCACGGTGAAGCATACCTGGGCGCTGCGGGGCCGCACGCCCGTCGTATTCGGCAAAGCCAGCTGGGACAAGGTGTCGACTATCGGTGCACTCACCACTGCCGGCCAGTTCCTGCAACACACGCAACACGGCGCGTTCAAGAGTCCGGACGTGATTCGCTTCCTGCAGCACGTGTTGACGCATGTCCCAGGAGAGGTCGTGGTCGTCCTCGACAACGCCGGCATCCACAAATCGAAGGCCGTCACGGCCTTCGCAACAGGTGAAGCACGGCTGTCTCTGCAATATCTCCCGCCGTACGCTCCGGAACTCAATCCCATTGAACTGGTGTGGGCCTATGTCAAGCGCAACGTCCTGGGGAACTTCTGTGCACAGACACTGAAGGAATTGAAGGCGCGCCTCAAGGTCGGATGGGCGCGCGTCCGGTATGTCCGACTCCCCGCTCGCCTCCTCCACAGCTACCTTCCGTCCTAAACTTCAGCCGAGATCAATAGAGAGGCGTTCGTGAAGGGTGTAAGGCATAGGCCGAGTGCACTCCAGATAAGCCGTTCAGCTGTGGTCGTCTCCTATCGCCCCGCAGGGAAGCGACGTACCTCTTGCCGCACGGCATCCTCTGGCGGTCACCTCGCTCGTACGAGAGGTCGATGAAGCCTCTTGGCGCTGTGGATGTCGTCTGCGCTGCCTTCCCTCCGCATACCTTCCCGAGTCAAGGCGCACGGCTCGCCGGGCACTGCGATACATGATGATCTACAAGTAGCTGGAGCATTGTCGTGCTCCAGCCACTTATCCCGTAGATCCCAACTATCCAGGCTGTTGGTAGAGAACATGAGCTCGATCCAAGACCTCTCGAGCATTCTCCGTAAGGCGCTGCGCACCGAAGGTGGCTAACACGCCGCGGTAGAGTTCTTCGGGCTCTTTCTTGCCAAGTCCAGGTTCCAAGCGAACCAATTGCGCCATGAGCGCCGCAAGCTCAGACGGTGGAACGTCGCTGAGCTTGCGGGGGCCTGCTTCCCGCAACCTCACGGCGGGGCTGTCGGGGACCCGGATGACCTTGTCCAGGACACCAGGTGTCCCCCATTCGTCAGCGGCGAGCAGGTGCCCTGCCTTCAGGGCGCGGGTCGTGGCTTTATTCAGCAAGCTCTTGGTGGTCTGCCCGAAGCGCACGCCCGCAGCCTGGCAGTACAGCTGATACGCCTGCCGCGCCGTCATTGGCCCCTCGACTTCTACGATGGCCTGCAAGCCTTCGGCGACTGGATCCAAGTTGCTCAGGGTGCGCGGATCTGGGAGAGGGCGTTGTGTCCAACGCACGTACGGCTGCAGGAATACATTCGTGGCAGGCTGCGCTGACGTATCTGATACAGAAGTGGTCGACGACGATACCGGAGGAAGAACCTGAGTGGTGTCTTGCTGCCCTGCATCCTGAACCGCTGGGATGGCTGAGGAGACGCCTTGCTGAGCCGTGCTTTGGCTGTTGGATGGGGACTTCCCCGGTGGCGTTGCAGAAGCGTCTTGGCTGACCTGAAAGTTGCGTGGGTCGCCGTCGGGAAAGACGCCTCGACGCGAAAGGGTTTGCCACAGGTCCTGCAGAGCCGCTTCAGGGTCGCGCGCATACGTGCTCCCTCGAACCCGCCAGAACTCCATTCCGACTCGCTCCAGCGTCTGCTGCCGCGCCAGGTCCTTTCGGTATTGATCGGGCCCATGCCAGTAGTCGCCGTCGCACTCCACAGCCAGTCGGCCGCGCAAACCTTCCACGACCAGATCAATGCTGTATCCAGCGAGCTTGTACTGCGGCACCACACGGTAACCGCGGTTCACCAAATCCAAGTACACGTCGACCTCGAACCAGCTGTCGAATGGAGCAGGACGAGGACTGTTAGCCCTACCCGGTCGCCTGGCCAATTCACGCAGCGTGTCGACCTCAGCGTTCTTGAGAGGCTGCAGACTCGGCACTTCCGGGTTGTGCATATGCTGAATCAGCGAGGCCCGCAGGTCCTCTGGGTGCAGGCCCTTCACGTCCACGCTGTGGTAGAGCCACAGCTGATCACGGGCACGGCTGACCGCCACGTTGTACCGCGACTGAAAGGTGGGGCTGTCCCGCCCGACTTTCATCTCTCGCCCACCCTCGCTTGGACTGGCGACCATGCTCAGGAAGATGACGTCGCGCTCCGTTCCCTGAAAGGTGTAGGCGTCGCCGCAGGTCAACTTGCGGTCCACGATTTCGGCTTCGCCGATCTCAGCGCGCAGCAGGCGCGAGATCTCCACAGCCTGGGTGCTACCGAGGAGGCTGATCACCCCGAAGGACTTCCCCGCGTACTTCGGATCAGCCAGGCACTCTTTGATTTGATCAACGATGGCACGCGCCTCGACTGGATTGACTTTGTCTCCCTTGGGTAGGGTGTACCCACCCTCCACCTTGCAGGGCATCAGGGGCGGAAGGCGGTCCGAGCCAAATTGACGCAAGGCGATCAGCGGCGTGTCCGCGTAACTGAGATCGCTAGAGAACTTGATGATCTCCGGCATGCAGCGGAAGTGCTCGCGCAGGCTAAGACGCCCTGGATAAGCGTAACCCCCGAATCCGAACAGGCTTGCCTTAGGGTCCGCAATGACCGCAGCCCCTGCAACCCCCTTCAGGTACTGCTGCTCCAAGGCGTTTACCTGAGCGATGGAGATACCGACTCCGTCGGGTTCAATCTGCTTGTCGTCACCGACAATGACGATCTTCTTGGCGATGAACGTCAGGAACAGCGCCTCTGGACCCGCCTGCGACGCTTCATCTACGATCACAACGTCGAACATGCCGGGGCTGATCGCGAAATTTTCAGCGACGAGGTGAATCGGCATGATCCACGCGGGAATGGCGCTCCGGGCCTTGCTCAGCGCGTCTTGCGCCACCTGCCGCCACTTGCCAGCCTGCTTCCCGGTTCCCTTACCTATTCTGCGGACGGCCTGCTGCCACAACACCAGCGCGGCCTGCTCGTTCGCCGTCATGCGGTTCAGCGTGTTCCGCCACGCTTTGATCGCCGCGAGCTCCCCGAGCATCTGGTTCTGCTCCTGCCGAGCAGTTGCCAGCTGCTCGCGCACCTCCACTTCGGTATCCGGGTTGGCCAGCTCGGTGAGGCGAAGGTCCGCCCGGACCCAGTTCCACGCAGCTTCAAAGGACGCCAGGCGGGCATCCCAGAAAGATTCCGCGAAGGTGATCTTCAATTCATGGGCCAGGGCGGGCGCAGCCCGGTGGAGACGCGACATCAGCTCGCTTTGCAAGGATGCCAACTTCATCCGGTTCACCAAGTGCTGCACCTGCAGGTAAGCGCGCCCATATGCATCCGCGTCCCGCCCCTCAATGGCCCGGATCAACTCGACCGTCACGTCATGTGGCCGGCCTCCCGCCTTCAGCGCGTGCAAGCGGGGCAGCAGCGCGTCTAAGGCGTCACGGCTGATCCGAACGTCCTCAGCCGCTTCTGCCGCATTCGCAGCTGCGATCAGGTCTCGCAACGCCTGCGGTTCCCACCATTGCGGTTGCGGCAGGCCAGAGATTGCCCGCACAGCCCGTTGCGCCTCTTCCAGCAGGGCGCGTAGCTTCAGCACCCGGGCAAGGGTCTGGCGGTGCTCTTCGAGCTCAGTGACCTGCAGTCGCAGCGGGCCGCTGACCGTCACGCCCTGACTGGCCCAGAGCGCCCGAATCTGGTCCAGGCGCGCCGAGAGACTGAAGTGCTCCAGCAAGGCGCGCAGCGCATCGGGCGCATCCGCCGCGCGGCCGTTCACCTTCACGTCTGTGCGCAGGTACTGCCGCGTCTTCACCGCAGCCGGCTTGAACAGCAAGTTCCCCCAGTTGCCACCGCCCGTCAGGTGCTCGAGCAGCACCTTTGCGTCTCCCTCCACGGCAAGGCGGTCCCGTCCGTCCAATCCGCTTACAGGCTGCTCAAGCTGTTCAACGCGTTCCAGCAGCGTGGGCAACGCGTCCCCACTCTGCCGGGCGATTTCCTGCCAGCGTCCCCCCTGCTCCTTGAGCAGGGCTTCCACCGCCCCAGGCACCCAGGACGCAGGGCGGCCGCGTTCCGTCTCAGCGGCCGCCAACAAAGCTTCAACGCGCTGCGTTACAAGTCGGCGGGCCTCTGAGGTGGCACGTTCCAGCGCTGGATAGGCGCTGCTCGCCCGGGCCTCCCCTTGAGACGCGGCGTGTCGCGCGGCCCGTTCCTCGGCCTGCACGAAGCGCAGAAAGTCTTCCGGCCGGGCCAGGTCTTCTGGATCAGGGCGCGCGAGATTCAAAGAGAAGATTTCTTCGGGACTTACGTCACGCAGCAGGCTGAGAAGCTTTACGGCTTCCGCATTCGTGAGCGGCACGTCACGCTGCGCGTCGGTCAGGTCATTCAGCCATTCGAATTCACCCTCCTCGGCGCGCAGGCGCGCTCCAATCTGCTGGGCTGTCCCCTGGTAGCCGAAGAGGGTGAGGTGGCCGGTTTCCGCCTCACGGATCTGCTGCAGGGTGTTCAGCAGCTGGTCTTCCTGCTGGCGAGCCCGTTCGAGACGGCTGAACAGCAGCTGTTCCTGCGCATCTTCCTGCTCCGGGTGACGATTGGTGAACCGGTACAGAAGCTCGCCCACGCTGCCCTGCAGGGCGGCCTGCGCGCCTTCCTCTCCGAGCAGGTGGGTGATGCACAGCCCCTGAAGTTCGGCGGGGAACTGGTCGCGCAGCACTTTCAGCGCCCGCGCGGTATGGCTGGTCACCAACACTTTCTGATCCGTGGCGAGCAGGTGACTGACGAGATTGACGATGGTGTGCGACTTGCCGGTGCCGGGGGGACCTTGAACCAGGACACCCTGTTCACGCTGGAGCCGACGAATGATGTCCCGCTGCGCCTCGTTGGCCGCTTTGGGAAAGTAGAGGGTCTTGTCCGCACTCGGCGGTCCTGCTGGCTGGCCCTGAGGAGAACGGTCGCCCAGGAAGCGGCGCATGCTGTCTGGAAGTGCGGGGGCAGTGTCCAACTGAGTGAGGATGCTGTCGTACGCGGCGAGAAGAGACCTCTCGCCCCTTCGCCGCAGCAGCAGGGCGGGGGCCCAGTGCACCGTCGGGTGGTCCGGCGAGCCAACTACGGGCCGCAGGTCGTTCTCGTACCGGCCCCGGTCGCCCACGGCATTCACCCACGTCTCCAGCAGCGCCGGCAGGGTCTGACCGCTCCACAGGTCGTCACCGCCTTCCTTCAACGCCGCCTGGATGGCTTGCTGGACTGCAGGACCAACGCGGTCCTCAGCGTCCAGCATGTCCTGTTCAAGCGTGGTCCCTGCCCCATCCCCCGCCGCGCGGACGCTCAGCACGCCCTGGAGTGGATCGAACTCCAGCGAGGCGCGCGCCGTCAGCAGGTGACGCCTCACTTCGCCGCTTGCCGCTGCCCGCCACGTCAGATGCCCCAGCCCCAGGCGCAGCTCATACCGTTCGCTTTCGGCACTGAGCTTCTGGTGGAAGTCGAACAGCTGCGAATAGTGTCGCTGGACTTCGTGCGAGCGCCGCTCTCCCTCCGCCCAGGCCGACCATAGGCCTTCATAGGCGGCCCAAGCTCGAAGCACCTCAGGTTGCTCCCTGAGAAGCACCGTCCCCTGCACCGCTTCCTCCTCGTCGTTGTCCTCCAGATCGGGCTTTTCCATAAGCCTCTCTGAGCGAATGACGGGTGGGTGGTCAGGCTGGTCCAGCGGCCCGTCCACCCATCCCGTTAGCAGATCAGGCCGTTTCGGTGCAGGCGCAAAGCGCGGCTTGTGAATAACCAGCCAGTCTTCATCCAATTCCTCCGGCTGTTGACGGCCCGCGTTCACGATCCGCTTGTCGTCGGGCAGCGTATGCAGCCAGATCAGGGCGTCTCCACGGTCGGTGCGTTGGGGCTTGTACTTCAGACCCGTGAACTCCTTGAGGTACTGAAAGACGTTCCGGATCTGCTCGTGCTGGAGGGAGGTATGCATGACGATGCCTTTTGAATGAACGGGGAGGACTCTTCGGAGTAATCTGCCACAGCACGACTGACAGAACTCAGGCAGGTGCCGTCTTCACCGGCCTTATCACGTCGTCCACGGCTCCGTTCACGTCGATTCCTGGTAGAACGGGCGCACCAGTTCGAGAAAGTGCTCCTTCACCTCCGGGTTCCTCAGGTGGTCAAGCCCAAAGCCGAAGCGCCCTGATTCTTCGAAAAAGGCCTTGAACCAGGGCCGTCCATTCAAGACCAGGGACTCCCCCAGATCCTTGCCAGCTCCCTTGCCATCCAGGCTGTAGACGAACTTCTTTTTCGCGCCCGGCGTGTGCTCCGGCTGGGCGAGCGTGACCTCCCGGGGATGGAAGACTTCCCGAAGACGGTATACGGTAGCGTTGCCCTCCGCACGGCCTTCTATCACCCAGATGGCCGCATCACGGGCCTTGGGCTTGCCGCTTTCCTTCAGGAGCCCCTCAATTTCTCTGACTTCAGCTTCGTTGCTGGTCACCAACGTGAAGAGTCGAGCCCGGTCAAAGGTGTAGCTCATGGTGTCTGCCGTGTGATAGCCGAGGTAGTGGACGCACCGGAGCAGGTGATACCAAGCGTCGGACATACGAGGTGTCATGGTGCCAGAAGTGTAAGCGGCGTGGCCTTAGAAGCCCGGCCACTTTGCCGGGCCAGGACAGCCTGCGCCCCTCGAACCGGCGAGGAGTCCTACGCCTGCACCGAAGGTCACTGCCCTAGGCCGCCCCTTCAGGATCAGGATCTCCGCCCATCTACACCATCCAGACCGCTTTGTAAATCCCGGTGGGCAGGGAGGGAAGATTTCCGGAACGCCTGGAATCCTCTAGGGGCTCTGGGCCACTCAGGCTCGGGCCCACGGAGGCTCCCTATGCAGACCACTGTCAATTTCCTGCCGACCCCCGAATCGCCAAGCTTCCATGACATCATTGCGGACGTGCTGTTCAACCCGGACGGCACGCTGATACTGACCTTCAAGGCCATGCTGCAGGGCATGGGCTACCTCCTCGAAGAGACCGACCCGGCAGCTGCCGACTCTTCAGGCATGCTCTTGAACATCGCCCACGAGCCTGACCCTGTTGAGCGGGCCCGCCTCGAGATCGCCGCGCTGTACGCGGGTTCGGGCCAACCCCTGCAGGTGCTGCAGCTCTTCACCATGAGCCTATGGCAGCCCTGTGGTGTCCACTTTCAGCTCATACGAGACTACCTGCTCGCAGGCTGCTACGGCCGTGCCCAGGCGGCACCCGCCCGCCAGCGTCTGTACGACGGCCTGCTCGCCATCAATGTGGGGGCGCACCTGGGCCTGCTGCCTGTTGGGGACGTCTGCCCAGCCCCAGTGGAACTTGACGTCTTGCGGCGGGCCATATTGTGGGCGGCTGTTCGCAACGTGCTTGGCCCAGTACGCTCCCAGGCTGCGCCGCTCAACCCCTTGTATGACAGCCCGGCGCTTCACACCGCCATGTGGCCCTGGCTTCAGAGCTCCCGCACGCCGCATGCAGAAGCAGACTTCCTGACTGCGGCTCGCACGGTCGACCCGAACGTCCAACGTCTTGACGACGTCATCAACGCGCTTTAACGGCCTGAAGAGACCGCTTGCGCACACAGCAGCAAAAGCGAGGGGCGGCGCATGCCGCCCTTCTTGTGCAGTGGCTTAGACCTACTCTCCATCTTGCGCAAAATCGACGCCCAGCTCTCGAGCGTGCCGCTCGAGAGCTGATTTCTCCGCCGGCAATGTCGGCCAGGAGCGACATGTACTGCACGCTCAATCTGCCTATCCCTCCCATTGCAGCGCCACAAAGTTGCATCCGCTCTACGATGGGACTTGTCACAATCCGCACATCATGGTGCATCAGTGTCAGACGATCAGGCCGGCAGCACCCGAACAACTCCCCCGTCGTCATTGGCGGCTGCCGGCACAACACCAGACCCAAGTGCAGGTTTGAAAGGGAATGGAACGATATACACCCCTTAAGCAGTCCAGGCAGCTAGAGCCGTCCGGAGCAAAGCACTTTGCTCTCCTTCAGACCAGGCGGCCATCACTCCGCTGCTCCTCACAGCTGCTCCACTCACAACCGTTCTACCCGTCAGGCCGCTCGCTCAATCTCCATCGCCAGGTCGAACAACGCGTGACACTCGCCGCTCAATTCCATTGAGAGATGAACGGCCCCACAAAGGGCGAGGGTCTCCTTCAGCAAATACTTCACGCGCCAGCAGCAGGTCAGGCGGCCTTCACCCAGCGCGCGCAAGACACGCACCTGCTGCGCGGCCAACACCAACACCTCGGGCTGACGCTCGGCGACCCACTCCCACAGCTCTCCCGCCGTTATACGGTGATGTGACCCCAGCAGAACCAGACCCAGACGAAGATTGAGGCTGAGGTGATGCGCCTCCGCGAGTTCCCTGTCACGGGCGCTGACGCTGGCGTCTCGCAGAATTAAGTGATGAGGGTGACACGCCCAGGTCAAATTCCGAAAGACCTGCCCCGCCTGGTCCAGTTGGTCCCGAGTGCGTTGCGTCGCGTACTTGTACATAACGCCCGAGTCACGCAGCAGCGTTGCTCTGAACGCCTCCCGTTCCACACGCTTCACTCCAGCACCCTGGGTGATGGCCTGCAACTCGCGTGAACTCACAAGGTGTTCAGTCACACGCTCAACCGTCCAAGGAGCCGTACTGAGGGTGACACGATCCAGGACATCAGGCTCGAGGCCATAGGCGACCCCAACCACGCGCTCAACCTCCCTGGCTGCACGCTCGGAACGCGCGGCCAGCCCAAACTCGCCACCTGTGGCCCGCTCGAAGATATGCAGGATGTCGAGCACTTCCTCGGGGGAGGAAGTGTGACCGGTCTGGAGCAGCTCCCGGAGAGCTGTGGCCTTAGTGCCCCCACTGACGATGCAGCCAGCCGCTCCACCCGCAAGGCGGGCCAGAAATTGCGCTTCTTTCTCTTTACTGGTCTTCATGGCCCGACCAGTCTGATCTGCGCCCCCTCCGCGCGACCACCCTCCCAGAACGCATCGCCATTTGCCCCTGACCGCACGATTGGATAGAGAACAACGCTTGACCTCAAAAAAGGCTCCCAGACGCGGAAAGAAGATGTCCCAACTACAGAAGAGAAAGCCTCTGCTGAAAGCAGAGCGTGTACATAGGAGTCCGGACATACGTTGCCTTGCCTCTGGGCCGAGCTTGAGCCGTATTCCAAGCGTCCGAGTGACTGTTGATGAGAGACCAGCGGGCCGGAGGCGTTCCCACCAGGGTGAATGGCCAGAGCCTGACAGGGATACTCGAGCCCTGGCCCCGAGGGCTCAGGCTCCACTTCCCATTCCACCTCAGGCAGGTTGAACCATGACGTCTTCTACTCGCTCCCACCCGCCAATTCCACCCCAGTTCCTTCCCCCCGGTGCCCGCGCTGTGTCCCGCGACGCCGTCCGGCGCGGCGTTGACCGCAATCGTCCTTTCCAGACCCGCGACAAGCGGCAAATGCTGGCCGCCGCGTCCCTCCTGGCAACGCTCTCCTCCACGCAGCAAGCCGCCCACGATGCTGAACTGCGTCGCCTGGGGCACGTTGAGTTGACCTACGACGACCTGGAGGGCGAGTGGTATGAGGTTCCACCTGAACCTCGGCCGCCGCTCACGATTCAGGCGCTGGAAGACCTGGTAGAGCAGGCGCGCGCCTGGGGCGCGACGCGCGGTGAAATGCCCGCGTCCTCGCGTGCGCTCCTGGTCGGCGTGGCCCTGGTAGGCGCGCTGCTGACCGGACAGGCACCCGGCACGACGAGCTGCGCGTTCATGACCACGCGCCAGGTGCTCGCTCACCTGGCCGGGTGCTCCGAAAAGACGGTCTACCGCAGTTCGCGCGACCCCCGCCTCCAGGCCACCGGACTGCAAATCAAGGGCCACGCACAGATCACCCGTTGCGGTAGATCTGCCGGTCAAGCGCGCTTTGACGGCAGCCTCGCGCAGTTCTATGTCAGCGACCACGCACACCAGGTGAACACCGCACTCGCCTGGCAGCAGGCCGCCCGGTGGCGACTGGACTTCGGTGAGCACATCGACAGCCATCTGGGGGCGGCCGGTGCCCTCTCTGGAGCCATGGGTGCGCTGACACTCCGCGCGCTGCTCTTCGACCGCGCTCCCCTGTGGTTGGGCGTGCAGGCCGCACTGGCAGCCCTCTTCGCCCTTGACCCCGAAGCCTACTTCGACTGGACGGCCGAGCTCGAATGCCTTTTCGATCTGGCCGACTTGAAAGAGGCCGAACAGAACGAGAAGAGAGGCGTGGTGGGCACCGACGTACTGATGTTCGCTTCTTTGACAGGGCAGGTGAACGGGTCGGCATCGCCTCCGCCCTGGATCGAGCATCCAGCAAGTTGGATGGGTGCTCACGACCCTGGGGGAAGAGACCCGGTACCCGACTCGGCGCATCGGGTCACGCTCTAACGGCGCAGCACGGGGCGAGCAGCAGGAAGCACAACCCCTCAAGACCTTCAGGTCGTCGAACCGCTGGTTCTCCAAGCCACAGGGTACCGACCGCACACCACGCTATTGGGATAGCCTGACCTAGAACAGGCATGCCCAAGATCCTCGATAATATTGACCTCAAGCTGCTCGACGATCTGAGGGTCTCGATGCAGTCCGCCGTCCGCGCCGATTTCTGCGTCGGGTATTTCAACCTGCGCGGCTGGAAACTGATTGACGACCTCACCGAACTCTGGAGCGGCCAGGGCGATGCCAAGACACGCCTGCTGGTGGGCATGCAGGAAATGCCCAAAGACGAGCTGCGCGCTGCGTTGACCCTGCTCGACAAGCCCGGGGGCATGGACAACCAGGCGGCCGTGCGCTTCAAGCGCCGTGTGGCGGAAGCGTTCCGGGAGCAGCTGATGTTCGGTGCTCCATCGAACAGCGACGAGGCAGGACTGCGTCGCTTGAGCCGGCAGCTGAAGTCGGGCAAGGTCCAGGTCAAGCTGTTCCTGGGCTTCCTGCTGCACGCCAAGCTGTACCTGCTGCACCGCCAGGACCACGCTGCGCCCCGGGTCGCGTATGTGGGCAGCAGCAACCTGACCTTTGCCGGGCTGAAGCGCCAGGGCGAACTGAACGTTGACGTGCTCGACGGCGACTCGACCAAGAAGCTGGCCGAGTGGTTCGAGGACCGCTGGGACGACCGCTGGGCTCTTGACATCACCCTGGAGCTGGCCCAGATCATCGACGAGAGCTGGGCGGGCGAGCGTGGGCACACGCCCCACGAGATCTACCTGAAAATGGCCTACCACCTGTCGCGCGAAGCGCGGGCCGGCGTCGGTGGCTTCCGTATTCCCCGGGACCTGGGCCGGATTCTCTTCCCCTATCAGACCGCAGCCGTTCAGATCGCCGCGCACCACCTGAACAAGCGCGGCGGCGTGATGCTGGGCGACGTCGTTGGCCTTGGAAAGACCCTGATGGCCACTGCCCTGGTGCGGGTGATGCAAGAAGCCCAGGATGTGCGCACCCTGATCATCTGCCCGGTGAACCTGGTCCGCATGTGGGAGGACTACGTTCACCGCTACGGCCTGCTCGCCAAGGTGCTGCCCATCAGCCGCGTCACCTCGGTCCTCCCCGACGAGAAGCGGTACCAGCTGGTGCTGATCGACGAGAGCCATAACCTGCGCAACCGGGAGGGCCGGCGCTACCGTGCCATTCAGGAATACGTCGCCTTCAACGAGAGCAAGGTCATCCTGCTCTCGGCCACGCCCTACAACAAAAGCTACGCCGACCTCGGCGCGCAGCTGCGCCTGTTCGTGCCCGAAGACGCCGACCTGGGCATCCGCCCCGAGATGCTGATGCGCGAGGTGGGCGAAGCGGACTTCCGGGCGAAGCACCAGGCTCCGGTGCGCAGCATCGCCGCCTTCGAGAAGAGCGTCTATCCGGACGACTGGCGCGACCTCATGCGGCTGTACCTGGTGCGCCGCACCCGTTCCTTCGTTCAGGCGAATTACGCGGAGGTTGACGATGCGGACGGCCGCCGCTACCTGACCTTCGGCGACGGGCGACGGGCCTACTTTCCGGCACGGCGGCCCCGCACAGTCACCTTCACCGTCGACGAGAGCAACCCCGAAGACGCCTACGCCCGCCTGTATGCGCCGAACGTGGTCGAGACCATCGGGCAGCTGGCCCTCCCCCGATATGGCCTGGGCAACTACATCAACGACAAGACGCGAGGCAGTGCCACGCCCAGCGAAAAGGAACTGCTTCAGAACCTCGGCCGCGCGGGAAAGCGCCTGATCGGCTTCTCCCGTACCGGCCTCTTCAAGCGCCTGGAAAGCGGCGGCTTCACCTTCGTCCAGTCCCTCGAGCGCCATGTGCTGCGCAACTACATTTTCCTGCACGCCCTGGAGGCCGGGAAGCCCCTGCCGATTGGGCCCCAGAACGCCGAGCTGCTTGATGAGCGCGACGACGACGAGGAGACGTTGTTCACCGCCGAGGGCAACGAGACTACACCTGCCGAGACGGCCGACGAAGTGGTCGGCGAGGAAGAGATGGACGCCTTGGCGCCCACCGAGGCCGCTTACCGCGCGCGCGCCGCGCAGGTCTACGCGCAGTACGAGACGAAGTACAAGCGACGCTTCCGCTGGGCGCGGGCGGACCTCTTCACCAAGAAGCTCGCCACCACCCTGCACAAGGACGCCCGTGCCCTGATGGGCGTGCTGGCGGCCGCTGGCGAATGGCGCACCGACAGCGACCCCAAGTTGGGCGCGCTGTTCGACCTCCTGGCCCACCGCCATCCCGACGAAAAAGTCCTGGTGTTCACCCAGTTCGCCGACACTGTGCAGTACCTCGTGGGAGAGCTGCGTGCCCGCGGCCTGACCTATGTCGAGGGTGCCGTCGGTGCCAGCGAGGACCCCACCGCCCTCGCTTGGCGCTTCTCGCCCCGCAGCAACGGTAAGACCTACGCCCCTGAGGACGAGATCCGCGTCCTGATCGCCACCGACGTTCTCTCCGAAGGGCAGAACCTCCAGGACGCGCACATCATCGTGAACTTCGACCTGCCCTGGGCGATCATCCGGCTGATCCAGCGCGCTGGGCGCGTCGACCGCATCGGCCAGGAGGCCCGGGAGATCGAGGTCTATTCGTTCCTGCCAGCGGACGGCGTGGAGCGTTTGATCCAGCTGCGCTCCCGGGTCCGTAAGCGCCTGCAGGAGAACGCCGAGGTGGTGGGCACGGACGAACGCTTCTTCGAGGACGACGAAGCGGAGAAGCTGGTGGACCTGTACAACGAAAAATCCGGCCTGCTCGACGGAGAGACTGACAACGAGGTCGACCTCGCCAGCTACGCCTATCAAATCTGGCAGAACGCCCTGAAGGCCGACCCCACACTGAACGCACGCATTCCAGCGCTGCCTGACGTGGTCTACAGCACCAAAGCTCTTGCTCCTGCTGAGGAAGGTCCGCCTGGCGTGCTCGTCTACACCCGCACCGCCAGCGGCTACGACGCGCTGTCGTGGATGAACGAAGTCGGCGAGAGCGTGACCCAGAGCCAGCTGAAGGTGCTGCAAGCCGCTGAGTGCGTGGCAGCTACGCCCATGGTCTCCCGGCTCCCCACCCATCACGACCTGGTCAAAGCGGGTGTTGAGCACATCACCGCACAGGAGGCGGGACTGGCCGGCGGCGAACTGGGCCGGCCCAACGGGCCGCGGGCCCGGACCTACGAGCGCCTCAAGCGTTACTGGGGCAGCCTTGAAGGGTCGTTGTTCGCGTCGCCGGAACTACAGCGTGCCATTGACGACATCTACCGTTACCCCCTGCGAGCGGCGGCCGCCGACACCCTCGCCCGGCAGCTGCGCACGGGGATCGACGACGCAACTTTGGCAGCGCTGGTGCTGAGCCTGCGAGATGATGACCGCCTGAGCCTGAAGAACGAGGACGAGGAAGGGCCACGGGAACCGCAAATCATTTGCTCGCTGGGCCTACGCCTGGCCTGACGACCCCATTCACACCAAAGGACCTGCCATGAGCAAAGCGACCCTGAGCAACACCGAACTCAAGACCCTGCGTCAACACCTGCGCGACTTCGAGTTCATTGAAGTCATGAATATCCTTGGCTGGAACCGCGCCAGCGGCACCCGTTCTCTGAATGTCGAAGGTCAGGCTTTCCGGCTCACGCCCATCGCACAGCTGGGTGGCGTGCAGGTCATTGAAGTGACGGGCGGTGAGGACCCGAGCACCCTGCCGCTGGAGCAGCTGCGGCGCAAGGTCAGCGACGAGGTGGTCAAGACCACCCGGGAGCACGTCCTGATCTTCGTGAACGCGGCACGTAGCCATAGCCACTGGTACTGGGTGAAGCGCGGCCTGGAAGGTGAAAAGCGTAGGATTCAGCCCCGCACGCACAGCTACATCAAGGGCCAGCCCGACGACCTGTTCGTGCAAAAGCTCTCCGGTCTGTTCGTGGACCTAGGTGAGCTGAACGAGGATGGCGACCTCAGCGTCACCGAGGCGGCGCGGCGGCTAAGCAGCGCCCTGGACACTGAGGGCGTGGTCAAGCGCTTCTACGGCGAGTTCAGGAGCATCCGCGAGGACTTTGCCAGCCAGATCGGCGGCATCACGGACAACCGAGACCGAGCCTGGTACGCGAGCGTCATTCTGAATCGTCTGATGTTCGTGTATTTCCTGCAGGGCAAGGGCTTTCTGGGGCGTCCCACCCCTCGAATGGACGGGGACCGACACTACCTGCAGAACCACCTGACCGCCAGTCGCAAGCGAGGGACAGACCGGTACTACAGCGAATTCCTGAGCAGTCTGTTCTTCGACGCCTTCGCGGCTCCGGAAGACCAGCGTAATGCCCAGACCGAAGCCCTGGTCGGTCAGATTCCCTACCTTAACGGTGGGCTGTTCTTGCGGCACGGCATTGAGCTGAAGTACCCAGCCATCACCATCCCTGATAAGGCCTTCGAGCAGGTGCTGGGTCTCTTCGGACGGTACACCTGGAACCTCAGCGAGCAAGACAAGCATGCGGGCGGCCTGGACCCCGACGTGCTGGGACACATCTTCGAGAAATACATCAACCAGAAGGGCTTCGGAGCCTATTACACCCGCCCGGAGATCACGGAGTACCTCTGCGAACAGACCGTACGACGTCTGGTGCTGGATCGGATCAAGGCGCTACGGCCAGGGGAAAAGCACCTGCACCAGAACCTGGCCGATGCGATCACGCGCGCAGACGCGGCGCTGGTGCGCGAGCTGCTGACCGGTGAGCAGGGCCTGAAGACCATCAGCCTGCTGGATCCGGCCTGCGGGTCCGGCGCGTTCCTGGTCGCGGCGCTGAAGACCATGCTGGACATCTACAGCGCCCTGATGGGCCACATTCACGCCCTGAACGACTCGGACCTCGTAGCCTGGGAGGCTACGCTGCGTGCCGGGCACGCCAGCTACCACTACAACCTCAAGAAAAAGATCATCACTGAGAACATCTACGGCGTTGACCTGATGGAGGAAGCCGCCGAGATTGCTAAGC
Source organism: Deinococcus hopiensis KR-140 (assembly GCF_900176165.1). Taxonomy (NCBI): domain Bacteria; kingdom Thermotogati; phylum Deinococcota; class Deinococci; order Deinococcales; family Deinococcaceae; genus Deinococcus; species Deinococcus hopiensis. The sequence continues at coordinate 2,184,115 of NZ_FWWU01000009.1, forward strand.
TGCGGCTGTTCCTCTCGCTGGTCAGCAGCGCTCACATCCTCGAAGACTTGGAACCATTGCCCAACATTGACTTCAACATCCTGGCAGGCAACAGCCTGGTAGGCCTGCTGGAGGTCGACGAGAAGGCCTACAACACGCAGCGCAGCGGCGGGAAGGCAGCTATCACCCCTTTGCTGGGCGTGGGCTCAGTGACCTACAGCGAGATCGTGGGGAAGCGCCGGGCGCTGCTGAAGCGGTACCGAGAGGCCACACAGCTCAATCGCGAAGACCTCACTGCCCTTCGCGAGGAAATCGAGCGGCAGCGGGAGAGTGCTTACCAGACTCTGGATGCCCTGCTACACAAGCAGTTCCATGACATGGGCATTAAGTTTGAGCAGGCTACCTGGGACACCGCGAAAGGCAAGGAAGGCAAGCCCACCAAGCGCGTACTGACCCTTGCCGACATCACTGCCCTGAAGCCCTTCCACTGGGCCTTTGAGTTCGCCGAGGTGATGGGCCGGGGTGGCTTCGACGCGGTGATCGCCAACCCGCCATGGGACATCGTGAAGCCCAACGGCAAGGAGTTCCTGGAGTCCTTCTCGCCCACGGTCAGCAAGAACAAGATGACCATCAAGGACTTTGAGAAGGAGAAGGGCAAGCTGCTGGTGGATCCCGCCATTCGCACCGAGTGGCTGGCTTACCAGTCCTCCTTCCCGCACGTCAGCGGGTTCTACCGCGCCGCGCCACAGTTCGCCCACCAGAGCAGCATGGTCAACGGCCGCAAGACCGGCAGCGACCTGAACCTGTACAAGCTCTTCCTGGAGCAGGGCTTCAACCTGCTGCGCGTGGACGGCGAGTGTGGCATCGTCATTCCCAGCGGCGTCTACACCGACCTAGGCGCCAAAGGCCTGCGCGAGCTGTTGTTCGACGCGACCGAGATGACGGGACTGTTCTGCTTCGAGAACCGCAAGACCATCTTCGAGAACGTCCACCGCTCCTTCAAGTTCGTGGTGCTCAGCTTCCGCAAGGGCGGTGCGACCATCGAGTTCCCCGCCGCCTTCATGCGGCACGACGTGGCCGAGCTGCAGGACTTCCCTGGCGGCGTCGGCATGACGCTGAGCGTGGACACTGTGCGCCGCCTCTCGCCCGACAGTCTGAGCGTGATGGAGTTCAAGTCAGAATTGGACGCCGAGATCGCCGAGAAGATGCTGAAGTTCCCCCTACTGGGTGAAGAGCTAGGAAGCGTATGGAACGTTAAGTTCACGCGAGAGTTCGACATGACGAATGATGCTCATCTCTTCCAGACCTCGTCCGGTCCTGGTCGCCTGCCCCTTTATGAAGGCAAGATGATTCATCAGTTCCGAAGTGATTGGAGCACTCCACAATTCTGGCTTGAAGAGAACAATGCCCGCCAAGAACTCAAGCCATCAAGAGATGGCTACGACTATGAGACCTATCGACTTGGCTATAGGGCTGTTGCAAGCAGCACCAACGAGTACTCGTTGATTTCGACCGTTCTGCCATCCAGAGTCCTTTGCGGCAACTCCCTCATTACCACAAGACGCGAAGGAATAAGCAGCGAGATCCTTCTTGTTGTAGCCACCTTCTTCAATTCTTTTGCGGGTAATTGGATGATTCGCCAGAAGGTCACAACGAACATCAACATGTTCTACGTTTACCAGCTGCCCGTGCCCCGCCTTACCGCCGTCGACCCGGAATGCCAGCCCATCATGAAGGCGGCAGCGCGGCTGATCTGCACCACGCCGGAATTCGATGACCTCGCCCGCGCTGCAGACCTCCGAGGCCACCAAGACGGCGTCACCGATGAGTCCGGTCGCGCCGCGCTTCGCGCCGAGCTCGACGCTCGGGTGGCGCACCTCTACGGCCTGACCGAAGCCGAATTCATACATATCCTGGGCACCTTTCCACTGGTGCCACAGGCGGTCAAGGACGCAGCCCTTGCCGAGTTCAAGCGGCTTGCCCCACCTAAGGGCGACCCAGAGCTTGTACGTCTCGTTCAGGACGGCGAATCAGATCAACTGGAGTTCAAGTTGTCGATGCGCGTACCGGTGAACGGTGACCCTGCCACCAAAGACTGACAGCAGCGCTTGAGGCCGTCATCGTGAAAGAGGTGGCGGCGTTCCTGAACAGCCAGGGTGGAACGCTGCTTATCGGTGTGGACGACGACGGCAAGGCACTGGGTCTGGCGGCGGACTACGTCTCTTCAGATAAGATCAAAGACAAAGACGGCTTTGAGCGTCACTTACGCACGGTGGTGGGGCGGGAACTGGGGCAAGCCGTAGCGGCGTCCCTGAAGGTGAGCTTCGTAGGCCTGGGGGGCGAAGAGATTTGCTAGGTGGATATCCCCGCCGGAACGCAGGAAGCTTTCCTGCAGATCGCTGACAAAGGAGGGCAGAAGCCCCACGCGTTCTACCTCCGTATCGGCAATAAGGCCGAGGAGTTGCACAGCGGCCCAGAGCTGAGCAAGTACCAGCATTCACGGTGGCCCTGAACGCAGAGCGGGTCAACCTGTAGAACGCCGAGTGCCCCAACAAGGAGGACGTCTTGTCATTCTTCAAAAGGCTTTTTGGTCCTCGCCCTGACGCCACGCCAGCTGGTCAGGCTGGTCCTGCCCCAGCAACCCCGGCCACGGCCATGCCCGAGGGCGTCAAGCAACTCCTGTTCAACATGTTCGGCAGCCAGGTCTACGACGACATGGTCTGGCTCGGTCAGCACCTCCCGGAACAGGCCAGGCCGGTCTTCCGTGGCCTGGAGTACATCGAGCAGGCCGTCCAGCAGCTGGTGCCACTCGTGCCCGAGGCTCCAGCGCTGGTGGCCCGGTATGTCGGCCCGAGCGTCACCGGTCTGCGCCAAGCCCTCGTGTCCCATCCGGAGATTGCCTCGCGCTTCTTCCTCAACAGCGTGGAGTTCCAGGCCCGGGTCGAACACGCCGTGGGCACCCTGCAGGGCGGCGGCGTGAAAGATGGGGGCGGCCTGATGGAATGGCTCGTTCAGGAACAGGCCAGCCAGGCAGCATCGTCAGCGCAGGCCACCTTCTTCAACGCCCCTATGTCCCTCTTTCTCGCTCATGACAGCGAATGGATGAGTACCGACAACTCTCCCCGCACACGGATAGTGCTGTGGGGAACGCTCAGTACGGCGAGCGTCTTTGCCGCACACCTGCTGCACCACCTCAAACGGAAATTCGACCTTCCCAGTGCCGAGACCCAGGGATCGGTGTACGCGCATTTGCGGGTGGCCTGGCTCGCCTACATCGCCCAGATTCTCGACGAGGACCGCTCCCCCAGCGAGCGGGCAGTCAGGCACTACTTTGGCCTCTTGACCGGTGATCCGCAGGTGCTGGACATCTACGGTCTACACATGATGGAAGTATTCCGAAGGCTGCTGTACCGACAGGGTACGAACGCTGATATCTACGAACACTTCGCCTCTCTGTTGCTGCCCTACGCCCCGCAGGTTCGCAGCCTCGACGAGATCAATGCCCAGGCCTTCTTCGAGGATTCTCACCTGTTGCCACTGATTGCCGCTGAGACGCAGTGGCTGAAAAAAGCCTTGCAAGCCGACCTCACTGAAGGCCATGCAGCCGGTCTGTGCCAGAACCTGGAGGGCCGGGTGTTCACGATGATGCGGCAGGGCGTTCGACCGGAGTTCAGCGGCTTCAAAGGCTGACCTTTGCCAGGTGTCGAAGACCAGCGGCTCACCCAATCTCCTTGGTCAGCTGCTGGTCTGTCCAATTCCTCACCTTTGTCAGAGTGCCGCCCCACGAGGCAGCGCTCTTTCTGGTGACACCTGACGTCCACCCTTCCATACCCCCAGAAGTTTCAATGGGCCTCCCCCCTCTCCGTGTCTAAAGGCCAGTAGGAAGCACCGTGGTGCGCCGCCTTATCCCATCAACAGCTGCCAGGTCTCGTCAGCCAGATCGTCGTGGAACGCGTACCACGTCAACTGATGGGATCCGTAAGCAGGCCAGAGGAATTCCAGCTCGACCACCCAGGTGTCAAGTTCCTCCCGAATCTCTGCCCGGTTCACCCAGGCCGCGGACCGCAGCTCGGGAATCTGCTGCGCCAAGGTACCCACTGGCTGAAGCCAAGCGGCTCCCAGCACTTCACGTGCCCAGCGCGGGAGACAGGTCGGATCATCCGTCCCTGCCCGCACCGATCCACCGACGCCTGCAATCCTCAGGAATCCCGGGGCCACAGGCTGGATCAGATCCGGGCCACCCAGCACAGGCACGCCGATCGGTAACTCCGGATAGGACCTGGTTGTCACACGCACAGCACACGACCTGGCTTGCGCCAGCACATCGTCGACCAGACTTCTGGGAAAGCCCGCCTCCACCACCCAGGCGAACGGCTGAGCCGTCAGCCCGAGCTTCTGCGAACTGACAAAGCCGGAGTTCTCTGCGGAAATCGTACACATTCTGCTGTAGACCTCGGCAAGGTATCGAAGGTGAGCGGCCTGCACATCGGTCGGAGATAGCGGGACGGTGTAAAAATGCCTCAACGGACCCTACTCCCGGCCCACGTGGGCCCCCCCATCTCCAGGGCCCGCTCAATGGTTCGCGCGAGGTAGCCGCCCTGGGTCCATTTCGGGCGCCACAGCGCCGTACCTTCCATCAACCGGCCCAGTTGCTCCGGGTCGGTGGTCCAGAACCGTAGCAGTCTTACTGCCGCCAGGTCTCCCTCGCTGGCAGAGTGATATCCAGCGCTGACCCAGTCGCCTATGGTCAGCAGGTGCCGTGCACGAGCACCGTTCTTCGCCGCGTACAGTTGCCCAAGCACCGCCTCATCGCTCAGCGTCAGGGGAGCGGATTGGACCAGGCGTGATGGCGACCCGTCACCCAGCCGCTGCAGGACGTCGTCCAGTTTCCCCAGGGCCTGGCCCCGTTCACCCAGCGCGTCGCCCGTCACAGTTACGAACCCCCGGCCGATCACCTCTATGCCTGCCTGACGCCGGTTCCGGGGCAGGTTGCCAGCCAGCCAGACGTGTGTTCCACCGCCAGGCGAGCGCCCTGTGTAACCCAAGACCTCTCCGAGCAGGGTCTGGGTACAAGCTGTGATGGGGACGTCGAGGTCAAGCACAGCCAGGCCATGACCAGTCGCCAGGACGATCCCCAACCCACCTGCCCGGTGCCGGTGCATCAGTGCATGGGCTTCGGGCAGAGAGAGCCCCGCCCCCCGGCAGTCGATGGGGCGCAACACCCCGTCCCTGGGCAGACTGGGAACTTTCCCCAGGCGGCCATTGGCTCGGGGCAGGGCCAGCCAGGGCAGCCAGGAGTCGAGCGCCAGAACCTCTACGGGCACCGTTGCCTGCATATGCTCGAGCCGACGCGGAGGGCAAAGCGCTTTGCCCTCTGTACTCCAGGTGCCCTTCACACCTCTCTCGGGGCCGATGCACGGATGCGTTGACCCCAGTAGCGACGCACCAGATTGCGGGCAGCATTCAGATGGGCGTCCGAGGAATGCCCATGCGGACAGCTGAACATACGACCCTGTCGGGTCCCCCTGACGTACCCCCGGCACTGACTGCAGGTGACGCTGGTGTTGAACGCAGGCACCTCCTCTATGCGAATTCTGCGAGCATACGCCCGTTGCCGCACCCACGACTGGTGCCAGTCCGACACCGCCCGTCGCCGGGCAACGTCCGGAAAATTACTCTGGAACTGCGCGTAATTCAGGTCCTCGAGCACCAGCACGCTTGCAGAGGCCAGGAGGGGCACGGTGAACATCTCCAGCGCCGCCCGTGCGGCGGCGTAGTCCAGGATCTGGGCGAACGTCTGCACCTCGGCCGGCGCATCATCGGCCACTGTCGGCCAGTGCACTTCGAAGGTCCAGGCATGGGCCTGGCCCACCGCCGCTGAGGCCAAGGGACGAAGACCAACGTCGATCCCAACCACACCGCGGCCCTCAGGCCGTCGCCAGCGCGGCGGCTGGGCAAAATACAGGATTAGGAACCACTCCTGTCCCTGCTGGATCAGCCGGGTGCGGTCACGCAACCACGCGGTTGGTGTCCACGCGTCGTCCACCAGGTCCACCGCTGTGGTGGGCTGGCGCCCCTGTGCCACAGCCATGTGGACCCGTTCCCACCAGGCCGCCTCTGCGTCTGGCGTCATGGGTGCCAGAAGGGCGGTCAGCAACTGATGTGCGCCTGGGTATTGACGGTAGTTGCCCCGCGAGTCGGTCAGCAGCGTCACGTACTCCTGTTCAGGCAGGCGATAACACTCGGCCTCCAGTTGGAGGTCACCGAGCTGGAGCAGTCGGTCGTGGAGCAGCACCTGGCGGCTGAGCAGGTGGTCCGCGGGACGGTAGACCTGCCCCTGGAGCATGACTTTGAGGTTCTCATCGCTGGGCTGCAGCTGGTGGTCTTTGACCGCGGCGCGCAGCTGCGGGTAGGTTCTTCTGTCCACCCGAATGACGTGGTGGGTCGTGTATTCGCGCATGTCGTCTCCTGCCTGCCGGGATTGAATTTGTCTTTTTCCCGTTCAGCACAGGTTCCTTCTCCCTTGCCTGGGTGACCCTCCTCCCCCTGGGTACGGTGATTCCATGACATTCCCCCTTCCCAAAGGTGTGGCCCTTGCAGTGTTGCGCGACGTCGCGTGCGCCGGGGCGCTGACTTCGGCTGCCGTCACCCGGCAGCACGGTCCCCGACCGGCCTGGAAAGACCTGGTTCCGCAGGGTCTGCTCAAGTCGCTGCTTACGGCGCGCGGCGAGGTACTGGTTCTGAGCGCCCAAGGCCATGCTGTGTTGCAGGATCTCGGCGAGACCCATGACAGGATCACCGGCGTCGAGCGCGCCGTTGACCGGAGCTTCCAGAACGACGCGCTGACCCTATTGCAAGGTCTGGGTTACCGGGTCATCCACGCCCACCGGCAAAGCGGCCCCCTCGGCCACGGGCGCATTGTGCGCTACACCATCGAGGTGCCGCCCCAGCAGTTGGCGCAGCTGGAGAACGACTGGCCACGAAGCTCTCCCCCACCCCTACCGGGTCAGCCCTTTCGCGAGTCCCTGGGCCGCCCCTCGGTCTACGCGACCTGCAGCCGTGGTGGACGTGGGCGAAAGGCGGTGCAGGACCTGGTTGAACGCGTTCACTCCTATGACATCGACACCTGGCGGGCCCCACTGCTCGTGTTCGTTCCTGAACTGGCACCCGACCTGCGGGCCTACCTTCGACGGCACGAAGCCCAGCGCTCGAAGGCGCTCGACGGGCATTTCGGGCCAGGCTTAATCCATGGCCGGCCCCGCTACGAAGCGCTTGAAGTGCACGTGCTGTAGATCAGAAGACCCTGTGCACGAACAGGCGCTTGTCATGGCAGCGGCGGTCGGAACGGAACGGATCTCGTTCCGACCAGTAGTCCGTGAACAGGGCAGCTCCCGAGACCACACCCGGCAGCTGCCCCTCGTCATGCAGGCACTGCATCATGCTGGAGATGGGACGCACCAGGCCATGTACGCTGGTGACCCAGAGAATGTGACGGTAGCCCTGCTGGGCAAAGCCACGCAGTTTCTCGAGCTTCCGGTCACGTGGGTAGCCCGCGTCCATCTCTACAGCCCAGTCCTTGGTGCGGATGCCAGTACCGAGGATTTCCGCATCTGGGAGGTGCCCGGAGCGGCCTTCCCGGCGGCTGCCCTGCTGCCGTTCTGCAGGTTGCACCAGGCGCCATTCCCCCTGGCTGAGGGCAGGGACGTGCAGGATGTCCGCATCTCCTACCCTGAGCCAGGCTTCCGCCAGGCCCGCCAAGTGCCCGAGTTCAGGAGGTGTATGCCGCTGGAGGATTGCCTCTTCGAGAGCGACGAACGTCAGGGTGCACTGACTGGTCTGCTGGGTAGTGCGCGTGGCAATGGTGTAGGTGCGTTGAGGGAGACGAAGGGGAGTACGCAGGGGCAGCAGGTCATGGCGCTGCAACTGGACTGTGGTCATGACTTGGGTCTGGCCGAGCACTTCGCGGAGCAGGTGCTTTCGGGTTGCACCATGGGAAAGGATCATGATCCTAGGGTCCCTCCCAGGGTCGTGGCCACCCCGGCGAAGGCGCTCGCACTTCGTCTCAGCCTGACGAAGCCCTTCTGCACCGTGTAGGGGGAGAGTTCTCGTTCAGCGGGAGTCCTCCCCCCTTGGGTGTGATTATGGTTTTGCGCCGCAAATCCCTCATGTATGCCGGACCAGGCCACTGGCCGGGACCTGGGAATGTCCAGCGCTCTGGGATGGACACCGCACCAACCCGAGAATGCTGACCACCCGGTGGACCGCAGACCCTCCAGATACGGTCAGACCATGCTCCAATCAGAACTCGCTGAAGAAATGAATTCGACCCCCTCTGTGGTCCGCAAGTGGCTCACCATCTACAGCCAACTCACGGAGCGGCCTGTCGGGAGACGGCTCGATGCGCAGACCATCAGCGATATGCTGCGCGCCCGGGCGTTGACCCAGGAGCGGCCGAGCATGGCCTTCCGAGAAGCTCTTGAGCGGACGCTTGGCCAGTACACCGAGGCCATTCCACCTGCCAGCGTGACGCAGCTGATGGGTCAACTCGACCGCTTGGAGGCACACCAGCGTGAACTGCAGACCAACCAGGAGGCCATGGCCAGCAAGCTCGAAGCTATCGCCGATTACCTGCGGAAAATGCTGTCACGGCGCTCAGGAACGGGTGACCCGAACGCTTTGACCTCCTTCACAGACGAGAACAACAGCGGGCGCTGAGCTCTTCACCCCTCTCAGCTGAACACACCCTCGGCGCTCAGGCGCACAAGTGGCTCCAAGTCTTTAGCGTGACCCTCCAGCACGAACGTGATGGGCAAGAGGCCGTCGAGTTCCGCGTTGGGAAGCCGCAGCCACAAGCGCACGGACTCTGGACTCCCCAACTGTTGCGTGAGCGTGTGCGCCAGCATGGCGACGGGATGAAGCTTTGACTGCAAGTCTGAAATGGTTGCTGACTCCCTCTGCAGCACGGCAGCATCGCTCCCGACCGCCTGAGCCAGCTCAGCGACACTCATGCCCAGGAGGGCAGCCAGCTTGACTGGATTGAGGTCCTTGTTCTCCCGCATGGGTTCATCGCCTTCAACACTCATATCCCCATCTTTTTCTACAAATCGCTTCCTGCTGGTGAATAGCGCCGATTTCTCTAATGTCTTGACCACCAGACAAGTCCACTTCTGGAACGAGTCTCGCGGCTGCTTCACTGGAGGTCCGAAAACCACACTTGAGCAGCCACCTTAATGTATGAACAAATGGTGTCCTAGTCGATAAAGATCCTCTGTCAGTGTCGAAAGTAGAATTCTGGTGAGACCAGAACGAGGAGGTGATAGTTATGACAAGAGGAGGAAGAGGCAGAAGTGGAGGAGGCAGAGCGCAACGGTCAGCGCGTACGGGACGCTACATCTCCAAGCGAACTGCGAAGCGCAGCCCTCGCACCACCCTGAGCGAGAGCCGCACGGCCAGCAGAAGCTCCGGTACACGCTACCGTTCAGCCATCACGGGACGTTATGTCAGCCGCGCAACGGCTGAACGGCATCCCGATACCACCGTCGCCGAACGGTAGAGAAGAGAATTCCATGAAGACCCAGGAGAGCCGCGTCGGGTGCGCGGCTCGCTTCGTCGTAGGTCTTCGGCTAGGTGCGGGCGAAGGCAGCCTGCTTCATGGCCAGCAGCTGTTCACACGTTCGGGTTGCGATGTCAACAACGCGTTATGCGGGAGATTGTTCAGGCACCGGACAGGACTGAATTCTGGACACTCTACGGAAGGCACTGGCACGTTAAGCACGTCCGCAGGCTGAACCTCATGAAGCGTGGAGAGCGTCACACGCCGGCGACGGTGGATCAGAAGTGGTGTGACACTTCTCGAACGCCCCGGTGTACCCCGTTACACTCTCCCTGTGTCCATTTCCGCGGTGGCGTACTACCGGGTTTCCACCCAGAAGCAGGGCCAGAGCGGCTTGGGCCTAGAGGCCCAGCAGGCGGCCGTACTCGCACATGCCCGCGCTCAAGGGCTAACGCTGGTGGCTGAATTCACGGAGGTCGAGACGGGCACCCGCAAGCGCCGCCGCCCCCAGCTCGAATCGGCGCTGGCTCAGACCCGGCGTGTAGGTGGTGTCCTGCTGATTGCCAAGCTCGACCGACTGGCGCGTAACGTCGCGTTCGTGGCGAGCCTGATGGAGTCCGGTGTGCGCTTTACCGCCGTGGACATGCCCGAGGCAGACAACCTCACGATTCACGTTATGGCCGCTGTCGCCGAGCGGGAAGCTGCGTTGATCTCGCAGCGCACCCGCGCCGCGCTTGCGGCTCGCAAAGCCCGTGGTCTTTCGCTGGGTAAGCCGGAGAACCTCACGGCCGCTGCGCGCGCCGCAGGCGCAGCAGCGACGCGCGCAGCGGCCGTGCAGGCCATGAGGCCGGCGGCCGCGTACGCCGGCTCTCTCCGGAAGCACGGGCATAGCCTGCGCCGGATTGCTCAGGCCCTTGAACAGGGTGGGTTCTCAACACGCGTTGGTGGTCCCTGGTCCGCCCAGCAGGTCAAGCGCCTGCTGGACCGCACCGCGGCCCTTGAAGGGTCGAACACGAACCTCTGACGACGAGACCTGTCTCCTGCAGCTGAGGGCCCTCAAGGCTCCAGGGCGTAGGCGTAGCTCGCCGGCACCACGGCACCGCCGCACTCCTCGCATTCCAGCTCAGGCATCCACTGCAGCAGGAGATTCCCCAGCGGTGCCTGCCCCTTCGCCACCGCGACAGCACCCAGGAGCACGCTCAACTCTTCCTCGCTGGCAATGGGGAGAGTGACCAGCGCTTCTATGGCCAGCTCGCCCAAGAGATGGACTGCGTCCTTGAATGCGGCGGTGAGATCTTCCGGAACCGCCGGGGAGCGCTCTGCCCGGCTGAGGGCCGCGATGGTCCCTGCAAGGTGCAGGTGGCCGAGACGCTCCGCTGGCGGAACGCGCGCTGCGTCTGCCATCAGGTAAGGCAGCGCTGCGTACGAGGCGGTGTACACGTCGCCTTGATGGCACAGGGCGCTCCAGAGCGAGAACCAGGGCTCCTCGCTCCCCTGCGGCGCGGGCTTGCCATCAAGTTGGCGGAGGAGGTCCGGCACATCGGCGGCAGAACCGTAGGCGTGGCGGAGAGAGGCCCAGCGCGAGTCGTCCGGGGCAAGGACGGTCATGCCAGGACCAGCTCGCCTGGCTCAAGTCGGTCACCCCAAAAGAGCCGGGCGAGGCCGCTGCGCAGAACCGCACGCTCCTCCTCAGCTAGGTCAAGTTCAATTTCGAAGCTGTCGATTCCCAGGGCACCCGCGGCTTCATCGTCAAGCCGCAGAACCAGGGAGTGACCGCTCAACAGGCATGTCCTGACACCACCGTAGTGCGTAGCGGCACCGTCCAGCACGAGGCAATAGGTGTCGGAATCCGGATCGTCCTCGTCGACCTCGAGTGCCTTCTGCAACTCCAGCACATGCGTGGGCTCCTCAGCGTTGTCGGCCAGGGCGATAAGGAAGGTGTTCACGTCGGGGAGGTCCTCGACCGCAAGGGCGTTAGCGACAAAGCGGACAGACATGGAGGCAGGATCTCACGCCTTAGAGAAAAAGCGGTGTTGCTCTGAAGTCCCTCAGCTTCCTCCCCCAGAACGATTACACGCACGCCGGTACCCCCTGTGCCACTCAGCCACAACAGGTCGTCAAGGCATAGGCCAAAGCGCTCTGCGTTCGCTAGCACAAAGGAAAATTTTCGTCTACCCCGTGCCGTCGGAAATGGCGTTCTGAACGCGTTCTACGGGGGAGTACAGCTTCGAGAAAGTGGGGTATCGTCTTAGTCGGAGGTGACATAGAAGATATGTCGCAAGCGGATAAAGGAAAGGCAGACAAAGGGTCGACACCCTGGAGCGGGCAAGATTCAGGAAAGTTCCTGAAGCAGCGCCGCCTGGAGCTTGGCCTCACGATGGCGCAGGTCAAAGAGCGCTCGACAGTACCGAACGTTGCCTACCTGGGAAGCCTTGAGGCGGGGCGCAACAACGTGGCGCGGAGCAAGCACTTACCGAGCTTGGCGCGCGCCTTGGAACTGAGCGAGGGAGATCTTGCGCGGATCACTGGCCGCCCGATGTTTTCGGCCAGTGTTGACGTCCGCCATTCCAGTCGACTGAACCGACCAACGGTACTGGCGGGCAAATGGAACGGTGCTCAGGCAGGTGCCTACACGCTGGACGAAGCCCCTGAGACAATCCTGGTGGTCGACCCGGCACAGAAGGCACTGGTCGTGGGACAGCACTACGTCATCCTCGTCTCAGCATCCGGCGAGGTGGTTCGCAGCGTCAGCGTCGAAGCTGAAGGCAAGGTGCAGGTTCTTCAGGGCTCGCGGGTGCTGGCCTCCGATGAGGTCATCGTGGTGGGCCGGATCGTCCACGAGGGACGCGCCCTATGACTGCGCCGAACACGAAGGTCAAGAAGACGGGCAGCAAGACCAAGAAGGGCATGCCCCCGAAACGCGAGAAGCGCAAAAAGGGCCAACCCTACCTCACCCATCGCCCGAGCGATGGACGTTGGGTGGTGAGCGTCGAGCTGGAACCGCATCCGGATGGCAGACGGCACCGTCCGCAGTGGACCTTTTCTACAGAAGAAGCGGCCAACGAACACTTGAGTACGTTGGACGTGAAGCGCTTGCAGAACATCCCGCGAGATGTCCGAGAGATGACGGTCGCGCAGTTGCTGGACCGCCACATTGCTGGACTCCAGGGAGCCGAATACAGCACACACCTCTACCGTGAGTGGATTAAGACGGTAATTACGCGAAAAATGGGATCTCTCAAGGTCGCGGAGCTTAAGCAATACCAAATCCGCTCATTTCTGAACGAAATTAGTCCAGAGCTGGAAGCAGGTGAGGAACAGACTCCGCCACCCAAGCCCAGAAGGGGCAAGAAGCCCAGAGCGCAGCAGACTTCCAAGCGCTACGCCAAGACGACGTGCGATAAAGCTCTGCTGATGCTGCGCGCAGCTCTGCGGGAGGCCGTTGACGATGGACTACTCGACAAGAATCCGGCGGAAAGGGTCAAGCCGGTGCAAGCTCAGGCAAAGCCTCGTCCAGAAGCGTTGACAGAGGAAGAGATACAGAAGCTGGTCAGCGCCAGCCGCGACTCTCCTATTTTCATGATTGTGCTGATCGGCCTGGCGACAGGGGCGCGCATCAGCGAAATCGTGGGTCTTCAGCTGACGGATTATGACCCAGCGACAGGCCGATTGCGGCTCAACGGCACCGCCAAGCGTCAGGGTGGCCGGGGCAAAGCGAAGACGGCACCATCACATAGGGTGGTTCATTTGCCAGAGTCCATTAAATGCGAGGTAGATAACCATCTAACCAAAATTGCCACTCTCAAGGAGCGTGCGGGACCGAAATGGGGGATTCCCAAAAAAGTCACCGAGAAGACGAGGCAATTGCAGCGTGCAGCGACCCGACGACGCTGGAACAGTGGCCTGCCAGACGATTGGATACCGCCTGCTCCCACAGCGAAGAGATACATTCCTCTCTTCCCAACCTCCCGCGGAACTCCAATGTGCCCAAATAACGTGCGGCGGGAGTGGGAGAAGATCCTGAAAGCCTGCGGGCTAGAACACCGAAATTTCCATCAGACGCGCGCGACGTTCATCACGAATGCGCTATGCACACCGAACGTCACAATCAAAGACGTTCAGGACGTGGTGGGCCATGCGTCCCCAGCAACGACGCTTGGCTACCTGCAGTCCAGTACAGAGCGTCAGAAGAAGGTGGTAGGGAGCATGACCCCAGTGCTGGGTCTAGATAAGAAGGAGCGCGCGTCTTCCTTCACCAACTCTTAATTTTCCTTGAGTGCAACCCCTGGCTGGTGACGAATTTGGTGACGGACAGTGGCTCTTTGACTGAGTCAAAAAAGAAGAACGCCGTCATAGACGGCGTTCTGTTGGTGGAGGCTAAGAGATTCGAACTCTTGACCCTCCGCTTGCAAAGCGGATGCTCTCCCGCTGAGCTAAGCCCCCTCAGCGCCGCTCAAGGTAGCAGAGTGGGCGGCCTTCCTGCAAGGGCCGCTACCATACCCCCATGTTTCGCCGCCGCCCTGCCCTGCCCCCCTTTCCACCCGGAGCCCTCCTCGTGGGCGGCGCGGCCCGCGACTGGCTGAGGGGCGCGGCCCCGAAGGATTTCGACTGGGCGGCGGTGGACCCCAAGGGTGCGGCGCGGGCGACGGCGCTCCAGACGGGGGGGACAGCCTTTCCCCTGGACGAGGAACGGGGGTACTGGAGGGTGCATGCGGGTGCAGACGTTCAGCACGACTTCGTGCCGCTGCCGAAAGACGTTACCGAGGATCTGCTGCGGCGCGACTTCACCGTCAACGCCCTGGCCCTCACGGAAACAGGGCAGGTTCTCGATCCGGCGGGTGGGCAGGCGGACCTGCGCGCCCGGCGGCTACGGATGGTATCGGAGGCGAATCTGCAGGCCGATCCTCTGCGCGCCTGGCGGGCCGCACGCTTGGAGGTGACGCTGGGCTTTCGGCAGGAGGCGGCCACGGAAGCGGCGGTGCGGCGGGTGGCGGCGGGTCTGGCGGCGGGCCTTCTTTCCCGACCTGCCCCGGAGCGGGTACGGGAGGAAGTCCACGCCCTGCTGAGGTGTCCGGAAGCGGCGCGCGGGGTGCAGCGGTTGGAGAACCTGGGCCTGCTGAACCTGACCGTGCCGGAGCTGCGTGAGGGCATCGGGCTGACGCAGGGAGGCTTTCATCACCTGGATGTGTTCGGGCATGGGGTGGAAGCGCTGCACCAGCTGCTGTCGCGCTTTCCTGAAGCGGAGCTCTCCCTGCGCTGGGCCACCCTCCTGCACGACGTGGGCAAGCCGCGCACGCACACCGTCAACCCGGAGACGGGCCGCGCCGCCTTTCACAGCCATGACCGGGTGGGCGCAGAGCTCACCCGCGAGATTCTGACCCGCCTGACCCTCCCGGCCGCAGAGGTGGAGCGGGCCGCCGCCCTGGTCAAGGCCCACATGGTGCCTCTCCCCAGCGGTGAGCGGGAGGCGCGGCGCTTCGTTCATCGCCGCCGGGCCCTGCTGCCAGACCTGCTGAGCCTGATGCTGGCCGACCGGGAAGCGGCCCGGGGTCCCGAAAGCAGCCCGGCCACCCGTCACGCCTATGCCCTGGGAATCGAACGGGTGCTGGAGGCCCTGGAGGAGCAGCCCACCGCGCCGCCCCCCCTGCTGACGGGAGGAGACGTGATGGCGCTCCTGAAGATTGCCCCAGGGCCCGCTGTGGGCGAGGCGCTGCGAGCCTTGGCAGAGGCGCAGTCGCTCGGCGAGGTCCGAACGTTGGAGGAGGCGCGGGCCCTGGTTCTGGCGCAGAACGCCCGCCTCCTCTAGATGCGGAGCGTCTTGTGAATTTCTTGAGCTTTCCTGGAGGAAGCGCTTCCGCTATCTTGCGCGCACATGTCACCTTCACAACACACGCCGCTCACTCCTGAGTGGGTGAAAGACGCCGTTTTCTACCAGATCTTTCCCGACCGCTTCGCGCGCAGCGGCCGGGAAAGTGGCTTGCGGCTGCAACCCTGGGGGAGTGCCCCCACCACCGACGGCTATATGGGTGGGGACCTGTGGGGCGTGATGGAGCGGCTGGACCACATCCAGGCGCTTGGCGTCAACGCGATCTACTTCTGCCCCGTGTTTCAGTCGGCTTCCAACCACCGCTACCACACCCACGACTACTTTCGGGTGGACCCCATGCTGGGTGGCAACGAGGCCCTGCGCGCACTGATTGATGCGGCGCACGCACGGGGCATCCGCATCGTCCTCGACGGAGTGTTCAACCATGCCAGCCGGGGGTTTTTTCAGTTCAACGACATTCTCGAGCAGGGCCGGGGCAGCGCCTATCTGGACTGGTTCCACATCCAGGGCTGGCCGCTGCACCCCTACGACGACGCCCAGCCTGCGAACTACTTCGCGTGGTGGGGCATCCGGGCGCTGCCCAAGTTCAACACGAACCACCCGGCTGTGCGCGAGTTTCTGTGGGAGGTGGGCGAGTACTGGATGCGCTTCGGGATCGACGGCTGGCGGCTCGACGTGCCCAACGAGATCGATGATGACGACTTCTGGCGCGAATTTCGCCGCCGGGTCAAGGCCGTGAACCCCGACGCATACATCGTGGGCGAGATCTGGGGCGACGCCCACCGCTGGCTGGCGGGCGACCAGTTCGACGCGGTGATGAACTACCACTTCACGCGGCCATGCCTGGCCTTTTTCGGAGCGCGGACGCTGGACCATCCCATGAACGAGCGCAGCGGCACGGGCCGGGTAGACCCCATGGACGCCCCTGCCTTTGCGCGCCGGGTGGAAGAAGTAACGCGCATGTACCACCCCGAGATCGTGCGGGCCCAGCTCAACCTGCTCGATTCGCACGACACGGCCCGCTTTCTGACGGCGGTGGGCGGCGATCCGACGGCCTTTCGCCTCGCCAGCGTCTTTCAGCTGACCTATGTGGGCGCGCCCTGCATCTATTACGGTGACGAGGTGGGCCTCCCGGGCGGCCCGGATCCCGACTGCCGCCGCGCCTTTCCCTGGGAGGACGGGGCGAACTGGGACCGACAGACCTGGGAACTGCTGCAAAAGCTCGCGGCAGCCCGACACGCCGCGCCCGCGCTGCGCCGGGGCGAATTCCGGGTTACCTATGCCGAGGGCGAGGCGCTGGCGTATGTGCGTGAACACGCCGCTGGGAACGCCCACGTGGCCATCAACGCGGCACTCTCCCCTGCCCGGTTGCCTCTGTCGGCGGTGCATCCGGGCACGTACCGCGACGTGCTGACCGGGCAGGCCCACACCCTGGCCGAGGGGGCCGGGGTGGACGTGCCCGCACGCGGCGCCGTGGTGCTCGTGCAGGAATAGGAAACCGGGCAGCAATAAGCAGAACAGGCGTGGCCGGAGAGGGCTCACCTCCGGCCACGCCGCTTGCCTTGTTCGGGCCCCGGGGATGTTCCGGTGCCTGCCGCGCCGCGTTGACTGTGCCGCCCTGCCTGGGAGGCGCGGCCTCCCTCAGTGCAGCGGCACGTGCCCGGGAAAGCCGATCAGCCAGTCGAGCAGGTCGCCCACCATCGCCGAGGCCGTGACCATGCCGCCCGCGCCGCCCCCAGCGAAAATCAGGGTGCCGCATTCCTCGCCCTCGTAGACCAGGGCGTTGCGGCTTGCTCCCTCGCTGCACAGCGGGTGGGTGGTGGGCAGGCGCTGGGGTGAGACGGTGGCGCGCCACCCCTCACCCCCACAGCACAGTTCGGCCACGAGTTTAATTCGTTCGCCCGCTGCCCTCGCTTGCGCCACGTCCTCCAACGTCACGCCCTCGATGCCTGAAACCTGCACGTCCCCATAGGGGAAGTTGCCGTCGGCGCAGAATCGGGCCAGCACTGTCAGCTTGTGCGCGGTGTCGAAGCCGCCCACGTCCAGGGTGGGGGGGTCTTCCGCATAGCCCAGCGCCTGCGCCTCGGCGAGGGCCTGGGCGTAACTCTGGCCGCCCTCCATCTGGGTAAGGATGTGGTTGCAGGTGCCGTTCAGCACCGCTTGCAACCGGGTAAACGTGCTGGCCCGCAGCACAGTGCTCATGGGACCGATCACCGGCGTGCCCGCCATCACCGACGCCTCGTAGTACAGCCGCCCGGCGAGGGCGTGTTCGCGCAGGTCGTCCCAGCGCTCGGCGAGCAGGGCCTTGTTGGCGGTGATGACGGGCCGCCCACTTCTCAAGTAGGGCAGCAGCAGCGCGAGCGGCTGCTCGACGCCGCCCAACGCCTCGATCACCACGCTGCTTTCCTGCAAAAAGGCGGGATCTGCGGTGAGGGGCGTTCCCTCAGGCACATTGCGCTCACGGCCGGCGTCGCGTACGAGCACGCCCGTCACCTCGATCCGCACGCCGAGGTCATCAAAGATATTCTGCCGCCGTTTCAGCAGTTGCAGGACATTCTGCCCCACCGTGCCGCAGCCCAGTAAACCCACCGTCACCGTTCTCATGGAGGTGACTGTAGCGCTCATGCCGGCGTTTTCTCCCCCTATACCCTGTCGCCTGCCTTCCGGTCATCTAGGGAGGGCGGCGGTAGACTGCTTCCATGATGCCTGTGTCAAGTGTGCCCGTCCTCGCCGGGTGGAGTCCGCCCTGGCCCGCCGTCCTCCTCCAACCCTCACCACGCAGAAAGAACGTGCGCCCTTGAGTGGGACGGGTTTACGCATCGGGCGGCTGGAGGAACTCGCGTCCGAATTCGGCCTCGTGGAGCGCGCGCTGGGCGATCCTGCGATGCTGGCCGACGCCCGCGAGTACGCGCGGCTGACCCGCCGGCACCGTGAACTGACCCCGGTGGTCACGCTATACCGCGAGTACCAGGCGGCCCAGCGGGATCTGGCCGGAGCGCGCGAATTGCTGCAGGACCCCGACATGCGCGAACTGGCCGCAGGTGAGGTGGACAGCCTCGTGGCCCGGCTGGGTGAGCTGGAAGCCGAGCTGGAGGTGCTGCTCCTCCCCACCGACCCCGACGACGCGAAGGACGTGATTCTCGAAATTCGCGCCGGAGCAGGCGGAGCCGAGGCGGCCCTCTTCGCGGTGGACCTGCTGCGCATGTACACGCGCTATGCCGAGGGCACAGGCCTGAAGGTGAACGTGCTCGACGCCTCGGAAAGTGACCTGGGCGGCGCGAGCAAGGTGGTGGCGGAGGTGACGGGCGACATGGCCTTCCGCGCCTTCAAGTGGGAACGCGGCGTTCACCGGGTGCAGCGGGTGCCCGCCACCGAATCCCAGGGCCGCATCCACACGAGTACGGTGACGGTCGCCGTGCTGCCCGAAGCTGAGCAGGGCGAGGTGCAGCTGGACCTGTCGGAGGTCCGCATCGACGTGTTCCGCTCCCAGGGCGCGGGCGGGCAGGGCGTGAACACCACCGACTCGGCGGTACGGGCAGTGTACCGCGCGGGCACGCCCGACGAGATCACGGTGGTGTGCCAGGACGGGCGCTCACAGATCAAGAACCGCGAAAAGGCGCTGGTGGTGCTCGCTTCACGCCTCGCCGAGCGGGAACGGGCCGCTCGGGAAGCGCGTGAACGGAGCGAGCGCGCCTCGCAGGTGGGTACGGGCGAGCGCAGCGAGAAGATCCGCACCTACAACTATCCGCAAAACCGCGTGACCGATCACCGGCTCGAGGGCGAGCACAAGAATTTCGCCCTGGATACGGTGATGGAGGGCGGCCTCGTTCCCGTCGTCGCCCATCTGGCGCGTGACGAGCGCGAGCGGCAGCTTATGGCGCTGGGAACGGGCGATGAGGCCGCCTCCGGAGAGCGGGGCGTGTATGGGACGGCGTGACCTGCTGGTGGCTGCCGGGGTGCTGCGGGACCGTTTCGGGCGGGTGCTGCTCGTTGGCAACGACTGGCAGGGCCTTGGACGGGTGCGCCACACGCTGCCGGGCGGCGTCGTCGAGCCGGGCGAGACGCTGCTCGAAGCCCTCTACCGCGAGATCGCAGAAGAAACCGGCCTCAAGCTGACCGGCATCAAGCATATGGCCTACACGGTGCACATCGAGGACGAGCGCCGGGGCGAGCGCGCCATCGCCGTGGCCTTTGAGGCCACCTGGGACGGCCTCCTCAACCCCGCCGATCCCGACGGCTTCATCGTGGAGGCCCGCTTCTGTACCCCCGACGAGGCCATTGACCTGCTGGAGTCCCCGCCCATGCGCGAGCCGCTCAGCGATTACCTCCGCACCGGGGAACCGGGCCGCTTCTACGCCTTCAAGGGCTGGGATGGGCGCGGGGGTCTACGGGTGCCGCCGCTGAAGCCCGAATCATCGGTCCGGTAGTTCAGCAAGACGCAGACTTCACGCCGCCCTTGCCGCTTGGCCAGGCGGCGTGAAGTCCGTCTCAAGTTGTGCCTCACGGGACAAGGTAGGCATGTGCCATTCGGAGAAACCCGAAAGCATTTCTCCGAATGGCGCCGTGCGTGGAAGGGCACCCCTCACGGCACCATTCTCCTCCACGCGCATTCAAACTCGCTCGCTGGGCTCGGTCAAAAAGAAGTCCTCCTTTTGACCCATGCTCTAAAGTTGCTGCACGAGGATGGGCTTGGTGGTGGGCTGTGGGCTGCCTCCGGGCGGCTCCACGCTCACGGCCACGGTGGCTCCAGGAGACAGGCCCGTGAGCAAAAAGCCCTGACCCTCGAACACCCCCAGCGGCACGGGCGTCTTGCCCTGAATCTGCCACATCTGGTACACACGGCCCGCCTCTGGTGGCGCGCTGAGGTGAAGGTAGGCGCGCCCACCTCCCATGCGCACCAGGTCCCCGATTCTCGCGCCATTTACCGCCAGGGGCTGGGTGACCGCACCGGGTGTTTCCGCGTACTGCCGCAGCGGATCGGCCGACGGGCGCAACGCGAACGCCAGGGCCAGCGCCGCCGCTATGCCCGCAGCACTGAGGGGCAACCAGGGTACGCGGCGCGGTGTGGACGTCTGCACCGGGGGCGAAAGGTGCAGGTTCGTTGGTGAGGCCTGCCCGCGTTCGGTGCTCAGGCGGACCATTAACCGCTCCTCCGCTCCGGCGGGCAGTTCCACCTCAGGCAGGGATTCGACCAGGGTCAGCAGGGATTCGCGCTCGGCCTGAACCCGGGCCCGCAGGGCCGGATCACGGTCCAGGGCGGCCTCCACGCGGGCCTCTTCCTCGGGGGAGAGGATGCCCAGAGCATAGGCGGTCAGGGTATCCAGATCGGCACTCACGCGTGTTCACCTCCTTCCAGACCTTCGAGCAGGCCGCTGCGCCTCGCTCCACCCGCAGAGCGACTCAGGTGTCCGCGCATCTGCTCCAGCGCCGCCCGGAGGCGGGATTTGACGGTGCCCACCGGCAGGCCGGTCAGTGTTGCCAGCTCCGAATGAGAGTAGCCGCGGTAGTACGCGAGTTCAACCAGCTTACGCTGTGAGGCGTTCAGGCCTTCCACCGCCCGCTCGGCCAGGGCGCGGTCTGTGGGATCGGCCGACTCGGTGGGCGCGTCCCACTCCTCGATTTCCAGCGCTGGGTCCGGGCGGTCACGCAGTTCTTGCAAGAAGCGGTGGTGCGCGATGCTCACCAGCCAGGTCTTGACGCTCGCCCGGGAAGGGTCGAAGCGGGCCGCGTGACGCCAGGCGTTCATAAAAGCGTCTTGCACGCAGCTCTCCACGTCGTCGCGCTGCCGAAGCATTCGGTGACCCAGCGAGTACAGCAGCCGCGCGTGGCGGCGGTGAAGCTCGCGCAGGGCCTCCTCCTGGCCTGCCGCCATCGCCCTGATCAGCGCTTCGTCGGTGGGCTCGTGTGGGAGGTCGGCAGTCATGGCTGAGGTGCAGCCTACCAGCCCGCCGCGCACCGCCGCATGTGCCGTGGACTGGGCTGCCCTTAACGGCGCAAGCACTCAGGCCCGGGGTGTGGTTTCAGGTACAGACACCGCCGGGACGGTCGGCGTAGGGGGAGCTTGCGTATCCAGTTCGCGGCGCAGTTCGTCCGACACAGCGCTGGTGCTGCGCCGGAATTCACGCAGGCCCTGCCCGATGCTCTTGCCCAACTCGGGCAGCTTGCGGGGACCGAACACGATCAGAGCGACGACGAGAATGAGCAGCAGTTCTGGGGCTCCGAGGTTGGGCATGGGGGTCCTCCTGGGGGACGGGGGCGGCGGGCAGAAGCCGCAGGCGAGGGCGAAAAACAGGGGCGGGTGGGGGCGTTCACCAGCGGAGGCTCGCCCTGCACTCACCCTGTTGTATGCGGGCGGCGGCGAGATTGGATCACTCTCCGGATGTGGGAAACAGCGAGGGTAAAGGCTTGCTCAACCCCGGCACAGGGGAAATGGGGACGTTACACTGCCCGCCGTGCCCCCAGACGCTTCCCTTCGCCTCATCGCCACGCCAGGCCGCCTTGACGCTGTGCTGGCCGAACTCGCGCGCGTGAGCCGCTCGCAGGTGGCCGGGTGGATCGCGGGCGGGCACGTGCAGGTGGGCGGCGTGGTGGTGCACAAAGCCGGCCTGAAGTTAAGGGGCGGCGAGGCGATGACGGTGCAGGTCCCCCCACCCCCCGACGCCACCGTCGCCCCAGAAGATGTGCCGCTGGACGTGCTGTATGAGGACGAGCACCTGATTGCTGTGAACAAGCCGCCGGGCATGGTCACCCACCCGGCGCCCGGCGTCACCTCCGGCACGCTCGTGAACGCCCTGCTGGGCCGCATGACCCTTCCCGAACAGCCGGGAGCGGAAGGTCCCGAGGGCTACCGCCCCGGCATCGTCCACCGGCTGGACAAGGACACCAGCGGCGTGATCGTCGTCGCCAAGAGCGTGGAGGCCCATGCCCGACTGGCGGCGGCTTTCAAAGACCGCGAGACGCGCAAAGCGTATCTGGCGATAGCGGCGGGCATGTGGCGGGCGGAAGGCCCTGTCAATGTGGACGCCCCCATCGGCCGCCACCCCACGGCCCGGCAACGGATGACGGTGGGGGGGGCCAATCCGCGTGAAGCCCAGACCCGTTTTACCCCTCTTGACGTGCACGGCGACGGACACGGCCGCACGCTGGCCCTCGTCCGCGCCCAGCCCCGTACCGGCCGCACCCACCAGATTCGGGTCCACCTCGCGCACCTCGGCAGCCCAATTCTGGGCGATCCGGTGTATGGGCGGGAGAGTGCGGCGATGCCCCGCCACGCCCTGCACGCCCACTTCCTGGCCCTCCCCCATCCCGCGACGGGCGAGCGGCTGCACCTGCACGCGCCCACGCCGGACGATATGTTCAGCGCTTGGGTGGCGCTGGGGGGCCGTGTGCCGGGGGAGCTGGAGAGGGAACCGGGCCAGGCGCCAGTTCCTCCCCACCCAGAGCAGCGGTTATAGGAAAGGCGAGAGCACGCCCGTCTCATTCGGACGAATCAAGCCCGGTTCAGTCATTCAGCAGGGACCAGGTTGGGGTGTTTCGGTCTCCTGACAACCGGCACCACTTCCTTTCTGAACCGGCGAAATCGGCAGCACTCCCTCCCGCGCACCCCCATTGGCCGCGTCCAACAGCAGTCCGCCCAGGTGATCTTCCTGCGCCCACCTGTGGGCGCCGTCTTGGTGTATCCGGGAAGTACGCAGTGAACTCAGGAAGGCGTGACGCGTCCGCAAACGCCGTGTCCCGGTCCTGCCGGTCGTCAGGACTGGCCCCTCCAAGACCCGCCGGAGTCTGACGCATTCCGACACCCATGGAGCGGCGATACACCCCACCACATCTCTTGCAATTTCTCCTCTGTAGGTGTACACTTTGTATTCGTGCGCCGCTCAGGAAGTGCCTGGCGGCTGGAAGGTGCCCCCACTTTCAGGACATGCTGGATGCCGTTTCAAGGGCGTTTGCTGGTCACTGGGGCTGTGCTTTCCCGAAAGGACCACAAATGAACTTTGATCAACTGATCGCGCCCGAACTCGCGGCGCGTCTCGCTGAGCGCGGCATCACGGAAGCCACCCCCATTCAGGTCGAGAGTCTGCCCCACACCCTGACCGGGAAGGACCTGATCGGCCGTGCCCGTACCGGCACCGGCAAAACGCTGGCCTACGCGCTGCCCATCATCCAGACCCTCGAACCCAGCCGTGAACGGGGCCGCCTTCCGCGCGCCATCGTCGTGGCTCCCACCCGCGAACTTGCCAAGCAGGTGGCAGACGAGTTTTCCAAGAGCGGCCTGAACCTCGTGACCGTCACTGTATACGGTGGCGCGTCGTACAGCCCCCAGGAAAACGCTCTGCGCCGCGGCGTGGACGTGGTGGTGGGCACCCCCGGCCGCTTGATCGACCACCTGGAGCGCGGCAACCTCGACCTCAGCGAAGTGAAGTACGCTGTGCTGGACGAGGCCGACGAGATGCTCAGCGTGGGCTTTGCCGACGCCATCGAGACCATCTTGCAAAAAACGCCGGAAGCCCGGCAGACCCTGCTGTTCAGCGCCACGCTGAACGACGACATCCGCCGACTCTCGCGCAAGTACCTGCGTGAGCCCGTCGTGGTGGACATGGTGGGCGAGGGCAAGAGCCAGGCTGCGCAGACCGTCGAGCACCTCAAGGTCAAGGTGGGCCGCACCCGAACCCGCGTGCTGGCGGACCTGCTGACCGTCTACAACCCCGAGAAGGCCATCGTGTTCACGCGCACCAAGCGCGAGGCCGACGAGCTGGCCATGGAACTGATCCACCGCGGCATCGAGTCCGAGGCGCTGCACGGCGACTTGGCCCAGAGCCAGCGTGAGCGTGCGCTGGGAGCGTTCCGCGCCGGGCGTGTGGGTGTGCTCGTCGCCACCGATGTGGCCGCGCGCGGCCTGGACATCCCGGAAGTGGACCTCGTGGTGCAGTACCACCTGCCCCAGGACCACGAGAGCTACGTGCACCGCTCTGGGCGCACGGGCCGCGCGGGACGCACCGGCACCGCCATCGTGATGTACGGCGACCGCGAGAACCGCGAGCTGCGCAACCTGGAGTACCGCACGGGCGTGCAGTTCAGGGAACGCGCCCTGCCCACGCCCAAGGAAGTGGCGGCGGCGAGCGCCAAGGCGAGCGCGGACCTCGTCCGCAAGGTGGACAGCGGCGTCGCCTCCACCTTTCAGGCCGAAGCCGAGCGGCTGTTCAGCGAACTCGGTCTCGAGGCCCTCGCCCGCGCCCTCGCCAAGATCAGCGGCGTAACCGAGCCTGTCAAGGCTGCCAGCCTGCTGAGCGGTGAGGAAGGCCTGACCACCATCGTCCTGCACGCCGAGCGCATGAGCGTCGCCCGCGCAGTGGCGCTGCTCGCCCGCACCACGGACCTCGACACCCGCCGTCTGGGCAAGGTGCGCCAGTGGCAGGGCGGCGCGGTGGCCGACGTGCCCAGCGAATTCGTTGAGAAGCTGCTCGCCGCGTCGCCCATCGAAGGCGAAGTGGGCGTGGAAGTGGCCCAGGAGTTGCCCGAACTGTACGAAGCCCCCACCCGCGAAGGCCGTCAGGGCGGCGGCTACGGCAACCGCAACGCGAGCTACCGTGATGAGGGCGGCTACCGCGGCGGCAACCGTGGCGGTGGCTACCAGGGCGGTGGACGCAGCGGCTACGGCAACCGTGACGCCGGGAGCCAGGGTGGCAACCGTGGCGGCCAGGGCCGCTGGAGCCGTGACCGCGATGGCGGCAACCAGGGCGGCGAGCGTCGCCGCGAGGACTTCGCGGACCGCGAGTTCGTGCCTGCCGGGCGCTAAACCCTCCTTCTCAAGATGCCCCTGCCGTGAGGTGGGGGCGTTTTGCCGCCTCCAAACACCCGCTTGTTTTCCTGCCCTGAGGCGTGGGCGTCTAGACGCCTCTCCCCCACCGCCGGCGCCCACCTCTTAAGGTAAGGGCATGGCGGCACGTTCCATTCTCGTGGTGGTACTTATTGGCTCTGGGGATTCCGGCAGCTAGGTGCCCACGCACGTACCGCACCGAAGTCCCCCGCCCGAAGCAGAGGCGGGGGTTTTTCATACGAAGGAGTCGTGAGGGATGACGGGAAGTCGGGAACAACAATGTCAGGAGACGGTCTACGGAAAGCCGGTTCTCCGCGCCGCTTCGCCTATGGGTGAATTTGGCGCGCAGCTTTTGAGCAGGGCGGGGAGGAAGGGCGCATGACGCAAACCGACATGAACGGGGCAAAGTCCCTTTGGGCCACCCTCGCCGCGCACGGAATCCACACCGTGTTTGGCTATCCGGGCGGAGCGATCATGCCCGTGTACGACGCGTTGACCTTTTACCCCGAGGTGCGGCACATCCTCGCCCGGCACGAGCAGGGCGCGATTCATGCGGCGGAAGGCTGGGCCAAGGCCACCGGCGAGATCGGCGTGTGCCTCGCCACCTCCGGCCCCGGCGCAACCAACCTGGTGACCGGCCTCGCCGACGCCATGCTCGACTCGGTGCCCCTGCTGGCGATCACCGGGAACGTCGCGCGGCACCTGATGGGCACAGACGCCTTTCAAGAGGCGGACATCACCGGCATTACCCTGCCCGTGACCAAGCACAACTACGTGGTGCGCGACGTGGAGGAACTGCCGCGCGTGATCGCCGAAGCCATCCGTATCGCCCGCAGTGGGCGCCCCGGGCCCGTTCTCGTGGACATTCCCAAGGACGTGCAGCTGGCCCCCTACCACGGCGAGGTCGCCACGCCGCACGCCCGGCCCGAAGCCCCGGAACCTTCGGCACAGGCCGTCGAACGCGCTCGGGAACTGCTCATGGGCGCGAAAAAGCCCGTCATTATGGTGGGCGGCGGCTCGGTAGACGCGGCAAGGGAAATCACGGCGCTGGCCCGCGCGTGGGACATTCCCGTCATCACCACGCTGATGGGCCTGGGCACCTTTCCCTCTAGCGATCCCCTGTGGCTGGGGATGCCGGGAATGCACGGTTCCGTCGCCGCCAACCGCGCGATCAGTGAGGCGGACGTGCTGCTGGGTCTGGGTCTGCGCTTCGATGACCGGGTGACGGGCCGGGTAAACGGTTTCGCGCCGAACGCTTCGATCATTCATGTGGACCTCGACGCCGCCGAAATCGGCAAGATCGTGCGGACGCACCTGCCCGTGCGCGGCGACGCGGGGGTGGTTGCGGCGCTGCTGACGGGGGGGGCCGAGAAACTGGAGCGGCCCGAGTGGCGCGCGCAGATCGGGGAGTGGAAGTCACGCACCCAGACCCCGGAGCACTGGGGCGCGGGCTACGCCGTCAAGGCTGTGGTGGACCGGCTGCGGCCCGACGACATCCTCTCCTCCGACGTGGGGCAGCACCAGATGCTCGCCGCGCAGCTCGCCCGCTTTGAGCGGCCCCGGCGTTGGATCAACTC
This sequence comes from Deinococcus hopiensis KR-140, assembly GCF_900176165.1. Classification (NCBI taxonomy): domain Bacteria; kingdom Thermotogati; phylum Deinococcota; class Deinococci; order Deinococcales; family Deinococcaceae; genus Deinococcus; species Deinococcus hopiensis. Next base: position 2,210,868 of record NZ_FWWU01000009.1, read on the forward strand.
AGGTGGGCTGGGCACGATGGGCTTCGGCTTTCCGGCGGCGCTGGGCGCAGGTCTGGCCGAACCGGGCGTGCGGAGCGTCGTGATCGCGGGCGACGGCGGCTTTCAGATGACGTCCCAGGAACTCGCCACGTTGAAGAAGTACGACGTCCGCAACGTCAAGATCTGCATCATCAACAACTCGTTCCTGGGCATGGTCCGGCAGTGGCAGGAGCTGTTCCACGAGCGCCGCTACTCCGAGGTCTATCTGGGCGACTCCAACCCCGATTTCCTCAAGCTGGCTGACGCATACGACGTGCCCGGCTACCGCGCCCGCACGGCCGAAGAACTGCCCGGCGCCATCGACGCCTGGCTGAACGATCCAAAAAGCGCCCTGCTGGAAGTCGTGGTGCCCAACGAGCACGGCGTCTTTCCGATGGTTCCCACGGGCGCGGCCCTGAGCGAGATGATCGAGATCGAGCCGCCCCGCACCCCCGAGGACCTGACGGAGTCTCAACGAACAGCGCAGCAGCAGGCCGAACAGAAGGAGGCGACGGACGCATGACTGCCCCCACCCAGCAAGACCATCTGGTGTCCGCCCTCGTGCGCGATGAACCGCGCGTACTCACGCGTATCACCGCCCTCTTCGGACGGCGCGGTTACAACATCAAGAGCCTCTCGGTGGGCTCCACCGAACACCCCGGCATGAGCCGCATGACCTTCGTGGTCACCGGGGACCGGGGCGTGGTGGAACAGGCGATGCGGCAACTGGAAAAGCTGCACGACGTGGTGAAGATCATCGACCACAGCCTTGAAAAGTATGTGGACCGCGAGCTGGTGCTTGTCAAAGTTGCCATCACCGCCGAGAACCGCGTGGAGGTGCGGCACATTGCCGAGGACTTCCGCGCCCGTATCGTGGATGTGGGCCGCCACGCCCTGACCTTCGAGGTGACGGGCGACGAGGGCAAAATTACCGCCTTTATCGAGCAGATGCGCCCCTTTGGCATCATCGAGACGATGCGGACCGGCCGTGTGGCCCTGACGCGGGGTTCCAATGCTGATATCCCCAGCCACGTCTACCACGAGGGCCAGACCGAGGCCCTGCGCCCCACCGCCCAGGGCCTGGAGCCGAGGGAAGTGAAGGCGGGGAGCGTGCCGAACCTCTTTTAGCAGAGGGACGAGAGCAGAGGGCGCGGGTTTGTTCCCGCTCTTCCCAGGCTCCCCTGGGGCTGGCGAAACGACGAATCAGCGTTTGCTGTCTTTTCGGCCCTCTGTCCCGCCTAGCCCACATTCCCACTTCACCCGCCCTTTATAGGAGAATCCCCCAATGGCTGCAAAAATGTATTACGACCGCGACATCGCCCTCGACCCCATCGAGAACAAGCTGATCGCCATCATCGGCTACGGCTCTCAGGCGCACGCCCACGCGCAAAACCTGCGCGACAGCGGCCTGAACGTGGTGGTGGGCCTGCGCGAGGGGTCCAGCAGCCGCCAGAAGGCCGAGCAGGCGGGTCTGCGCGTCACCTCCATCGAGGACGCGACGAAGGAAGCCGATGTGGTGATGCTCCTGATCCCCGACGAGACGCAGCCGAAGGTGTACGCGCAGAGCATTGAGCCGTACCTCACCCAAGGCAAGGCGCTCGCGTTCGGGCACGGCTTCAACGTCCACTTCGGACGCATCAGGCCCCCGGCGAACGTCGACGTGTTCCTCGTCGCGCCCAAGGGTCCCGGGCACATGCTGCGCCGCGTCTATACGGACGGAGCGGGGATGCCCGGCATCTTCGCCGTGCAGCAAGACGCCAGCGGACAGGCGCGTGACGTCGCCCTGGCCTACGCGCGGGGCATCGGCTGTGCGCGGGCGGGCGTGCTGGAAACGACCTTTAAGGAAGAGACGGAAACGGACCTCTTCGGAGAGCAGTCCGTCCTTTGCGGCGGCGTGACGCACCTGATCCAGGCGGGCTTCGAGACGCTGGTGGAGGCAGGCTATCAACCCGAGATCGCCTACTTCGAGACGCTGCACGAGGTCAAGCTGATCGTGGACCTGATCTACGAGAAGGGCTTTGAGGGTATGCGCCACTCCATTTCCAACACCGCCGAGTTCGGCGACTACGTGACCGGGCCGCGCGTGATCACAGGCGAGACGAAGGCCACCATGAAGGACGTGCTGACCGACATTCAGGAGGGCCGCTTCGCCCAGCGCTTCATTGAGGACGCGGAGAGCGGCTTCCCCTACATGAACGAGCAGCGCGGCAAGATGCGCGGGCACCAGCTCGAAACCGTAGGCAAGGAACTGCGCGACATGATGCCGTTTATCAGCAAGAAGGCGCTCGAGGTTTAAGGCGCAGCCAGCTTTCAGCGGTCAGCTTCTCTGAGGAGCTGGCCGCTTTACCATCCCCCACGTCGGAACCGTTTCTGGGCCAGCGCGCCGCCCCCGCCTGGGTGGGGGGCGCAAGCGTGGAAGAAGGGCCAGCCCTGCGTGCCGGACCTGACGGGCATGGGCGCGCGCAGGGTGGAGGAACCGCGCGGCGCGGCGAATGAAAACGCACGGGGCTGCTGCAGAAGTCCGGCGTTACCCGCATAAGGATTCGGGTTCATCCGTGATGAGATCACGGATGAACCCGGGCGGACGCGCAACGCTGCGCCGCAGAGGGGCAGGAAAAACGGTGACGCACAGGCGTGGAATCACCGGAACGGAGCCGGGGGACAGAACGGATGATAAACCGTATCAGAACGTCTTGATCCACACGTGCTTGCCGGGATAGGGCCGGACCTTGAGCAGCGACAGGGCCGTCATCTCCATGCGGCCCAGGCTCTGGAGCAGCGTTTCGCGGCCCATGAACTGAAGCGTGTCGTCGAGGTGAAACCCCTCACGCAGGAGGTCCAGCACCTGCAGCCCCACGCCCTCGGCGCGCAGGCGGGCGTGGATGTCAGGCTTGAACAGGATGGCTTCAGCCTCATCGGGAATGATAAATCCCTCACGCATGGCCCGGACGAGGCTGACAATCTGCACGAGGACGTAGCGCTCCAGCGTCGTCGGGCCGTCGTGGTGCAGTTCAAAGACGAATTCCTGGTGCATCTCCTCCACTATTGCAAATGGCGGGAGGATTCTCTCGGCATTTGCTCTCCCTTTTCAGGTGTGTAGACGACTGCCCTCCCCTGGCCCTGCCTGCCCCTTACCATGCCCACATGACCGCATTCGGCCTGCTTCTTCTTCTCGTTCCTCCGGTGGAGTGAGCGGCCAGGAAGCAGCGCCCAGCCCCCCGGAGGAACACCCTCCGGGGCTTTTTCTTTCCCTTTCCCCTCAGGAGACGATCATGACCCAGCCCACCAGCACTGACCCGCGCCGCATCCACATTTTCGATACCACCCTGCGCGACGGCGAGCAATCGCCCGGTGTGGCCCTGAACCACGCGCAGAAGCTGGAAATCGCGCACCAGCTGGCCCGACTGGGTGTGGACGTCATTGAGGCGGGGTTTCCGATCACTTCTGACGGCGACTTCGAGTGCGTCTCGCGCATCTCCCGTGAAGTCCGTGGCCCTGTGATCTGCGGGCTTGCCCGCACGGCGCGGGCGGACATCGAGCGGGCGGCGAAGGCGCTGGAGGCCGCCGCCCGCTCGCGCATCCACGTCTTCACGTCCGCGAGCAAGGTGCAGATCGAGCACATGCTGCGCAAGACGCCCGAGCAGGTCATTGAATCCAGCGTGCAGGCGGTGCGGCTGGCCCGCCAGTACACCGATGACGTGGAATTCAGCGGGCAGGACGTGATGCGCGCCGACTTCGACTTTGTGATCCGGCTGTACCGGGAGGCCATTGAGGCGGGCGCGACGGTCATCAACATTCCCGACACGGTGGGCTACGGTACGCCGCAGGAGTACGGGGCGCTGATCGCCCGGGTGCGGGACGAGATTGTGCAGGGCCGCAACGTCGCCATCTCCACCCACTGCCACGACGACTTGGGCATGGCAACGGCAAACTCGCTCGCGGCCGTGGAAAACGGAGCCACCCAGATCGAATGTACGGTCAACGGGATCGGTGAGCGGGCGGGCAACACCTCGCTGGAAGAGGTGGTCATGGCGATCCACACCCGCCGCGACCACTACCAGGCCCAGACGGGGATCAACACCCGCGAGATCAACCGCGTTTCCAGGATGGTTTCGCGCCTGACGGGCATGCCGGTGCAGCCCAACAAGGCCATCGTGGGCGAGAACGCCTTCGCGCACGAGAGCGGGATTCACCAAGACGGCGTGCTGAAGCACAAGGAAACCTACGAGATCATGAATGCCGAGCTGGTGGGCCGCGAGGCCGCCGTGATGGTGATGGGCAAGCACAGCGGACGGGCGGCCTTCCGCAAGGCGCTCTCCGACCTGGGCTACGTGACCGACGGGCAGAACGACTTTGGCCTGAACGACGAGGCCATCAACGTGCTGTTTACCCGCTTCAAGGAACTGGCCGACCGCAAGGGCCAGATTTACGCCGACGACCTGCGCGCGCTCGTGGAGGCCGGGGCCGAGATCGCCCAGACCTTCCACCTGGGCAGCCTGCAGGTGCTGAGCGGCACCCACGTCACCCCCACGGCGACCGTGCGCCTGGAAACGCCGGACGGCCTGCGCGAAGCCGCCTCGACGGGAGACGGCCCGGTGGCCGCCGCCATGAACGCCATCTCGCAAGCCACCGGCATCACGCCCGAGCTGGAGACCTACCGCCTTCAGAGCGTGACGCGCGGCAACGAGGCGTTGGGCGAGGTCAGCGCGGGTGTGCGCTACGGCGGCATGACAATCATGGGCATCGGCCTAGCGACCGACGTGGTGGAGGCCAGCGCGCGCGCCTGGCTGCACGCAATCAACCAGATCGTGGCGGGGGCGGGCAAGAGCCGTATCGAGACGGAAACGACGGTGTAGGGCAGAGGGCGAAAGGCCGAAGCGCAGGGGGGCGGAAAGCCGGGCTATGCATGGCCCGGCTTCTTTTTGCGAGGTGGGCGAGGCTGAGCGCATGATTCTGGAAATTGCCATGCTCAACGTCCGTTCCGGGCAGACCACCGACTTCGAGGCGGCCTTCGCGCAGGCGCAGCGCATCATCTCGTCGATGCCGGGGTACGTGCGGCACGAGTTGCAAAAGTGTCTGGAAGACAGCCACAAGTACGCGCTGCTGGTGTGGTGGGAGACGCTGGAGGCGCACACCATGGGCTTTCGGCGGAGTGCCCAGTACGGGGAGTGGCGCTCACTGCTGCACCACTTCTACGATCCCTTTCCGACGGTGGAACATTTCGTGCCGGTGCTGGCGTAGGCACGTTGCAGGCAGGTGGGCGCACATCCATGTGAAGGAGTGGTTAACATGGCCCTGTGTCGTCGCCTGGCCTGCCGCCCTTCCAGGAGCGCCTCTGGCGTTCCCTGCTGGACGCACTGCCGCATCCTGCCTGGGTGGCGGAACCGGGGCGGGGCATCACGCTGGTCAATGCACGGCTGGAGGCGCTGACCGGACGCAGCGGCAAAGCGTTGCTGGGCAACGGGCTGACCGCGGCGGTCCATAAGCAGGACCGCGAATGGCTTGCCGCGCCACCCGCAGGGTCACCCGGAACCGTCACAGTGCGCCTGACCGACGGCGAGGGCACCTGGCACACGCTTGGCGTCAACCTTCAGCCGCTGTCGGTGGAGGCCGGAGGGCAGGCGTGGTTGGGACAGGCCCTCCCCCTGCCAGCCGTGCCCAACCTCGCGCAGGCGGAGGCCGCCCTCTTCCGGCAACTGGCGGAGGCCAATCCCATCGGCGTGGTGGTGGGGCGGCCCGACGGCTCCCTGCCCTACGCGAACGACGCCTACCTGCGGCTGATCGGGGCGAGCCGCGCCGACTTCGGGGCCGGGCGGGTGAACTGGCAGGCCCTGACGCCGCCTGAGTGGCGCAGCGCCGACGAGCGGGCGGTGGCACAGGCGCTGGAGCGGGGGCACAGCGGGCCCTACGAGAAGGAGTACCTCCTGGCCGGAGGCGTACGCAGGCCCGTCTTAATCGGCCTGGCGCGCCTACAACCGGGGAGCGACGAGGTGGTGGCCTACGTGCTGGACATGACGGGTCGCCGGGCCACCGAGAGCCACTGGCGCGACCTGCACACCGATCTGGAAGCGCGGGTGGCCGAACGAACGGCCCAGCTGACGGCCGAGCGCGAACGGGCCGAGGTGCTGGCGGGTCTGGGCGACGCGCTGCAACGCGCGGCTTCGCCCGAAGACGTGGCGGCGCTGGCGCTGGACCGCCTGGGGCCGGCCTTACGCGCCAGCAGCATGCTGATCGTGCGGCTGCGCGGCGACGCCGTGGAGGTGCTCACCTTCTGGGGCGACCTGCCCGAGGTGATCTTGAACTTCATGACCCGTCCGGGCCTGACCCTGGCCGAGACCCCCGTCCTGCAGCATGTCGCCCGGACACGCTCGGCCCTGTACCTCGGCGATTACCACGGGGTGCCGACGGCCGTGGCGACCTTTCCGCACCTGGCCTGCGCCGCCGAGCCGATCCTGACGCCAAGCCGCACGTTGCTGGGCTTCGCGGTGGCGTGGCGGCCGCCGGGAGCCCCCTGGAACGGCGGGCAGCGCGACCTGATGCGCCGCGCAGCCTCAACCCTGAGCCTCGCGTTGGAGCGCGCCCAGGCCGCGGAGGAACTGCAGGCACAGACGCTGGCGCTCGACGCCTTTGCCGCCTACACCGAGCTCGTCGGCAGCGAGACGGACGTGCCCACACTGGCTGGCAAAGCGCTGGAACTGCTGTGCTTGCGTTTTCCCGGCAGCAGCGGCGCGTATCACGAACCCGCCGCCGCGCTGTGGAGGGCGCGTGCCTGGACCCCGAACCTCTCGCCCGAGGAGGTGGCGCAGCTGCGGTTGGGCCTGCCGGAGGGGCATCCCCTCATCGCGGCGGCGCTGGGCAACGGCGAAACCACCTTCCTGAAGCACGGGTCGGAAGGGAGCCGGGAGGAGGCGGGTGTTCTCGGGAACCACCGAACGACGGCCCCAAACGGCGGGCCGGTCAGCGTGTCGGGCAGCGCGCCCCTCCTGCTGGGCGGCGGGCCCGTCGGCATCCTGACGCTGCAGCGGCACGACACCGCGGAATGGAGCGTGCGCGACCGGGCGCTGTTCCGGGCGGTGGGCCGCGGCCTGAACCTCGCGCTGGAACGGGCCCAGGTGGCGCGGCAGCTCGCGGCACAGAACGCGGAACTCGCCGCCCGGACGCGGGCTCTGGAAGGCTTTGCCGAACTCTCACGTGACCTGACGCTGGAACGGGATCCGCTGCGGCTGATCGAGCGGGCGCAGGACATTATCCTGTCGCTGCTGCCGGACGGCGTGAGCACCTATTTCGAGCCGGGAGACGCGCTGTGGCAGCTGCGGGCCTGGCGGGGCGACTTCGGCTCCCCGGACCTGCTGGACGCGCTGAGGTCCGGGCAACCGCGCGACCGCAGCGAGACGCTCGACTGGCCTTACGCCGCCCGCACGCCCCTGTACCGGAACCGCCACGCACCAGGCTTCGGTGAAAAAACAGGGGACCCGCTGGACGAGATCGGGGCCATGGCGGCGCTGCCCGTGGTGGTGGAGGGCGAGGTGCGGGGCGTGCTGACGGTGGGGCTGCACCGCGCCCGAGTGTGGACGATGGCGGACCGCGAACTGCTGGAAACGGCGGTGCGCGCCCTGAGCATGGCCCTGGAACGTGCGGGCGCGGTGCAGGCGCTGGAGGCCGAACGCGCGGCGCTGGCCCGGCGCACCGAGGCCCTGCTGCGCTCGAACCGCGACCTGGAGCAGTTTGCCTACGTCGCTTCCCACGACCTGCAAGAGCCGCTGCGGACCATCGCCTCGTACACCGAGCTGCTCGAAAAGCGCTACCGGGGTCAGCTTGATGCGCGGGCCGAGACGTACATCACCACCATCGTGGACGGGGCCAAACGCATGAAGGATCTGGTGCAGGACCTGCTCAGCTTCTCGCGGGTGCGTTCGGGCGAGCAGCGGCTCTCACGGGTGGATCTGCAGGACCTGACAGGCGATGTGGTGCAGACCCTGGAAGCCTCCCTGACGGCGCTGGAGGGCACGGTAACGTTCCAGAATCTGCCCACGGTGCGCGGGGACCGCAACCAGCTCGCGCAACTGCTGCAAAACCTCCTGGGCAACGCGCTGAAATTCTGCCGTTCCGGCGTACCCCCGCGCGTGGCGGTGATGGCCCGGCGAGACAACGGGGGCTGGCACCTCTCGGTCCGCGACAACGGCATCGGCATCGAGGAACGTTACTTCGAGCGCATCTTCCGCGTCTTTCACCGCCTGCACGGACAGGACGAGTACGGCGGCACGGGCATGGGCCTGTCCATCTGCCAGCAGGTGGTGGAGCGCCATGGCGGGCACATCTGGGTGGAGTCGGTCCCGGGTGAGGGCAGCACCTTTCACTTCACCCTGCCCCTTCAGGAGGGACCCGGGCCGGGCCCCCAAGAGCAGGGACCCGGCTGACGCCGGAGGAGCCGGCTCAGTTCGCCGGCTCGCCCTCCGTTACCGGGCGCTGACCGCCCAGGCTGATGCCCGCACTCGCCGCGATCACGCATCCCATCGCCACGACCTGCAGGGGGGTGAGGCGCTCGCGCAGGAACAGCAGGCCGCTCAGGGCCGCGAGGGCCGGTTCCAGGCTCATCAGCACGCCGAAGACGCGGGCGGGGAGCGCACGCAGGGCCGCCATTTCCAGGCTGTAGGGCAGGGCGCTGGAAAAGACCGCCACCAGCAGGCCTGCCAGCAGTGAGGAGGGCGCGAGCATCTTCTCCCCCGCCTGCACGAGGCCGAAGGGCAGGGTCACGGCGGCGGCGACGGTCACGCCCGCCACCACGCCCGTTACGCCCGGCACCCGCCTCGCCACCGCTCCGCCCGCCAGGATGTACAGCGCCCACAGCGCTCCGGCTGTCAGCGCCAGCACCGCGCCGAGCGGGTCGAGGTGCGTGCCCCCCTGGTGCGGCGTGATGAGCACGATGCCCAGCGCCGCGAGTCCCACCCACAGCAGGTCCTGCACGCGGCGAGAAAGGACCAGCGACAGCACCAGCGGCCCCACGAATTCCAGCGTGACGGCCAGCCCCAGCGGCAGCCGCGTCAACGACAGGTAGAAGGTCAGGTTCATGATGCCCAGCGCCGCACCATAGGGGAGCACCGCGCGCCAGGCTTCGCGGCTCAGCGACTGCAGAGACGGACGGAAAATCAGGTGCAGCAGTGCGGCAGCCAGCGTGACGCGCACGGCTGTGGTCCCCGCTGCCCCCAGGGTGGGAAACAGCGTCTTGGCAAAGGCCGCACCGCCCTGAATGCTGAGCATCGACAGCAGCAGGCCCGGAATGGGCGGCAGGGATGGAAGGCGGCGCACGGGGGGCATTATGCCGCCCAGCCTTCAAGACAGGCGGGCGGCAGGTCAGCCCCCAGGGCAGGCGAAAGGTTTCGTGCGCCCTGGGCACGACACCGAGAACCTCCATCGCCGCATCCAGATTTACCGGGCCGTAGACATGGGGAAAGTAGACGTGGGGAAAGCGGGCGCTGCCCTCCCCGCTTTCCCCATACCGCACCTCCGCCTGGAGCGCGCCAGGATCAATGACGGGCATCGCCAGGCCCAGCTCTCCGACAAAGTGGGCGACGGCGAGCGGCCCTGGTCTACGCTGGGCCGGGAGCAGTGGATATGGCCGTCCCGCTCCAAGCTGGCATGCACGTATTGCCCCCTGCGCCTGGCACGGTCCCGGGCTCCGCGGGAAGTGAACGATCATGGCCCCCGGGTACGGGCGGCGCTGCGAAACCGGGGGAAAAAGACATGCCGCCGTCCTCTTCGGGCATTCCATCACCAAAACGAGGCTGCTACGGTGCGGGCAGGACGTTTTCGGCTACACAACCCGGGTGGCCTTTCCCCAATTCGCTTCGTGGCGCGCAAGACGTGCCATGCCCTTTGCCAGGAGAACTCCATGAAACGATTCATGCTCGCCGCTGTCCTGATCACCTCCGCCACCCCCGCCCTGGCCCAGGGGTCCTCGACAGAGCAAATGTCGCAGGCCCCCACCATCACGGCGAACGCCGCTTCCAAGACCGTGAAGGTGGGTTTCGTGGCGGGGCACGGGACGCACAACAACGGCCTGAACTACAACGGTGACGCCAAGGGCGAGAAAACCCTCACCGTGCCCTTGGGCTGGACCGTGGAGGTCAGCCTGAGCAACGCGGGCAAGATGCCCCACGACTTCGCGGTGGTGGCCGGAACTGCCCTCCCCGCCAATCCCTTCACGGCGCGGCTGGCCTTTCCAAATGCGGCGACGACGGTGACGGCCCCGGGCACCTCGGCGGCCGCCCCCGCCACCTTTGTCGCCAACCGACCTGGCACGTACTTCATCCTGTGCCGGGTCGGCAAGCACGCGCAAAACGGCATGTACCTCAAGTTGAACGTGGTCAACGGGGTGAAGACGGCCACCTACCAGTAAGCCGCCACCAGGAGAGGACCGCCCGGTACCGGGCGGTCCTCTCCTGTTCTCCCGCCTGCTTACGCCCAGCGAATCAAGCCCGCCTCCAGGTCATTGCTCAGCCCCTCAATCACCGGCAGCATCCGCACGCCCACGGAGTACAGGCCGCTGCCGTCCAGGGGCACCTGGGCGCTGTACTGGCCCTCGCCCTGGGCGGTGAGGGGCACCCGGGTGATGTCGTCGCCGCGCTTGAGGACCGCCTCCACGCGCAACTCCTCCGGCTTGATGCCCGCGGGGTTCACGGTGGCGCGCACCTCCACCTTCTGCCCCGGCCTGGCGGTGGAGGGCAGGTTGGCAGACGCCGTGAGGGTGGTGTGCGGCCACTGCTGGCGCACCCAGGATTTCCACCCGGCAATCTCGCGCGCCCGCTGGGCCCCATTGGCGCTGATCGCCGCGCCGCGCCTGGTCAGGGGCAGGTAGTACCCACGCACATAGTCGATGACCTGGCGCTGCATGGAAAAGCGCGGGCTCACCGTCTCGATGGTGAGGCGCACGGTCTGCCGCCAGCCGCCCCGGCCCTCGGCGTCAGGCTGCGGGGGCGCGTAGTACAGGGGCACGATCTGGGTTTCGAGCGTCTGGTACAGGCTGTAGGCGTCGGCGTCGTCCTGCACGTTCAGATCGGCGTACTCGCGCTCCTCGCCAATGGGCCAGCCGTTGGTACCGTCATACCCCTCGCGCCACCAGCCGTCGAGCACCGAGAAGTTGGGTGAGCCGTTGAAGCTGGCCTTCATGCCGCTGGTGCCCGACGCTTCCAATGGACGGCGCGGGTTGTTCAGCCAGATGTCCACGCCCTGCACGAGGTGGCGGGCCACGTTCATGTCGTAGTTTTCGAGGATGACGATCTTGCCCCGGAACTCGGGTTCCTGGGAGACGCGGTAGATTTCCTGGATAAACGACTTACCGGGGTTGTCGGCAGGGTGCGCCTTGCCCGCAAACACGAACTGCACCGGCCGCTGCGGATCGTTGACAATGCGGCTGAGGCGGGCCTTGTCGCGGAAGAGCAGCGTCGCACGCTTGTAGGTGGCGAAGCGCCGGGCAAAGCCGATGGTCAGCGCGTTCTCGGACAGCACCTCGCCCAGGGCAGCGAGTTCCGCGGCGGTGGCCCCGTTGCGGGTGAGCTGCTCGCGCAGGCGGCCCCGCACAAACGAGATCATCTCGCGCTTCATGTTGAGCTGTACGTCGGCAAGTTGGGCGTCGCTGAGTTCCTCCACGCCCTTCCACATTTCCCCGTCTTCCAGCCGCTCGGTCCAGTCGGTGGGCAGGACGGTGGACAGCAGATCCCGCATCGCCTGCGAGGTGAAGGTGAGGTTGTGCGCTCCGTTCGTCACGTGGCCGATGGGCACCTCGCGCGCCTCGGCGCCCTCGTACAGGAACTTCCACATGTCGCGCGACACCTCGCCGTGCAGTTCGGACACGCCGTTCGCCATGCGGCTCATGCGCAGCGCGAACACCGTCATGGAAAAGGTGGGCACCCAGTGGCCGTCCCAGAGCTGGTCATGGCGGGCCAGCCCATACAGTTCCTCGCGGGAGGCGTTGAGCAGCCCCGGCCACTTGCCCAGGTAGCGGTCCATCAGCTCGTAGGAAAAGGCGTCGTTGCCCGCCGGAACGGGCGTATGGGTGGTAAAGAGGCTGCTGCTCGCCACGGCCTCGGACGCGGTGCGGAAGTCCAGGCCCGTCTCTACCGCCTCGCGTACCCGCTCCAGCCCCAGGAACGCGGCGTGGCCCTCGTTCATGTGGTAGACCTGCGCGGGCACGTCGAGCGCCCGCAGCGCGCGGACGCCGCCCACGCCCAGCAGCACGTACTGCTGAATGCGCAGTTCCTGGTTGCCGCCGTACAGCCGCGCGGTGAGTCTGCGGTCCTCCTCGCTGTTCTCGGGCACGTTGGCGTCGAGCAGCAACACGCGGATACGGCCCACCGTGAGACTCCAAACGCGCAGGTGAACGTCGCGCTCCCCGATCCGCACCTTTACGCGCGCCTCCTCGCCTGCCGGAGTCAGCGCGGGCTTGATGGGCAGGGTGGTCAGGTCCAGCTCGTCGTAGGCTTCCTCCTGCCAGCCTTCCTTGTTGAACAGCTGCCGGAAGTAGCCCTGGTGAAACAGCATTCCGACGGCGGTGAAGGGCAGCCCAAGGTCCGAGGCGCTCTTGCAGTGGTCGCCCGCCAGGACGCCCAGGCCGCCACTGTAGATGGGCAGCGATTCGTGGAAGGCGTACTCCATCGAGAAGTAGGCGACGGGAGCCAGCTCAGCGGCGTTCTTGCTGATCCAGGTGTCCTTCTTGCCCATGTAGGCGTCGAAGTCGGCCATGACGCCGCGGTAGCGGTCCAGGTAATCGGCGTCCGCAGCTGCTGCCTCCAGCCTCTGTTGCGGCACTTCCAGCAGCAGGCGCACGGGGTTGTGCTGGAAGCGCTCCCAATTTGACGGGTCCAGCTCCTGGTACAGGGCCTGTGCGCGCGGGGTCCAGGACCAGTAGAGGTTGTAGGCGAGTTCCGACAGCCGAGCGATGGCGTCCGGCAGTTGGGGCAGGACGGTGACTTGACCGATGATGTTCATACCCGATGAGATTAACCGAATTCACGTTGAAAGGTCTTTTAAGGCTAGAAGGGGGCTGGGGTGGGCGGAGACTGCGGGGAGGTCTCCTCGGCCTTCCCTTCGGGATGTACCCGTCGCTCCGCGGGGCCCTCTTCCCTGCAGCGCGCTACACGTCTGCTGCGCCGCCGTGCCGGCCCACGGGGAAGAGGGGCAAAAGACCCGAAACGCCCTTTCGTACCGTTTCCGGACCATCCGTTCCTTCCGCTCCGCTTTGGGGATTGCATGCCTCTGCGTCACCGTTTTTCCTGCCCGCTCCGCTCGGCTTCATCAGTGATTTCATCACTGATGAGGCCGAATCCTTGTCACTCTGACCGGTCCAGATGGGCCGTAATTTTCGCATCGGCCCGCTGCCCCTCGGCTTCCCGGACTTCGCGCTGGAGGAAGAAGTTCAGCGCCGTGCGGATGCCCGCGATGGCGAACAGCTTGAGGATGTCGTCCCAGTTGGGCGCGACGGCGGTACGGAGGATGTCGGCCGCGAGCAGGAATTCCAACACCACCGACAGCCAGCGGCCCAGGCGCAGGCGAATGGCTTCCTTAAGCGTCTCCGGCGTGCCGCGCTGCCCGAAAAAGAGGGCCAGGGACCGCCACAGCGCTTCCACCACGGCGACGCCCACAATAATTCCGGCAGCCGCCTCCACACCCGTGGCGAGGTACCGGGTGAGCTCACCCACCAGCACCTCGAATTCACCGAACAGTCCCGCTGCCTGGCCTTCCATCCCTCTACCGTAGGCGACGGGCGCGGCCTGGGAAAGGGAGAGGGCGTTGAGCCTTTCTGCTTGGAGCGCCAGCTATCATCCGCTTCATGACCCCCTTCACCGGCCTTCCCGACGACGCCGACGCCCTGCTGCGCGCGGAAGGCGAGCGGCTGGCCCGGCGACTGGCGCAACTGCTGGGCGAGGGCGAGGCGGACGTGGCCCGCGCGCACCTGCTGGGGCTGAGCCTGGTCCACAACCTCGTTCACGCGCTGCTGCCCACTGTCGAGCAGGTCTCGCGCCACGCGGGGCAACCCCTGCGCGCGCAGCTTGTGGCAGACGAACGGGGCCGCGCGGTGGTCGAGACGGTCACGGCGGACGGAGAGCTCCACCGCCGCCTGCCCGTGGATGACCTGATGACGGAGGCGCTGTACGGGGGCGGAAGGCTGCACCCCACGGTGCTGGCCCACCTCGCGGCAGGGATGCAGGGCAGTGAACACGCGGCGACGCGGGCGCTGGCGGCGTGCCTGAAGAGTGCGCCGGTGCTCAATGCCCTGCGGCGGAATTTGACGGGGCTGCTGAAGAGGTGATGCGGTTTTCAAATTCTCCGTTACGTCCCCTGCGCTCTGGTCATTCCCCACCTTTCCATCACCGTTTTTCCTGCTCGCTCCGCCTGGGTCGACCCGTAAGTTCACCACAGAGGAACCGGAATTCTTATGCGGGGGAGTGGCCAGCGGTCAACCGCCAGTCGACGTCGCCGTCAGGGTGCGATGCCGAAGGGTTCTTGCAGACCAGCCTCGGCAGTCTCGCGGGTCACGGCCGGAGCGTAACTCAGCGCCAGCACGGCGCGGTAGGTTCTCAGCGCCAGTTCGCGTTCGCCCAATGCGTCGCGCACCTGCCCCAGCCGGGCGAGGACGAGGCCGGGCAGGCTGCGGGGCATGTCGTCCGTGAGCGCGTGCGCTGCCCGTTCCAGCAGCGCACGCGCGCCTTCCAGATTCCCGACGGCGAGGTAGACCCCCGCTTCCGCTGCGTCCAGTTCGGCCTTCGGCGTTACGCGGTCCCCCGCTTCGCGGTCCAGCGCATCCACGAGTGCGCCGGGGTCGTCTTCCTCGCGCAGTTGCCACGCGCGGTCTGCCAGGGCACGCAGGCGGGAAGTTTCGCCGGGCTGAAAGCCGGAGAGATCGGGGAGGCGAGCTGCGGGCAAGTGGATCAGCAGGTCCGGTAGGTCGTCGAGGGGGACGAGGACCACGCCTTCCGTTTGCTTCAGGACCGAGGCGAGGGCGCCGAGTCGCCGTTCCCGCCACCGGGTGCCTGGTCCCTCGTCCAAAGCGGTGCGGACGGCCTCGTGGTAGGTGCGCGCGGCTTCGAGCACCTCCGCCGACAGGGCGCGGGGCAGGGTGAGGGGGGCTGTCAACACCTGCGTGAATGTCCGCTCGGCCCCCGCCGCCGCCCGCAAGCGCTCGCGGCCCTGGGGGTACTGCCCCAGGAAAGAGACGAACTGCTCGTGATCCGCGTCGGCGTTCAGGTCCGGCAGGTTGAGCTCGCGCACGGTGATTCTGGCGGCGGGTAGGGCGTCGCGCAGCGGATGATCGGCGTCCGGACTGCTCGCCCACGTCACCTCCGAAGTCCCCAAAAAGCGCAGCGCCTCCACCACTGTTCCCGCGTTGAACTGGGGTTGAAGCCGCAGCAGATCGCCGAGATCAGGCATCAGGGTCATGCGCTCACCTCCGCGCTCCGTTCGCGCAGGATCTGTAAAAAAGTGGCGGGATCAGCGGGCGTCAGGAAATACGCGGCGCCGCCCGACTCCACCAGCACACCGCCTCTTGTCCGGCTGGCAGCGGCCCGCACGCGGCGCCTGTGGCCCGGGCCACAGGCGCGGTGCCCACCAGTGAACTGCCCAGCGCAAGCAGGGGGCAGTTGCGTTCCGAATGTCCGCACGCCCAGTCCCCCTTCTGTTTGCCCTGCCGGCGTCAGGGCGTCAGCCAGGCGGCGCGGAGCCACCACGAACACGGCCAGGAGCACCAGGGCGAGGGGCAACGTCGCCCACCCGCCTGGCCCCCCTTCCAGCAGCGCCGTACCCAGCAGCAACAGGGGCACAGCGAGCACCAAAAGGTGCAGGGCGAGCGGTGACTGGGCCGCCACCGGCACGGTCTGGGTCATGGGGGGAGTTTAGAGCATCCCCGCCGCCACTCAGTCCCCGTAGCGGGTCAGCACCTGCTCGGTACGGGCGTTGCGGACGCGGTTGATCATCCGCTCGTGTTCGTGGCGGTCGCGCAGCGTCTTGGAGAGGGTCAGCGTGCTGGCGGTCAGGAACACGGTACCCATACACAGGTAGCCCTTGATCCAGGCGTCCACCGGCAGGCAGTACACGCCCAGCAGCATCAGCGACAGGCTGAGGACAAAGGCGAGCCAGATGAAGCTGAGCCAGGCGGGCGAATCCGCGTGCAGATCGGGAGCAGCGTAGGACGGCGCGGTCATGGCAAACCTCCAGAAGCAGCGGGACTGGGCCAATGGCCCTGTGCAGATGGAACGGGGTGAGAAGAGCGTGTCGGAAGTGTACGCGGCGTCTCCCTGGTCTCCGTTCAACTTTGAACAGCGTTCAAAACCGTCCAGCAAGACCGACTGAATCAGCCAGACCGCAGGGCCGCCAGGTCACGGCCTCGGCCGGATGTGCTTCCCGGATGTCCGGGCAGCCTGCCAGATCGGCCCTGTTCCGGACCACGCGGAAGATGCGGTCAAGGCCCCACCCGGTCAGCCGAAGCTGCCGGGCAGCGGCGCGCAGAAACGCGTCGGGACCAGCGGCGAGGGGCGCATGCTTGCGCAGGGACCGGCCCGGTAGACCGATGTCGCGTGCGGCCTGTCAGGCGAGCATGGGTCACTCCCCTCGGTTGCGGGGCGCGGGAAAGTCCGCCTACCGTCAATCTGGGCGCGCGAACAATGAGGTCCAGACGGTTGAGCAGCGGGCCACGGAGCCTCGCCGCGCAGCGGGTGCGTTCGGCGTACGCGCAGATGCAGGGCTTTTCGGGGTCTTCGCGGTAGGCGCAGGGGCATTCGCGCGAGTCTTGACCGGCTCGGCCGATTTTGTCCACACCCTCTTCCCGCCCGTGTGGACAACTACTTCGCCAACTGGGCCCGCACTTCAGCACGTCGTTGCCGCCCTTTCTCGGTGATGACGTACATCCTCGGTACGCCCCACTGGTAGGTCGCAAAGCGTCCACTGACGAGGTAGCGGGCTTCACCGGAGGCGGTCTTGGGCTTAATGCCCTCGGGGAGAAGCGCCAGCCAGTCTTTGAGACGAATGGGGTCGTCTGGCATGACGGCGATCATTTGGTCGATGATCCTGATGTCGCCCTCCCGTTTCGATGCCATTACCGAAAGGTAAGCCTCCCCGAATGACAAGTGTGTCACTCACCTATTTCCGCTTGACCGCTCCGCTGTCCACAGCCTCTCTCCCTCCCGGTGGACAAGAAAGGCCCCACCTCCGTTTGCGTTTGCGCCGAGGGGTGGGCTTCTTTGCCTCTCCTGCCCCTGGGCGGCAGCGTGATCTCCTTTCCGAGGGCATGGCCCGGATCATGCGGAGTACGAGGAAGGCTGCCGGGACACCGAACCCTTGGGCAGCTTCCTTGCTGGGCCAGACCAGCCGGTAGATTCCCCCGCGCGTACACCCGGGTGCCGGAGGGAAGTCCGCCCCAGTCTTCCCTCAACATGTTGTCCACCACACCGAGGGATACGGCCGTTTGAACACGAAGCGGACGCGCAACAGGGCCGGCAGCAGGGCGTCCGTCCGCTTCGGATGCTTGCACCGCTTCTGACCGCTGAAGTGCCGCTTTGCCCAGGGTGGAGCCGACGAATGAGCGCACGGCGACCTGACCTGCGGTGGAGGCGGTATCTGCAGATACCGCCTCCATTTTTTCTCGTCTACGCGCTACTCGAATACCACAGGCGCAAGCCCTGGAGCATTTGTCAACGTGCGGACTTCTTTTTGACCGAGCCCGGCGAGCGAACTTGAATGACCGTTGGGGAGAATGGCGAGCCGTGAGGGGGGCCCTTCCACGCGCGGCGCCATTTGGACAAATGCGCCAAGGTGAGTCAAAGACGCGCCCGAAGGAAGCGGGAATAAGAAAACACGGGATGGCGACGGTGGACGTCTGAGCCGGCGCTTTTCCAACATAGGCCGGCAGCAGAGCAGCCCCGTGTCATTCCGCGCTGGGCGGAGAGACGAGGGCCGCCCCCGCACGTGGCAGGAGCGGCCCGGGAAGGTGGCTCAGCTCTGGAAAGAATCGCTGGACGGCGCCGTGGCCTGCGGCGTGACAGCGCGCGCGGGTACCGGCTGGGACGGGGTGTCCACGCCTTCCAAGACGGTCACGGGCGGCACCACGGCCTGGGCGAGGATGGTCTGCGGCGGCGTGTGCTGGGTGGATGTGGGCTCGCGCAGACCGATTTCCAGCTCCTCCTTGAGGCCCTGCGTGCTGCGGCGGAACTCGCGAATCCCGGCGCCGAGGCTCTTGCCGAGTTCGGGCAGTTTGCGTGGGCCGAACACCACGAGGGCGATGATGAGGATCACGATAATTTCTGGCGCACCGAGACTGGGCATGGGCGGACCTCCGTGGAGCGCGTGGTGGATGGGGTCAAGGCCCCGCTGGGATGGGCAGTGTGGCGGGGGAAGCGTGGGCCTCTTCCCTCCCCTCCAGTTTACGCCCGCCTCTCCAGGGCAAACGTCAGGGCGAGGTGAGAATCCCCGGCCTCAGCCAGATGCCGAGCGGTAGGCCCGCAGCGTGCCGTTCATAAAGGCGACGTACAGCGCTCCACCGGCGGCCAGGGGCGTCGCCTGCACGCCCTCGCGCTCCTGCCGCTGCCAGCGCACTGCGCCAGTTCCCACGTCCAGCAGCGCCAGTTCGCCCGTCTCCGAGGCGAGGAAGACCAGCCCCGCGCTCACCACCGGGCTGGCGGTTACGCGGCCCGAGAGGGTGTGCGTCCACAGGTCCTCGCCGTCACTGACCCGCAGGGCGCGGACCGTGCCGCCCCAGCCCGCGACAATCACGGCCTGACGCGTGATGGTAGGGGCGGCCCAGATCTCGTCCTCGATGTCGTAGGTCCACAGGGCGGGATCCGGGGTGACAAGTTGCGCCCGGCCTGAGGCAGCGGTGAGGCCCAGCGCGTGAACTTCGCCCGGCCAGGTGGGAATGATCAGGGTGGCCTCTCCAGGCGCGGTGGGCAGCAGCGCGGGCGTGGCGTGGACTGTACCCACCTCCACCTTCCACAGCGGCGCGCCGGTCCGGGCATCCAGCGCGTGCAGCCAGCCGTTCTCGTCGCACAGCAGTGCGGCCCCCGCCCACACGAGGGGCGAGGCGGCGAGCGGCCCGTGGGCGCGGTAGGCCCAGGCGAGGTCTCCGGTACTCAGCCGCAGCGCGTGCAGATGCCCGTCGCGGCTGGCCGCGAGGACGTGCTTGCCCCATACGGTGGGCGCACCCGTGAACTCGGCGCGGGCACGGTGCTGCCACAACTCCTGCCCATCCAAGCGGGTGTGGCGCAGGGTGCCGTCCCACGCGCCGTACAGAACATGCCCGCCCGTGAAGGTGGCGGGCGCCGTCACCTCGTCGCGGGCCGCGTACGTGGCGTAGGGCCGCCCGGAGGCGTGGGTCAGCACCAGCTGCCCGCCCCGGGTGCCCACCGCGATCAGGTCCCCCTCGCCCACCACGGCGGCGGGCCAGGTGACTTCGCCGGGCAGGGACACACTCCAGACTTCCTGAAGCCCCTCCGCGCGGGCGGGGCCGTCGGGGTGCTCGCCGGTGCGGGCACGGCCTCCCCGGTACTGCCCACGGGCGTGCTCGGCCCACACGCTGCGCCGCGCCAGGGCCCACAGGTGCGCCGCCGCCCCGCCGCTCTCCGGGCGGTCCTCAGGATTTTTCGCCAGCAGCGCGAGCAGCACCCGGGCCACAGCGTCGGGGACGGCGGGATTGCGGTCCCGTGGATCGGGCAGCGTCTCGTAGACGTGCTGAAAGAGCACGCTCTGATCGCTGTCGCCCACGAAGGGGGCCGAGCCGCACGCCACCCGGTACAGCACCGCGCCCAGCGCGTAGAGGTCGCTGCGCGGCCCCACGCCCACTCCGCGCGCCTGCTCTGGGGCCATGTAGGCGGGCGTGCCCAGCGTGACGCCGCTGCGGGTGAGATGGCGCGAATACTCGCTGAGGGCCACCAACCCGAAATCCATGATGCGCGGCAGGCCCGCATCGTCCAGGAGGATGTTCCCGGGCGTCAGGTCCCGGTGGATGATGCCCTGCGCGTGAACGAAGCCCAGCGCCCGGGACGCAAAGGCCGCCGCCGTCAGGAACTGCGCGAGCGGCCCCGGCGCGTCTTCCAGCGGCCCCAGGCCCGTGATCGGCCCACCCGTCAGCAGCGGCATGGTGAAAAAGGACCGCGCAAGGCCGCCCACCTCCACCTCACCCAGGTCCAGCACAGGCACCACGCCGGGGTGGGTCAGCCGGGCGAGGGTGCGCACCTCGCGCAGAAAGCGGGCGCGGTCCCCGTCCATCAGGTGCGCGTGCAGCACTTTGACGGCCACCTCGCGGTCCAGCAGCGTGTCGAGCGCGCGGTAGACCTTCGCGCTGCCGCCCTCACCGAGGAGGGCCTGCAGCACGTAACGGTCTTGAAGGGTGGAGCCGACCTCCATTAAGCAGGAGTGTAACGCGCGGGGGAGGCGGCTTTGCTCCAAGCCCGGAAACTCTCCGTGCGGCCCGGACAAGTGGGCCCGACGTAACCGGCCTCCTGCCGGGAGTCGGCCGAGGCGTCCATCGCGCGGTACCCTGCCCCCATGACTGCTCCCCGTCCGCTCGACGCCGTGATCGTGGGAGGAGGACCCAACGGCCTGGCCGCCGCCGTGACGCTGGCACGGGCCGGCCTGAAGGTGCGGGTGCTGGAGCGGCACGAACGGGTGGGCGGCGGCCTGAGCAGTGCCGAACTGACACGGCCCGGCTTCGTCCACGACTTCGGCAGCGCCATTCATCCCCTCGGCCTCGCGTCGCCCGCCTTTCGCGGGTGGCCGCTGCACGCCTTCGGGCTGCGGTGGGTCCAGCCCGCCGCGCCGTTCGGGCACGTGCTCGAAGACGGTATGGGCGTGGTGATCGGGCGTGATCTGGACGCGGCGGTGCAGGCCCTCGGGGCAGACGGGGAGCGGTGGCGGGCCCTGTTCGCTCCCCTCGTGGCGCAGTGGCGCGAACTGCTGGACGACGTGCTGCGGCCCATTCCCCGACTGCCCCGGCATCCTTTCACGCTGGCACGGTTCGGGCTGCGGGCACTGCCCCCAGCGGCCCTGACGGCGCACCTCTTCCGCACCCGGGAGGCGCGGGCGGCGTGGGCCGGACTGGCCGCCCACAGCAATCTGCCCCTGTCCACCCCGGGCACGGGCGCGGCTCCGCTGATTCTGGGCACGCTCGCGCATGCGGTGGGCTGGCCCTTTCCGGCGGGGGGCGCCCAGGCACTCGCGGACGCCCTGGCCGCCTACCTGCGCTTCCTGGGAGGCGAGATCGAGACGGGGGTGGCGGTGCGGACCCAGCACGATCTGCCCCCGGCGCGGGCAGTGCTGGTGGATTCCAGCCCGGAGGTGCTGCTGGAAGTGCTGGGAAAGCGCACCACCCCGGGTTACGCCGCCTGGCTGCGCCGCTACCGGTACGGTCCGGGCCTGCTGAAGCTCGACTACGCGCTGTCGGGACCGGTGCCCTGGCGTGACCCGGCACTTGGGCAGGCGGGAACCCTTCATCTGGGTGGCGCGGCGGAAGCCATCACCCAGGCCGAGGCCGAGGTGGCGCGGGGCGCCCTGCCTGAACGTCCCTATGTGCTCGCCGCCCAGCACACCCCTTTCGATCCCTCGCGGGCGCCGGTGGGGGGGCATACCTTCTGGGCCTACGCGCACGTTCCGCCCGGGACGCCGGACACCTACGCCGCCCGAATCGAGGCGCAGATCGAGCGGGCCGCTCCCGGGTTCCGAGACCTCGTGCTGGGCCGCCGGGTCACGAACGCGCGGCAACTTCAGGCCTTCAGCCCCGTATTTCAGGGCGGTGACGTGAACGGAGGGCGCGGAGACCTGTGGGGCCTGCTCGCCCGTCCCGTGCCCTCCCCCACCCCGTACCGAACGCCCGTCCCCGGCATCTACCTGTGCGGCAGCGCCACGCCCCCCGGCGGCGGCATCCACGGCATGAGCGGGTACTGGGCAGCACAGGCGGCGTTGGCGGACGTATTCGGACGGCGGTAAACGTCGAATCCGTCCTTCAGTCGCCCACGAACACCTGCCGCTCGTACATGCCGGGAGCCTCGGCGGCGCGCAACGCCCGCCCCGCCTGCTCGCGCAGCCGCCCCAGCACGAGGGCGGTGACGGGGCCCTCGCCATACATCGCCAGGGCGTCGCGCGTGACGAAAATTTCCAGCCCACGCTCCCCCGATGCGTCCGTCACCCGGAAGACGCGGCCCTCCAGCGTGTCCGACTGGTCCACCTGCATGTTGTCGGGAAAGCCCATCTGCCGCACCTGTGCCTGAAACTCCATGGGCCTATTGTGCCTGCCCCAGCACCTCCCGCATCTGCCCCGGGGTCAGCGGCTCTTGCAGCAGGCGGCGAAAACCTTCCGGGCCGAGGCGCTCCATCCAGCCTTCCACCAGATCGTCGCCCACGGTGTAGGTGAAGATGTAGGCGCGGAAGTTGGGCTGCGAGATAAAGCGCAGGGTCTGGCGGGCGCGGGCCTCCGTCGCCACGTTGTAACGCTGAACGAAGTCCAGCACCTCAGCCTCGGGAGCACCGTCGGCGTGGAGCATCAGGGCCGCCGCGCCGCTCACGCCCTTCAGACCCTGGGTGGCGCGGCTGGCGGCGAGGTAGGCGCGTACGTCTCCAGGGTCCAGCCCGGCCAGGGCTGCGAGCTCGCCCGTCAGCCAGCTGTCCAGTTCTCCGCGCTCCATAACGGCCGCTCGGGCGTTCATGGCGATGCCCTCGCTGACCACACACTCGGGCGCGTTGATGAGCTGGATGCCGTGTTCGCGCCAGCCGCGCTCGCGCGCCAGGCGGGCCTCTTTGGTGGCGTGCTCGGTGTGGTGGCCAGGGTAGCCCTCGTGGGCGAGCAGATCGGGCAGGCGGGGCAGCAGTACAGGCAGGTCCGTGTTGACGTCGATTCGGCTCTGCAAGTTGCCCAGCGGCCAGTTGTATCCACCCCAGGGCTTGTCGCTCACCAGACCGATGGTGAAGTTCTCTCCGTCCGGCAGCCCGAAGCGCTTACGGGTGCGCGCCCGCAACTCGGCCAGGATGGGTTCGGCCACCCGCAGAATGTCCTCCCGGCGCAGGGCCACCCGCACGTTCAGCGCCTCCTGGCGCGCATTCAGGGAGCCGGAACCGGGCAGCACGTCTTCCAGTTCGCGTAGCGCCGCCTCCAATTCGTCCTCCTTCGCCCGTACGGGCCCGATATCGAACAGGCCGCGCACCTCGTCCTCGTAGGGCAACGCCTCTCCCGACAGCATGCGTGTCAACGTGTGCATCGCCCGCACCTGGGCGAGCAGGAAGGGGCGGCGCTCGGCGTCCTCCACCTCAGCGACGTCGGCGAGCAGGCGCTCGGCCTCGGCGCGCAGCTCGGCGGGGTCCCGTTTCGTGCGGTCTGCCCACTCCGGCGGCCCCCCGTATCCGTCCACGAAGCCCTCTGAATGGGCATCAATGGCGTGCGCGAGGCGGATATAACGCTCGGCGGGGTCCGGCTGCGTTGGGGTCATGGGCGCAGGATAACGGGGACGGGGAAACAGGCCGCCTGAAGAGAATTCGCACCCACCGGAGGACCGCGCAGGCTACACCGGAAGCCCCGGAGCTCTGCCCGGGACCTGCTGACCGCCAGTACCACCCCACTGGAAGGCGGACATGACCTCGACGTCCCCAGCCCCTGGGCCTACTCGCGTGCGCCTGCGCAAGCTGCTGTGGGCCTACGCCGTACGCGGCCCACAGCCTGCCGCGGGTGGAAGCTGGGCAAATCCTGGTGCCGCTGGGGGAGGCGTGCGGTCTCTTCTCGCCCATTGCCTTGCCCGGCGGGGAGAGGCAGCGGGCAGCGTAAAACGGCAGGGGACCGTCACCAAAGTGCCCGTGCTGTGGCAAAACGGGGACAGGACGCCTCCGCACCGCGGGAAGCGTCCCCGGGACCCGCGCCCGCAGATGGTGGACCGGACGCCGCACGTCCACCCGCCGCGGGTTCCGCTCCCGGTGCAGCGCGTGCGGCGTCGGGAGGGGGACGCACACCTCTATCTCTCCGGGGCCCCGCCACAGACCGAAGTCCATCTGTTTTTCAAGGAGAGCGGCCGCGGTGGTGGGCGCCGTGAGGGGGCACAAAATTCGCACACCGGGTGTGCGCCGCAGCCCCTTTCGCTGCTCGCTTACCCACGGGAAATGCCCACCTGATTTCAGTTCGTCTCTACCCCCGCGGTGCCGCAACCCCACGGAGGCCCGCCCTTCCCTCACCCTTCCTGAACCCGGCCGGGCCGCGGGCGTGCGTACAATTAACTGCGTGACTGTGCCCGCCCACCTCGCGCTCGCCCTCCCGGCCCTGGTGGCCTCGTACCTGATCGGCTCGGTGCCCGCCGCCGCCTGGGTGGCCCGCGCCCGGGGAGTGGACATCCGCAAGGTGGGCAGCGGCAACAGCGGAGCCACCAACGTGCTGCGCTCGCTGGGCAAGGGCCCGGCGCTGGGCGTGGCCCTCTTCGACATCCTCAAGGGAGCGCTGGCCGTGGGTCTGGCGCACCTGCTGGGGCTGGGGCCGGTGTGGGCCGCGGTGTGCGGTGTGGCGGCCGTGCTCGGCCACAACTTCAGCCCCTTCCTGAACTGGCGGGGCGGTAAGGGCGTGGCGACGAGCTTCGGAACCATTGCGGCGCTAGACCCGGTGGTGGGCGCGGTGGTCTTTGCGGTGGGGGCGAGTTGCATGTGGCTCACGCGCTACGTCAGCGCGGGCAGCATTCTGGGAGCGCTGACGGGAGCCGCCGTGTCGGTGGCGCTGGGCCGCCCGTGGTGGTTGGTCGTGGTGGTGGCTGGCCTCTCCACGCTGCTGACTTGGCAGCATCGGGACAACATCACGCGGCTGCACGCCGGAACCGAGCGGCGGCTGGGCGAGCCCAAGTCGAGCAAGCCCAAAGTGTAGGCATTCGTCCCACGCCCCGGTCCCCTGCGCTATTCTGGAGGAGTCATTCCATCAGGAGAGAAGCCGGACGGGGTTCAGCCCGCCCCGGCGCGGGGAGCGTTCATGCCGGTCAGGATTCGGATTTACGGTCACGAGGCCACTTTTGCCGGGGGGCAGTGGACCTGCGCGGACGACAGCCTTCAGGCCATGCTGCAGGCCCTCGCCGATCCGCGCGCCACCACGCCCGAACAGGAACACGTCCACGCCCTGTATGCGGCCGGGCGCTTTGGTGGCCTGATCGCCACTCCCCAGGGCTGGGAAGCCGCTCCCCACCCCGAGGCCGAGATCCGTATGGAGGACATCGCCCCGACGCGGCGGCCCGAGCAGAGTGGATGGCTGTCGTTTCTGAAACGGAAGCGGTAGGGGCGGGGTCTGGAGCGTGGTCCTCTGCCGTCTCGGTGGCCCCCTCTCCCCTCGGAGGAGAGGGGGGCGGCGCAGCAGCAGGGTGACCGGTACAGCCCGCAGAGCGGGGGCCAGCAGCCGGCGAAACCGGCCCACAAAACCAACACCCTGGACTCCCCCTCCACACCCCCCGTGCCTAGCCCTGCCCCCTTGACCCCCGGCCTCCGGGCCGTTACCTTGCCCCTATGTGCCGCCCCACCACCATCACTTGACCCGGGCGGCCTGCGTTGTTTACAGCCGCCCGCAAGATGCGTGGCGGATTTTTTCTTTTGGGAAGGGGTTTGAAGATGCGCGTAGCGATTGTGGGAGCCACGGGGGCCGTCGGACACGAACTCTTGAAGGTGCTGGAGGCCAGCACGCTGCAGATGGACGAGCTGCAGCTGTACGCCAGCCCGCGCTCGGCGGGGCTCAAGCTGCCCTTTGCAGGCCGGGAACTGACGGTGCGCGCCACGCCCGAAGGCGCCATTGACGCCGACGTGATCCTGGCCTCGGCGGGCGGTTCCATCAGCAAGGAGAAGGCCCCAGCGTGGGTGGCGGGCGGCGCGGTGGTCATCGACAACTCCAGCGCCTTCCGCTACGACCCGGAAGTGCCGCTGGTGGTGCCCGAGGTCAACGGCGAGGCGGCGCTGCACCACAAAGGCATTATCGCCAATCCCAACTGCACCACGGCCATCGCGGTGGTGGCCGTCGCACCCCTGCACCGGGCCTACGGGGTCAAGCGCATGATCGTCTCCACGTACCAGGCCACGAGCGGCGCGGGTCAGAAGGGCATGGAGGAACTGCTGGACCAGACCCGCGTGGCTCTGGGCGGCGGCGACGCCGGCGCGTCGGTGTTTGCGCACCCCATCCCCTTCAACGTCATTCCGCACATTGACGCCTTTCAGGACAACGGGTACACCAAGGAAGAGATGAAGGTGGTCTGGGAGACGCGCAAGATCATCGGGGACGAGTCCCTCCAGATCAGCTGCACCGCCGTGCGCATCCCCACCCTGCGCACCCACTCCGAAGCGATCACGCTGGAACTGGAACGCCCCGCCACCCCCGAGCAGGCCCGCGAACTGCTGCGGCAGGCGGCGGGCGTGGAGGTGCGCGACGAGCCCGGGGCCAAGCTCTACCCCATGCCCCTTACCGCCAGCGGCAAGTACGACGTGGAGGTGGGCCGCATCCGGTCCTCGCTGGTCTTCGGGGGCGGCCTGGACCTGTTTGTCGCGGGCGATCAGCTGCTCAAGGGCGCGGCGCTGAACGCAGTGCAGATCGCGGAATACCTGCAGGAGAATGGGGCGCTGAAGGCGCGGCAGAAAGCAGAAGGCTAAAGGCCCAAAGCGCGCCTTCACAAGCGCCCATCTGCCCAGTGGCACACTGGAAGCGTGGCCCGTCTCCCCTCCACCGCCCCGCGTCCCCCTTCCCCTTCGCCCGTCCGGTCCGCCGCCCTGCTTACGGCGCTGCTGGTCGGCGGCTTATGGGGGCAGGAGACGGTGGACCAGTTCGCGCTGGGCGGCTCGCTGGACCGCTACGGCATCCTGCCGCGTGACCCGGCCAGCGTGTGGCACGTGCTGACCGCGCCCTTCTTGCATTACGGCTTCGCGCATCTCATCGCCAACACCGGCCCCCTGACCGTGCTCACCTTTATGGGAGCACTGCGGGGCGTGGAGCGATTTCTGGCGGCCACCCTGGTCATTGTGGTGGTGGGCGGGCTGCTGGTGTGGCTGCTGGGCCGGGGCGGCAGCGTTCACCTGGGGGCCAGCGAGCTGGTGTTCGGCTTTCTCGCCTACCTGCTGGGTGTGGGCTGGTGGGAGCGTACGGCCCCCGCCATCGGGGCTGCCGCCTTCGCCCTCTTCCTGTACGGCGGCGTGCTGTGGGGGGTGCTGCCCACCAATCCCGTGATCTCCTGGGAAGCGCACCTGTTCGGCTTCGTGGCAGGCCTGATCGCGGCGGCGCTGCTGCACCGGCGGGGTGTACCGCGCGGGCGCGGAGCCGTTGACCCTTAGCCTTTGGCCTTTCAGGGCCAAAGGCCCTCCACTCCCCGGACCTCGTGATGCACCCGGCAACGGGCCTCGTAGGCTTCCTCCGCGCCCACGAGCACCACCGGATCGTCGAAGCGGGCGGGCATGCCGCCAATCAAGCGTTGCGAGCGGGTGGCGGGCGCGCCGCAAACCGTGCAGATGGCGGTCAGTTTCTCCACGCTCTCGGCGCGGGCCAGCAGTTCGGGGATGCAGCCGAAGGGCTCGGCGCGAAAATCAAGGTCCAGCCCAGCCAGAATGACGCGCACGCCCGCCTCCGCCAGGTCCAGCACCAGCGGAGCGAGGTCCGGTCCGAAGAACTGCGCCTCATCGATCCCCACCACCTCGGGCAGACGCTCGCCCGGGGCGGAGAGCAGCGGTCCCTCGCCCGCCAGGTGATCCCGAATGGCAGACACACCGGGCACCGCCACGGCCCCGATCTGCCGCCCCGCGTGGCTGGCAACGTGGGTGGCGTGGTAGCGGCTGTCCAGCGCGGGCTTGAACACGGCCACCCGCTGCCGGGCGATCACGGCGCGGGTGAGGCGGCGGATGAGTTCCTCGCTCTTGCCGCTGAACATGGGCCCGACGATCACTTCGAGGTGGCCGCCGTGGTAGGGGGACTTGAGCACGGGAGGGATTATGGCAGAGGGACCGGGGACCGCAGAGCAGAGGGGGCAGGCTGCTGAAGGCGGAGGGCCGAGGACCCCGTTCGGACGTCTGCCGCGGCCGGGGCAAAAGCCCCGCCTTCAGCCCTCACGCCAGAGGTGGACCAGGCGGCGAAGGCGGGCGTGATCGGGAAGGGGCAGCCCAGGAGAAGCGCCGCTGCCGGCAGACAGCCGCGGACCGCTCCACTCCGGCAAGATCACCCCCAGCCGCTCACCCGCGCCCTGTTCCCGTACTCCCCGCCTCTGCCACCCGAGAGTTCCAACGGTACCGCTGGGCCCCAACGCTGATGGAACGCCCACCCTTTTTCCCCGGCAAGGCCACAGCGTCCTCTCTGGATTTCTGACGTTCGCCATCCGCCTTCGGCAACACAAAACCCCTGGAGCAGCCCAGGGGTCCGTGTTCGCTTCGCGCGGCTTACTTCTTCTTCGTGCGGTAGCTGTCGCCGAAGCGCTTGTTGAACTTGTCGACGCGGCCCTCGGTATCGACGAAGCGCTCTTCGCCGGTCCAGAAGGGGTGCACGCCGCTCCACACGTCCACGTGAATTTCGGGACGGGTGCTCAGGGTTTCCATCACGACCTTGCCCTGGTAGATAATCTTGCAAGGAACGGCTTTGGGGTGGATGTCAGTCTTCATGTGTTCGCCTCCTCCGTCACGTCTGTTGTGCGTGACGGGCAACCCTGACAGTCTAGCAGATCTCCCCCACCTCCGTCACCAGACCAGGCGCTCGTCCCAGATGTCTCCTCGGCGCAGCAGCGGCGTCCTGGTCCCCACCACCCGGTGGCCGCCCTTCACGGCAGCCCGCACAATCAGGCGCGGGTCCAGTTCAGGATGTTGCCCCCGGGCAAAGGCCACGTCCTCCCGCACATCCAGGCTCTCGCCGCTGGCGACGGAATCGGTGCCCACCGCCACTTCCACTCCCGCGGCCGCAAAAGCCGCCCAGGGAAAGACGCCGCACTCGAGATGGGCGTTCGAGCGTGGGCAGGTGACGACGGCGCAGCCAGCACGGGCCGTCTGGGCGATGTCGTCCGGCGTGACGTTCACCATATGCACCAGCGTGGGCCGCCCCGCCAGGACCCCAAGTTCGGCCAGGTAACGCACGGGGGTCAGCTCCGGTTCGGGCTCACGCCCGATCACGCCTGCGAAGGTGGCCGGGTACAGGGGTGGCGGGCGGTTGTCCCAGATCGGGCCGCCCCCGGTGCGGAACAGTTCGGCCTCAGCGGGGTGTTCAGCCACATGGATTTGCAGGGGCAACCCCTCACCCACCGCGTACTCGGTCAGCAGGCGCATCAGGCGGTGGCTGACGGTGTAGGGCGTATGCGGCGACAGGCCCACGCGTGGGCCGCCGGGACGCTCCCGCTTTCGCCACGCCTCGATTCGCGTGCGGGCCGCCCCAAAAATCTCGTCGGCGCGTTCGGGAAAGGGGCCAAGCACCTCAAAATAGAAGGTGCCGCGCAGGTCTTCGCGGCCGAGCAGGGTGTCCATCCCCTCGGAAGACCAGACGATATCGCCCACCGCCGCCGTGCGCAGGCGGACCAGCGTGTTGGCCCCCGCCGCCGCCGCCGCCGCGCCCCGCCGCCCACGCTGGGCAATCACCACCTCGGGAATCCAGCGGAAATAGGGCAGGGCCTGAAACGTGTAGGCGCTCATGTCCAGGTGCGTGTGTGCGTTGACGGGTGGCGGGGCAATTACGGGTCCTACGTACCGCTCGCGCGCGTGCGGGTGGCTCACGCGCAGAATGGCCGGGTCCCCGGTGGCCGCCACGGTGCCGCCGGACACCACCACGCCACCCGGCGCGAAGCCCCCACCGACGCCGGTGTATAGCACGTCGCAGGTCAGGAGTTCGGGAGCATGAGGGTCAGCGGGGGCGGAGGAACCGGAAGTCATGGAGCGCATTGTGCCGCGCGTGGGCCGCAGGTGGAGGGTGTCCGCGCGCCCGCCTCCCCTTTAGGACAGTTGCCCGATCCGCGCCCGCAGCTCGTGCGCCACAGCGTCCGGTCCGCGCAGCAACGTCTCGTTCGGCACGTGCCAGCGGCCCTTTTGCTCGAACTCCGCGGTAAAGAAACTCGCCATACCTGTCGCCCGGCGGTCCACTTCCAGCAGCACGTCCAGACCACCGGGCGTTTGGAACATCATCACTTCCAGTTCATTGATGCGGAACTGGCCGTGGGGCGGCGCGAAGCTCAATTCCTGCACGACGCGCCCGTGGTGGTACTCCACCTCGCTGGCCTTCAGGTGGAAGCCCAGGCGCTGTGCGGCCCCGATGACCACCTCCATCTCGCGGCTGGGCAGAATCTGGAGGTGATCGGTGTCGCCTGGGTCCACCGCGGCGGCGATGTCGGCGTCAGTGACGAGCCACACGGCCGTTCCGGGCAAGGTCAGGGGCGTGCCGTGGGGAATGGGCAGTCGAAAGGGAAATTCCAGCTTCTCGCCGGGGCGCAGGTCAAAGCCGCCGATCACCGGCTCGGTGAAAAGGGTGTGGACGAGGTAGGCGTCGTCGGCCTTGTAGCGGGTGGTCAGGCCGAGGTTGATGCGCTCGACGCGGTGCTCCAGCGCTCCCCCCGTCACCTGCACCACGCCGGTGAGGTCCTCGCCCACCCGGACCGCCGGATTCTGCACGAGGGCGTCCACACGCGCTCCACCGATGCCGACGGCCGCCATCATCTTTTTCAAGAATCCCATACAGATCACAGTACGTGACCGGGTCGGGAGAAGTTCCTCCGCCCGAATTGACTGGCGGTTGCAGTGCCCTAACGCCCCTGCAACCGCCGGGCTGCCACCAACGCCGCTCCCACGATCCCCGCCTCGTTGCGAAGCTGCGCGGGGACGACGCGGGTGCGCTCGGCGACAAGGGACTCGCTCCACTTGTCGGCCTTCTTGCTCACCCCGCCGCCGATCACGAACAGATCCGGCGAGAACAGCAGCTCCAGGTGCGCGAGGTACTTGCCGGCGCGGCCCGCCCACTCCTTCCAGCTGAGGTCGCCCTGCTCACGCGCGCGGTCCGAAGTCCAGGTCTCGGCGTGTCTGTCACCCTTCAGGTACAGGTGCCCGAGTTCGGTGTTGGGTACCAGCACGCCGTCGTGGATCAGGGCGCTGCCGATACCGGTGCCGAAGGTCAAGACGAGCACCACGCCCCGCACGCCCGCTCCGGCGCCGAACTGCGCTTCCGCCAGGCCCGCCGCGTCGGCGTCGTTGATCAGGAAGACCTCGCGTCCCGTCGCCTGCGAGAACAGCGCTGCCGCGTCCAGTCCAATCCAGCCCTTGTCGACGTTTGCGGCGCTCAGGGTCTTGCCGCCCTGCACGATGCCGGGAAAGGTGACGCCCACCGCGCCCGTGTGCCCGAAATGCCGGACCAGTTCGTTCACCACGTTCTGCACAGCGTCGGGGGCCGCCCCCGGAGGCGTGGGAATGCGGTGCCGTTCGGCCACGAGTTGCCCGGTGACGGTGTCTACGGGCGCCCCCTTGATGCCACTGCCGCCGATATCGATGCCGAGAATGACGCTCATGAAGGACAGGGTACGGGACGGAGGCACCGCTTGTGGTGGGTTAAGCGTTTATTCGACTGTTCTGTTCTGGCCGCGCGTCATTTGCCGCCGCGCTTTCTCCCGGTACATCCGTTCGTCTGCCCTCTCGATGAGGCTCCGGGCGTCGCTGCCCGCCTTGCTGTCGATCAGCCCGACACTGGCGCCCACCGGCTGGACCGTTACCTGACGCGCCGCCAGAACGGCGACGTCCACGCATTCCAGGACGTCGTCCTCACCCAGAGGGTCGAGCAGCAACGTGAATTCGTCTCCCCCATACCGGTACACCTCACCTGAGCGGCGCAACTCGCCGCGTAAGGCCGTGGCAAAGACGCGCAACAGGTGGTCGCCGGTGGCGTGGCCCTCATTGTCATTGACCCCTTTGAAGCCGTCCAGATCGATCAACCCCAGGGTAAAAGGCCCACCAGAGGCCAACCGGGCCGTCAGGGCTTCCTCGAAGGCTCGCCGGTTTCCTACCCCCGTCAGGGCATCTTGGCGGGCCATCTGGTCCCGCAGGGCCAGGGCAGTTCGGTGCTCCAACGCGGCGCGCACGCTGCGGCCAGCGGCGTCCAGCAACGCGCGGTCACTCTGGCGCCATGCCGCCCGGGGACCACGTTCTGCCCGTACGACCACCAGCAAAAAGGTGGTTTCTCCGAAGTGTCCCAGGGGCAACCAGGCCGCTGCCCGAATTCCAGCCTCCACCGCTTCGGGCAGGGCGAGCGGATGCGTGGCGTAATCTTGAAGGTAGACGGTGGAGGCGGCGCCGTGCAAGGAACGGGTCACGCCTCCAACCAGACGGGGCAGGCGCAGGGCAAACTCCAGGAGGGCGGGGCTCAGGTCGGGCTGGTGGTGGGCCACCTGAATGGAAAGGTCCTCCCCCTCCACGGTGATCAGGCCTGTCCAGTCCGCGTAGACCGTTGCGCCGATCATCTGGGCAGCAGCGAGGGTGGCTTCTTCGGGGGTCAGCGCCGAGTCGAGGAGGCTGTTGACCTCTTCGAGCACCTGGGCGTGCGACACGAACCGCTGCAAATCGCGCAACTGCTGTCCCTGCTGCTCCACCTGCCGTTCCAGCTCCTGCTGGCGCAGCCGCAGTTCCAATTCGTCCATCACCAGTGCGGCCAGGTCCTGCAAGGTCGCCCGGTCTTCGGCACTGAGCGTCCGGGGTCGGCTGTCGATAATGCAAATGGACCCCAGGCGGTGTCCGAGCGGCGTCACCAGTGGAGCGCCGGCATACATGCGGATGAAGGGCGCCTCCGTGACCTGGGCGTTGTCCTGAAAGCGGGGGTCAAGCGCCGCGTCCGGCACCTCCAGCACTTCCCCGCCCAGGATGGTCCAGGCGCAAAATGAACGCTCGCGCGGCGCCGTGCTGTCGCCAGTGCCGAAGCAGGACTTGCCCCATTGCCGGTGTTGATCCACAAAATTGATAATGGCGGCAGGAGCCTGAAGCGCACGGGCCGCCAGCCGGGTGAGGCGGTCAAACGTTTCTTCAGGAGCTGTATCGAGGATGTCATAACGGGCGAGATCGAGAAGCCGTCCATATTCATCTTCGGGAAGTGGAGCGGCGGGCATGCCCTTACCTTACGCCGCCTTCCCTTTCTGTACTCTTGCCGCCGCCCCCGCACGTTTCCCTGTGAACGCAGTGCAAAAAACCGCCTCCGTGTGGGAGGCGGCCTTTTCAACAGGTGGCGCTTATTTGTTGCGGGCACCCTTGGCCGCGTCCACGAGGGCGCGGAACGCTTCGGGCTCGCGGGCGGCGATGTCGGCCAGCACCTTGCGGTTCAGGTCCACCCCGGCGAGCTTGAGGCCCCCGATGAAGGTGGAGTAGTTCATGCCGTGCAGGCGGGCACCGGCGTTGATGCGCTGAATCCACAGGCGGCGGAAGTCACGCTTCTTGTTGCGGCGGTCGCGGTACTCGTAGGTCGCGGCGTTGAGCAGCGTCTGGAAGGCGTTGCGGTACTGCTTGGAGCGGCTGCCCCAGAAGCCCTTGGCGCGCTTGAGCACCTTCTTGTGGCGGCGGCGGCGGATCGTTCCAGTCTTGGCGCGTGGCATCTAGTTCACTTCCCCTTCGGCAGGGCGAGCTTCATGCGCGCCCACTCGCTCTTGGCGAGGACGAAACCCTTGCCCTTGCTGCTGATTTCCGCACCGCTCTTGCCGGTGTTCTGGTGGCGCTTGCCACTCTTGAACGCCATGACCTTGCCGGTCGCCGTGATCTTCACGCGGCGCGTCACGCTTTTTTTCGTCTTCATCTTAGGCATCTGGCGTGCCCTCCTTCGTGGCCCAGTCGCGCCCACCTTGAGGTGGGGCTCGTGTCCGGGGTTCGGGCCGTCCACGCGGGACTGTTGGTCGCCCTGCCCCACTTGACCAAGAGAAGACTATACGCGACGGGGGCGGGAGGGAGCAAGGGGTCAGGCCTGCCGGAAGTAGCGCTGGGCTGCCCGAAGCTGATCGGCATGCGGCCCGAAGACGCGGCGCACAGGCGCGTTGCCCGCGTCCGCTCCGCCCTGATCCGGCCCGAACTGCTGCGCGGCGAGGGGGCCAGCAGGTGAGCGTGGAGCCGTGTGCCGAGGTGACCGCCCCGCGCTCCGGGCCGCACGCCGATCCGGTTCCCGCGCTCCCGGGACGCTGCGCAGCCCCCACGGCTCCGGCGGCCACCACGCCCTCCTCTTTCCTGCAACAGCGCCAGCCCTGGGACAGCCCAAAGTCCTCCCGCCCCAGGTGGGCGAGCAACGGCCAAACCTCGGGCCGGGCCAGCTCGGTTTCACCGCCCTCCACCACCGCGGGGTCTTCTGGGTAAGGCTGGGCACGCCGGGTTGTCTCGCACGGCACGTGCTCGGAGTCCAGCGTCCAGCCCGCCGCCCCAGGGCGCCTGGGTCATTGTGAGGGCGTCCATGTCCTGCACCCGCAGGAGGCGTTCCGGAACGGCCCGTTTACGCAGGGCGTGGGCGAGAGGAGGGTGATGGCCTCCCCCGGTGTGTCCGCACGGAACGTAGAAATGAGCGGCACCTGCGGGGAGCCAGACAGCAGGGCCGTACCCTCTACCCCCCGCGCCAAGCGCAGAATCGGGCCCTGACCGAGACGAAATGTCGCTGCTTCCAACCGTTCCCGCAGGAAAGCGAGTCGGCGCTCGGCCCCAGCAACATCCCTGCGCAGGGCGAAGAGACCGGCCAGGGAGCCGTGGGTGGGGCAACCAATGGTGAAGGTGGACAAGGCAAGTTCAGGGAAATCAGGCCGCCGGGAACGCGATCAGGAGGGCAAAAGGGCCGGTTTCCGGAGCGGCGGGGCGCGGTGGGACTTGACCGGTACAGCCATGGGCACCCCAGGGACCAAAGAAGATGCAGGCCGCTTCCGCGCCCGCATGGGGGAATGGGGGACCGAGGTTGTGGCGTAGGCCACGCGCCTACTCCGCCCCCACCAGCCACAGCGCCCGGTACGGTTCCAGATGCAGGGTGCCGCCATTGAGGTTAAACGCGCTCCCGCTCAGGAGGTCTTGGCTCCGCTCACCCAGGGCGTTCCTCAGGGAACAGGCGGGCAACGTCACGCTGTCCTCGCTGAAGTTGTACACCTGCACCATCTCGCCCAGGGGATGTTCGCGGCGCAGCAGCAGCACCCGCCCATCGGGACTGGGCATCACCCGGCTCTCGATGCTGGCGTGCAGGTGGGGCGCCTCGCGCCGGACGCGCAGCAGGTGGCGCAACCCGGCATTGACGCGGGCAGCGGGCAATTGAGGCTCGTCTTCTATGCGCCCAGCCAACGCCCAGTCCATGCAGGGCCGGTGAACCCAGCGGTTGTCGGGGGCATGTTCGGGCACGTCCGCGAAGCCGTAGTCATTCAGCAGCGCCAACTCGTCGCCCATATACAGCAGGGGCACACCGCCAAAGCCCAGGATGACGGCGTGCAGCAGCAGCAGGCGGTCGATGGCGTCGTTCACACGTCCCTCGTCTCCGCCCTCAAGCGCCGCCTCCAGCCCGGCGAGGCTCGCGCCCATGCCGCTGATGCGGCGGTCCCCCGTGGCGGGGTTGTACTGAAAGACGAGCCCGCGCGCGAACGAACCGGGAAACCCGCCGCTGTAGAAGTCGCTGAGGAAGCGCCGATGCGCCTCGCCGCTTAGGCCTGCGCGGGCAGCGTCCTCGTCGCTGATGGCCCAGCCGATGTCGTCGTGGCAGCGCACGTAGACGCCCCAGGTGGTGGTGGTGGGCTTGGGGGGAAAGGCACGCAGGGCTTCCTCGAACAGGCGGGTGTTGCGGCTGGCAAGGCTGCTCCACAGCTGCACCATCACGCTGTTGTGGTACGCCATGTCGGACACGCGCCCATGGTGAGCGCCCCGGCCCAGGTAGTGAATCAGCTGCGCCGGCGCGACGATGGCCTCCGCCTTGAAGGCCACCGCAGGCGCGACGATGCGCGCGGCGGTCCGCAGGGCGCGGGTGAGCAGGTGAACCTCGGGCTGGTTTTGGCTGTCGGTGCCCAGCCGCTTCCACAAAAAGGCGATGGCGTCCAGCCGGAACACCTCCACGCCCCTGTTGGCGAGGTACAGGATCAGGTCCACAAACTCCAAAAACACGCCGGGGTTGGCCCAGTTCAGGTCCCACTGGTAGGCGTTGAAGGTGGTCCAGACCCAACCCTGGGCCTCCTCATCCCAGGTGAAATTGCCCGGCGCGAAGTCGGGGAAGATTTCGGGCAGCGTGCGCTCGTAGGCATCCGGCCCGGTCCGGTCCGGGTAGATGTGAAAGTAGGCACGGTATTTGGGATCGCCCGCTCGCGCCCGTTCGGCCCACTCGTGCTCACGGGCGACGTGGTTGAGCACCAGGTCCAGCTCCAGGCTGATGCCCCGGCCCCGCAACGCACGGGCCAGGTCACTCAAATCGTCCATGTTGCCCAGGTCTTCGCGCACCGCACGGTAGTCGGCCACCGCGTAGCCGCCGTCGTTCTCGCCGGGACGCGGCTTGAGCAGCGGCATCAGGTGCAGGTGCGTGACGCCCAGACCTTCCAGATACTCCAGATGTTCGCCCACGCCCCTCAAGGTCCCGGCAAAGCGGTCCGCATAGGCCACGTAGCCCACCATCCCGGGCTGCTGCAACCAGTCGGGTTGCAACAGCCGGGCCTCATCGAGTCGCCGCAGATCGGTGGGACGGGCATGGAAGGCGCGCAGCATGACTTCCAGCAACTGACCCAGCAGTGTCCCCGTTTCTTCCCCATACAGCGGACGCAGGCTGTCTTGCAGGTCCGCGCCGTAGCGCTTCAGGCGCAGCAGGAAAGTCTCTGCGTCCCGGTCATCGTCGAAGGCCATCCGCAACCGTGCGGCGAGCTCTGAATTCAGCACCCGGACAGCATAAGGCGTTCGGGAAGAGGTGGGACCGGTTCCAGAGAATGAAAGCTACCCTTCGCCCACCGCCCGCAACTCCGTCCGCACGTCCATCAGCGCCTTACCCAGCAGGTTCTCGCCCCAGGCGTGGCGATTCGCCTCCGCACCGGATTCGCTGAAGCCGATTCCCCAAATACGGTCGGTGGGCGCCGCCTCCACGAGTTCGGCGTCGCCCGTCTCCAGCAGGAAGGCGCGCAGTCCAGGGTTCTGACCGAACTTCAGCCGCAGCATGTCCAGAGCCACGCCGTGGCGCTCACGGGTCCATACGGCATCGTCGTAGGGCGTGACGCGGCGGCCCAGCGCCTTGCACTCGGCGGGGGTGCAGGCGGCGAGGATGGCCGAACGCCGTTCCCCGTCTCCGAACAACTGCGCCTTGCGGGCCATCAGGTACTGCTCGGCCCAACGGTAGGTGACGCCCGCTTCGGTGAAGACGCTGGGGTGGAAATTGGAGAACGGGTGGGCCGTTCGGTAGAAGTAGAGGGTCTGGGACACGCGCCCAGTGTTTCAGGCCGCGTCCGAGGGGAAATCTGCCAGGGCGCGTAGGTCAACTGACCGGGCGCGGGCGCGCCCCGGCGCCCGACCAGCTCAAGGCCTCGCCGCCAGTTGGATGGCCAGACCCTACTGAATCTCGTTGTGCGAGACGTTCAGGTACACGGCCACCTCATCCAGGCTTTCCACCTGAACCAGAGGGATGTAGTGGTGCTGGCCATCGTGGCTGCCGCTGCGCGTGAGCTTCACGCGGTCGCCCTCCAGGCCGTCTACCGTGCCGACGTATTCGCCGTTCACGTCCTTGACCTGCAGGTGGTCGCCCTCGCGCGTCAGGCGCTCGCGCAGGTCCTGGGCAATGCGGTCGGTGATCTGTCCGGTCTGGTCGCTCTGCGTCATGAACGCAGCGTAGGCCGCGCTGTCCTCGCGGAAATGACAATTCCCTTGACTGGACCATCACCGCCCCTTGGGTGAGGGGTAAGTTTGTACGCTTTACGACACCGGGGGAAGGGCCGTGGGGGTAGAGAAAGGGGCTCAACCCGCACGCCCAGTCGCCTCCGCTCAGCCCCCAGCCCAGCGTGTTCAAATTGAGGGCCACCAACGCGCCGTTCACCCGCTCCCCAAACCCGGTCGGGGCCAAAGGCAGCGCCGGTGCGGGCGCCAGAATGCCCTTCTCGTTGAGAAGACAGCAACACCACCTGCACGCGGGCCATCACCGCCTGATCAGCGCAGCCTTGGGCGTCATGAACGTCGCCCCGGCGCAGACCCTTTTCCGCCGCGTTCAGCCAGAAGCCGGTCTGCCACCCGTAGCGCGCTTCCAGAGCGTGCGCGAGGGCGTCCGGATAGCCTCACGCAACTCCGCCAGCCGCCCGCGCGTCCTCCACGCTCTGGGCCACCCGTCCCAGCCCCTCGGCAGATGAAGTCCACCCGCTGACCGTTCACGGTCAGCCGAGCGCCGCCGTCCACCCAGGTTCCCCAGCCACCGGGCCGTGTGGCCTGGGCCGTACCCCGTCATCCAACGCGCGGTACAGGGGGTTCAGGGCCGCCAGATCGAATCCATTTTCAGCGTCGTAGGCCAACGACAGGTCTATGTCCGGGTCCCAGCGGGCCTTTCCGCGCGTGCGAGCCGCCCAGGGCCAACGCCTGCGCTCCGGGAACCCCGATCAGGCGAGCGGCGATGCGCGAAGCGGGCGGGGAAACGGCCACCATGCCCCGACTGGAACTGCCCCGCTATCATGCCCTCCATGACGAAGGACGGCGGCAACAACGGCAAGGCAGACAAGAAGGCCCAGCAATACGGAGTGACGCCCCAGAGCGTGGATTTCAACGACTGGTACAACGAGGTGGTCAAGAAGGCCGACCTCGCCGACAACAGCCCCGTGGCGGGCGCGATGGTGGTGCGGCCCTACGGCGCGGCCCTGTGGGAGAACGTCCAGCGCTGGCTCGATGACCGCTTCAAGGCCACCGGACACGAGTCGCTGATCTTCCCCACCCTGATCCCGATGGGCTTCATCACGAAAGAAGCCGACCACGTGGAGGGCTTTGCGCCCGAACTGTTCACGGTCAGCAAAATCGGCACCGAGGAGCTGGCCGAGCCCTACGTGATGCGCCCTACCAGCGAGACGATCATCGGGCACATGTGGAGCGGGTGGCTCAACAGTTACCGGGACCTCCCCTTCCTGCATTACCAGTGGGGCAGCGTGTTCCGGGCCGAGCTGCGGACCAAGGCGTTTTTGCGGACCTCCGAGTTCTTCTGGCACGAGGGCCACACCGCCCATGCGGACGAGGGCGAGGCGCGCGGCGAGGTCCGGCAGCAACTGGACGTGTACCACGAGTTCTGCCGCGATATGCTCGCGCTGCCCGTGGTGCGCGGCGAGAAAACGGCCAGCGAGAGATTCGCCGGGGCCGTGGCGACGTACTCCATTGAGGGCATGATGCGCGACGGCAAGGCGCTGCAATCGGGCACATCGCACTACCTGGGCCAGAACTTTTCCAAAGCCTTCGACGTGAAGTTCCAGACCCGCGAGCAGAAGGAGGCGTACGCCCACACCACGAGCTGGGCCATTTCCAGCCGCATCATCGGCGCGATCATCATGACGCACGGGGACGACTTCGGCCTGATCATGCCCCCCCGCATCGCGCCCATTCAGGTGGTGGTGATCCCCGTAGGCCGCAAGGACAACTTCGACGCAATGGTGGAAGAAGGCGAGAAGTTGGCCGCCGAACTCCGTGCCCAGGGCATCCGCGTGAAGGTGGACAAACGCGACGGCGTGACCAACGGCTTCAAGTACAACGACTGGGAACTCAAGGGCGTGCCCGTCCGGATCGAACTCGGTCCCCGCGACCTGGAGCAGGGCGTGGTGGTGGTGAAAAACCGCAACGGCAAGGACAAGGAGACGCTCGGCCGCAACGAAGCCGTGAGTGGTATGACCGCTCGCCTGGACGCCATTCACACTTGGCTGCTCGACCGCGCGACGGACTACATGATGGAGCACACCGTGAAGGCCGACAGCTACGAGGACCTGCAGGCCGCCATCGAGGGCGGGAACTGGGTGCGCGCCTTTCACTGCGGGGACGCGGCGTGCGAGAAGAGCATCAAGGACGACACAAAGGCCACCACCCGTAATATTCCGCTGGATGACGCGGAATTCTTCAATGAACGCGAGGAGGGCCGTTGCGTGAAGTGCGACCAGCCCAGCCCCTACGGCAAGCGGGTGATTTTCGGCCGGCAGTACTGAGGGGTGAGGCGTTATACGGGTTGCGTCCGTTTCGTGAACACACCGGAAGGCCGCCGGGTTGCTTCCCTCCACGCCCGGAACCCGTTTCTCTCCTTCTCGCTTTGCTCGGGCTGAATCGCTTTGCAAACGGTGCAACCGGAGTGGGGATTCGGGATCAGGGGTGAGGAAAGTCGGGCCATTGCGCTCCATCTCG
Organism: Deinococcus hopiensis KR-140; assembly: GCF_900176165.1. NCBI lineage: Bacteria > Thermotogati > Deinococcota > Deinococci > Deinococcales > Deinococcaceae > Deinococcus > Deinococcus hopiensis. Next base: position 2,251,149 of record NZ_FWWU01000009.1, read on the forward strand.
GCGTGAGGTGGGGCGCTCGACCGTGTGGGGAGACGGCCCGTCCCCTTGCGCGCCCGTTCGGCTGTTGCTCGGTCGGGCGCCAGGCGTGCGGCGTTGCCGGCACCGCACGCCTGCTCGGGAGTCATGCGGGTGTATACCGGCTGGAACGTGTTTTCCCCGTTTGTACTGGCGCGGCTGTGGCCCCGTCTGCTGGGTTCCAGATCGGAACAAACCCGCCACCCCGGGGGTACACCGGCCGCTGCGCTGCTGCGAGCGCCACGCGGGTCAGTCTGATGTGCGCGGCCCTGGCCCTGAGTGAGGCGCATCCCCGCCCCCAGCTTGGCCGTCTCCCTTACCGCCGTACTGCCGTGTCTGCTGCACACCGAATACACGCTGCGCTACTACGCTGACGGCCGCGGCGTTCTGTTGCTGGAGGGGGACGCGGCCCTGACAGGCCCCGACTCTCTGTACCTGGGCCTGACCAACGGCATGACGCATCAGGTCAGCGGCGCGAACACCAACTCGCGCTCCGTGCGCCGCCTCATCCTCACCGGTCCGCCGCCATCAAATAGACCCCCGCGAGCAGCACCACCGCGCCCAACCAGCCGCGCCATCCATGCGGCTCGCGCAGAGCGAGGGCGCTGAACAGAAAGATAAAGGCCAGGCTCAGGCGGTCCAGCGCGGCCACTCCCGCCGTCGGTCCCACCCGCAGCGCCGCGAAATAGGCCAGCCAAGACGTTGCGCCGCTGAGGCCCGCCAGCGTGATAAACAGCCATGCCCGGCCCGTCAGGTGCGCCTTGCCGAACAGGAGCGGCCCCAGTTGCCCAGTGCCCAGCGCCACGCCGAGCATCACGAGCGCCATGATGACCGCGCGCAGGGCCGTGGCGAGGGTGGGGTTCACGCCCTCCAGGCCCAGTTTTCCAAACACGGTGACGCCCGCACCGCCCAGCGCCGCCAGCAGGCCCAGCGCGATCCATCCGAGGGAAGGCATGGCGGCCAGCATAGGCGACGCCTTCGAGAATTTTGTGTTTCGTTTTTTGATGCTTCGGGGGCCCGTCTGCTAGCGTAGGCGGCATGACGGCCACCCGCAGCACCCGCCAGCGCGACGTGATCGCCCGCGTGCTGGGGGAGGCCGAGGGGCCCCTCGCGGTGGTGGACGTGTTGGAACGCGCGCAGGCGGACCTGCCTGGCCTGGGCATCGCCACAGTCTACCGGACCCTCAAGCTCCTGACCGAGCAGGGCCAGATTCACCCCGTCACCCTGGACGGCGAGACGCGCTACGAGCGGGCGGGAGGCGGCCACCACCATCATTTTTCCTGCACGGGCTGCGGGCGGGTCTTTACCCTGCACACCTGCCCCGTCGCCCTGCCGCGTGGCACGGTGTATCCCGGCGGTTTCATCGTCGAGGCGCACGAGGTCACGCTGTACGGCAAATGCCCGGCGTGCGCGGCCTCGGCCTGACATAGGCGGTTTTGCTCCAAGTACCCCGCGCGGCTTCCGTGCCGGCGGCTCGGGAGAAGGGGGCAGGTGTGCACCTCTCCCGCTCGCGGCGGTTGACCCCCCACGCCTCCGCCTGCTACCCTCGGCGGTAGCTCCCGCGTGGAGCCACTCCTTATCCAGAGCGCCCGAGAGACCTGGCTCGCAGACGGCGCGGCAACCGGACCTCATCACGTCACGGTGCCAAGGCCAGCCCACCGCCCCCATCAACGATGATGGCCGGAGCGTGGGACCGATCAGGGAAGGTCACGCGGACGATCATCACCCCCGCCCCTTCTCGATGTCCGAGAGGGGGCACGCCTTTTTGGCTGGCCCCTCACCCCCCCGAGCTTTTTTCTCTGTGAGGAGTCCCCATGTCCACCCCCAAGCACCTCCGTTTTGAAACCCTGCAGGTCCACGCCGGTCAGAAGCCCGATCCCACCACCGGCGCGCAGGCCGTGCCCATCTACGCCACCAACTCCTACGTGTTCGAGTCGCCCGAACATGCGGCGAACCTGTTTGGCCTGCGGGCTTTCGGCAACATCTACAGCCGCATCATGAACCCCACCAACGCCGTGTTCGAGGAGCGCGTGGCGGCGCTGGAAGGCGGCGTGGGAGCCCTGGCCGTGGCGAGCGGGCACGCGGCGCAGTTCCTGGCGATCACCAACGTGGCGCAGGCCGGGGACAACATCGTCTCCACACCCAACCTGTACGGCGGCACCGTCAACCAGTTCCGGGTCACGCTGGCGCGGCTCGGGATAGAGGTGCGCTTTACGGGCAAGGACGAGCGCCCCGAGGAGTTCGCGTCCCTGATCGACGACCGCACGCGGGCAGTGTACCTGGAGACCATCGGCAACCCGGCGCTCAATGTGCCCGACTTCGAGGCCATCGCCGCCGCCGCGCACGCGAAGGGCGTGGCCGTGTTCGTGGACAACACGTTTGGAGCCGGAGGGTACTACTGCCAGCCGCTGAAGCACGGCGCGAACGTGGTGCTGCACTCGGCGAGCAAGTGGATCGGCGGGCACGGCAACGGCATCGGCGGCGTGATCGTGGACGGCGGCAATTTCAACTGGGGCAACGGGCGCTACCCCCTGTTCACCGAGCCCAGCCCCAGCTACCACGGCCTGAACTTCTGGGAGACCTTCGGCGAGGGCAATGGGCTGGGTCTGCCCAACCTGGCCTTTATCCTGCGCGCCCGGACCGAGGGCCTGCGGGATCTGGGCGCGACGCTCGCGCCGCAGCAGGCGTGGCAGTTCATTCAGGGGCTGGAAACGCTGAGCCTCCGCGCCGAGCGCCACGCGCAGAACGCGCTGGCGCTGGCCTCCTGGCTGGGCACCCACCCCGACGTGGCGCGCGTGACCTACCCCGGCTTGAGCAACCACCCGCACTATGACCGGGCGCAGACCTACCTGCCGCGCGGCGCGGGGGCCGTCCTGACCTTCGAGCTGCGCGGGGGGCGCGCGGCGGGCGAGGCGTTTATCCGCTCCACCCAGCTCGCCCAGCACGTCGCCAATGTGGGCGACACGCGCACGCTGGTGATTCACCCGGCCAGTACCACACACTCACAGCTTGACGAGGTGACGCAGGCTGCAGCGGGGGTCACGCCCGGCCTGGTCCGCGTCTCGGTGGGCATCGAGCATATCGACGACATCCGCGAGGACTTCGCGCAGGCGCTCGCCACGGCGCTGGTGGACGCCGAGAGCGTATGACGGCTGTGACGCTCTCCCCTGACCTTTCGCCTCCCCCCCCGCCCGAGCGATGTTTTCGGCAGCAGACGGCGCTGCTGTTCCGGCAGGCACCGCTGCTGCTGGACTGCGGACAGCCCGTCAATGACGTGCGGGTGGCCTACCACACCTACGGCACGCCCTCGGAACACGCGGTGCTCGTGCTGCACGCGCTGACGGGCACGAGCGCCGTGCATGAGTGGTGGCCGGACTTTCTGGGCGAGGGCCGTCCCCTGGACCCCACCCGGGACTACATCGTGTGCGCCAATGTACTGGGCGGCTGTGCGGGCACCACGGGTCCGGCGGAACTGCCCCAGATCGGCAGCGGGGACGCGCCCCTCACCCTGCGTGATATGGCGCGGGTGGGGCGGGCGCTGCTGGAACACCTGGGCGTGCGGCGCGTCTCGGTGGTGGGGGCGAGCATGGGTGGCATGTTGGCCTACGCCTGGCTGCTGGAATGCCCCGATCTGGTGGACCGGGCGCTGATCGTCGGGGCCCCCGCGCGCCACTCGCCCTGGGCGATTGGGCTGAACACGGCCGCCCGGAATGCCATCCAGGCGGCTCCCGGTGGCGAGGGCCTGAAGGTGGCGCGGCAGATCGCCATGCTGAGTTACCGCTCGCCTGAGAGCTTCGCGCTGACGCAGGCGGGGACGAGCCACCGTCGGCCCGGCGCCCCTGCCATCACCACCTACCTCGAACACCAGGGCGAGAAGCTGGCAAACCGCTTCTGCGAGCGCAGCTACCTCGCCCTGACGGGCGCGATGGACCGCTTTCAGCCGAGCGACGCCGAACTGCAGACCGTCCGCGTGCCGGTCCTGGCGGTGGGCATCTCCAGCGACGTGCTGTACCCACCAGGGGAGGTGTGCGGGCACGCCGCCCTGCTGCCGAACAGCCGGTATCTGGAGCTGCAAAGCCCGCACGGGCACGACGCCTTTCTGATGGACCCGGGTCCGCTGCCCGCCTGGGCGGCGGAGTTTCTGACAGGCTGAGCCGGAGGGGCAGAGCCGGCCGGGGCACCGCGCCCAACCGTACCGCGCCCCGGAGTCGGAGGCGTTCTTGCCCGCCGCGCTGCCCCCAGAACGCGGGCGGGAACAGCACGGAACAGTCAGGCGGTGGTGCTCGGCCGTCCGAACGGGCATAGTGGGACCATTTGAGTCGGTCCGCCCCGGACCCGGCCGAGGTAACCCTGTGAAGACGCTTTTTTCCGTTCTGGACCTGATCAGCCTTCTCCTCTTCGTCCTATACGCCACGCAGCAGGTGCTGAGTGCCCTACAGCGGCGTCCCAAACCGCCCGTCGCGGGGGAGGGCGCTCGCCTCACCTTCCTGATTCCAGCGCTCAACGAGGCGGGCGTGATTGGCCCCACGCTGGACAACCTGCGCCGCACCGTTCCCGGCGCCCGGCTGGTGGTGATCGACGACGCCAGCGACGACGGTACCGCCGAGATCGTGGCGGAGCTTGCCGCCCGTGACCCGCAGGTGCTGCTGCTGCGCCGGCACCTGCCAGGAGCCCGGCAGAACAAAAGCCGGGCGATGAAGTGGGCGGTCGAACACCTGCTGACTGCCGGGCCCCTGGCTGGGCGGGACCTGACGCAGGAAGTCCTGGTGGTGCTGGACGCCGACGGGCAGATTGGCCCCGACTTCGCGCCGCAGGTACGGGGCGCTTTTGCAGACCCCGACGTGATGGCGGCCCAGGGCTGGATGCGCTTTCGGCAGACGGGCGCGCCGGGTGGCTGGGCGGGGGTCTGGAGCCGGATGCTCCTGTTTCAGCAGGACCTGGAGACGTTTATCGTCGGCCGGATTCAGCGGTTGCGCGCGCTTGGACACACGGTGGCCCTGACGGGCAACGGCCAGTGCATGCGCGCGAGCTACGTGGCCGCGCAGCTCGCGCGGGGCGTGGACCCCTGGCCGGACGTGCTGCTCGAAGACTTCGCCAGCGCCCTGGAAGTTCGCCTGCATGACCCCCGCTGGAAAATTGCCCTGCTGACCGCCAAGGTCACGCAGCAGGGCATGGTGGCCTCCGGGCCGCTGATTCGCCAGCGGGCCCGCTGGACGCAGGGCGCGATGCAGTGTCTGCCCTACCTGCCCCGGTTGTGGCGTTCGCCGGCTCATCCTGTCACCCGGGTGGAGTTCAGCTACTTCATCCTCGCGCCGTGGCTGAACATGCTGCTGATCCTGTCGGTCCTCAGCCAGCCCGTGCGGCGGGTGCTGGGGGAGCAGGGCCTGGCATGGCCCACCTGGCTGGGCACCGTCTTCACCGTGCTGCCCCTCGCGCTGCAGCTCAACTGGGCGCTGCGATACCGCGCCGAGCGCGGGCTCTCGTGGTGGACGGTGCCCTACACCCTGCTTAGCCTGCCGGTGTACACGGCGGCACTCCTGAGCAGCACGTTCCTGGCCTACCGCAACCACTTCACTGGACGCCAGGGCTGGTACAAGAGCGTACGCCACGACGAGCCGGGAGGCCAGGAACTCTCGCCCCCCGAGGTTTCCTCGATACAACCCGACCCCCACCTGCGGGCCGCGCCGCAACGCTCGCGGACAGTGGCGAGTTCGGGAGACTGAGCGGAGCGCAGCGCAGAGGGCAGAAAGTGGGATCACCCCGGCTCTCTGCCCTCGTCTTTTGCCCCACCGGACCTATTCCACCGGCTCGCCGCGCTGGAGCCGCACCGCCCGCACGAGGTTCTGATACATCAGGGCGCTGGTCAGGGGACCGACGCCTCCGGGCACGGGGGTCTGCGCCCGCACCGGGAGGTCCGGCACCGCGTCGCCGACCACGCCGCCCTCCTCAGTGGCCTGGACGTTGATGCCCGCGTCAATGATCACGTGATGGGCCTGGACATGCTCCGGCCGCAGCAACCCGGCGCGGCCCACCGCCACGACCACCGCGTCCTGCCCGGCCAGCACCACCGCGAGGTCCCGGGTGTGCTCGTTGCACAGCGTAACCGTCACGCCCCGGTTGTTCAGCATGAAGGCGAGGGGACGGCCCACCGTGCGCCCGGGACCGATGATGGCGGCCCGCAGACCGCGCAAGTCGTCGCCCAACGCCTCCCGGAGCAGAAAGCGCACGCTGCGCGGCGTGGGCGGCAGCAGGGCCTCGGGTTCCCGGCCCGCTGCGATGAGGGCGAGGTTGGCGGGCGTGAGGCCCTCCACGTCCTTCCTCGGCGCAATGTGCAGCAGCGCGGCGTCGGCGTCAAGCCCGGCGGCGAGTGGCAATTCCAGCACGATGCCGTGAACATCCTCGTCGGCCGAGAGACGCTGCAACTCGGCGTGGAGCTCGTCTTGCGTCGTCCCGGTGCCCAGGTCCCGCACGGTGAAGCGCACTCCCAGCCGCCGCGCCCGCCGCGCCTTGCTCTCCACATACACGCGCGAGGCCGGGTCATGGGAGGCCAGCACGCTGACGAGATGCGGCTCAAAGCGTGGCTCCAGAGCGCTCCACCCCGTGAGTGCCTCCCGCACGCCGCGCGTCACCCCGTCGGCGAGGGGCTTGCCGGGCAAGGATTGAGGTTGTTGGTCTGCCATAGGTTCTCCAAGGAAAAGCCGGTGGCCGTTGGCTTTCGGCCTTTCAAACCAGCGGCCACCGGCTCCTAGTGCCGGAAGTGCCGTGAGCCCGTGAATACCATGCTCACGCCGAGTTCGTTGGCGGCGGCGATCACCTCGGGATCACGCTTGGCGCCGCCGGGTTGGAGGACGGCCGTCACGCCTGCGCTCGCCGCGAGGCGCACCACGTCATCAAAGGGGAAAAACGCCTCGGAGGTCAGCACCGCGCCGCGTGCCCGTTCGCCCGCATTGCCCACCGCACGCTCGGCGGCCCAGATGCGGCTCACGGCCCCGGCTCCCAGGCCCACAGTCACGCCGTTCCTTGCCAGAACCACCGCGTTGCTGCGGGCATGCTTGACCACCGCCCAGGCGAAGCGCAGGTCCAGCCACTCCTGCTCGGTGGGCTGGCGCTGGGTGACGACTTCTGGGCACAGGTCCTCCCAGGGGCGCGCGTCGCGGCGCTGCACGGCAAAACCGCCCGACAGCGGGCGCACGTCCAGGGTGCCGGTGTTGGCGTCCGGCGCAGCCGCCAGCACCCGTAGGTCCGGCTTCTTCGCCGCAAACCACTCCACCGCTTCGGGGGTTACGTCAGGCGCGATCAGGACTTCGAGGAAGGTCCCGCGCATGCTCTGGGCCGCCGCGAGGTCCACAGTGCGGCTGACCGCCACCACGCCACCGAAGACGCTGAGGGTGTCGGCGTCCCGGGCCTGTTCCCAGGCGGCCTGCACGTTGTCCGCCACCGCCACACCGCAGGGGTTGGCATGCTTGACGGCCACGCAGACGGCACGCGTGCCTGAGGGCTGGTCTTCCTGCATGGCCAGTTCTGAGGCGAGCGCCCAGGCGGCGTCCGCGTCGGCGTAGTTGTTGAAGCTCATGGGCTTTCCCGCCACCACGCGGGCGTCCAGCACCGGTCCGCGCTCTGAACCGAGACGGTACACCGCGCCGGGCTGGTGGGGGTTTTCACCGTAGCGAACAGAAGCCACACGCGAGAGGTTCAGGGTGAGGTGTTCGGGCAGCCCTTCCCCCGTTTCCCGCACGCCCTCCAGATGGGTGGTGATCGCCGCGTCGTACTCGCTGGTGTGGCGGTAGGCCTTTGCGGCGAGGCGGCGGCGGTCCGCCTGTGACACCTCGGGTTGGAGGGCCAGCGGATAGTCAGCGGGGTCCACGAGCACGAGCACGCCCGCGTGGTTCTTCGCCGCGGCGCGGATCATGGCCGGGCCGCCGATGTCGATGTTCTCGATGACTTCGGCAAAGTCCGCGCCGCGCGCCACCGTCTCCCGGAAGGGGTAGAGGTTGACGCACACGAGGTCAATGGTACCCAGGCTGTGCGCCGCGAGTTCGGCGAGGTGTCCCTCGTCGCGCCGGGCGAGGATGCCGCCGTGGATGGCGGGGTGCAGCGTCTTGACGCGCCCATCCAGAATCTCGGGAAAGCCGGTCACGTCGCTGACCGCCGTGGCCGCGATGCCCGCCGCGCGCAGGGTGGCAAGGGTGCCGCCCGTGCTCAGAACTTCCCAGCCCGCGCCCACGAGCGCCCGCGCGAAGTCCCCGATGCCCGCCTTGTCGCTGACCGAGATCAGTGCCCGTTTTGTCATGTCTGTGCCTCCTGCAAATGCGGACGCGCCCCTGCCTCTTCTGGCATGGTGCTCCGACCCAGGCGCGCGATCCGGGATGTGCTGGGGGCTTCCCCGTGGTCCGCTCCACGTTCAGCGCCAGTCGCCCCCGCCGCAGGCCAGCATACAGGGTGGGGCGCGGGACTACGGCCCCACGGCGATCGCCTCCACCTCCACCAGCAGTTCCGGCCGCACCAGCCGCGCCACCTGCACCGCGCTGCTTGCAGGCGGCGCGGCCACATCGACAAACTCGTCGCGCACCGCGCGCAGCTGGGGCAGGTGCGTCATATCGGTCAGGAAAAGGGTGAGCTTGACCACAGCACCGAAGGTCAGGCCCACTTCCGAGAGCGCCGCCCCGATGTTGCGGAAGACCTGCCGGGCCTGTGCGGTGAAGTCGCCCTCGCCCACCACCTGCCCGGCGGGGTCCACCGCGATCTGCCCGGAGAGGTAAATGGTGCGGCCTCCCCGGACCTCGGCGAGGTGGGAATAACCGGCAGCTTTGCCAAGGGCGGGCACGTTGACGAGGCGGATGGAAGGCGTGTCGCTCACGCCCTTATCCTCCGGCAAATCGGTCAGTTGCTGTTCCCCGAGCCGTCTGGCCCCGGATGAAGCAGGGCCGGGTCGGTCACCGGAGCCGTCTCTCCCGCCACCCCGATCACGCGGCGCAGTTCCTCCAGCACCGCGCGTTCCTTGTCGTTGACCTGCTCGCCGCCGAAGCCCAGGAAACCACCCTCTTTGGCGGCCTCGGCGGTGCGCTGCGCCACGGTCAGCAGCAGGCGGCGGTAGGCAGCCGCGTCCTCAGCGCTGGCCTTGCTGCTCACCAGCCACACGGCCTGACGCACGCCCTCCACGCTGCGGTCCCGGGCCTCATCCATGCTGCGCGTCCGCTCCTCTCGGGGCAGGGTTTTGGGATCGGGGGGTGTGCCCATCAGATCGGCGGCCATGGCCTCAAGCAGGGGCGTTCGGCCTGAGGCGCTGACCTGCTCGCGGAGAGCGGTGGCGATGGCCTGGGCCTCGGCCACGAGCCCAGTCACGCCGCTGGGGCTGGCGGCCACCACCGCCGCGCCCGCACGGCCTGGACCAGTCATGACCTTGAACCACTCGTCGGGGGTGAAGTTGTCCTTGACGCTCATGGGGGCACCTTAAGCCGGGCACCACGCCCTCCCCCATCAGCGTCCCTTCACCCTTCACCCTTCCGGGACCCCGCCTCCGTATCGTGAGCGCATGACGGCGGAGGGTGGAGCAGCGGAGGGCGAGAACGAGATCCGGGTGTCGTCGTGGCCCGAACTGCACGAGGTGCTGTACGGCGAGTCGTGGAACGCGCAACTGGGACGCTTTCGCTCGCCGTTCGTGTTCCGGGGGCAGGCGCGGGCGGACGCCAAGCTGACGACCACGTTGCAGCGGCTGGGGGGTGAAATCCGGGAGGTAGAGCGGCACCTCCTGCGCAACTTTCGCAAGTATGCCTACAAGAGCGGCGTGGACCGGGACCTGTCGTGGTACTGGCTGGCGGTGGGGCAGCACCACGGCCTGCCGACGCGGCTGCTCGACTGGACCTCCTCGCCCCTGGTGGCGATGCACTTCGCCACGGCCTCCGAGCGGCAATACGACGTGGACGGCGTGATCTGGATGGTGAACTTCGTGCAAACCAACGACAGCCTGCCCCAGCCGTTACAAGACGTGCTGCGGGCCGAGGGCGCAGACCTCTTTACCGTGGACATGCTCGCCGCGTACTCCCGGCAGTGGCAGCGTGAGGAAGGCGTGCCGCGCTCCACATTCGATCTGGACTGGCTGGAGAACCTGGAGCGGGAAGCCGAGCAGCCCTTCTTGCTGTTTCTGGAGCCGCCTTCCATCGACGAGCGGATCGTGCAGCAAGCGGCGCTGTTCTCACTGCTCTCCAACCCCGACACGGCGCTGGACGACTGGCTGGCGGACCATCCCGAGCGCTACCGCCGGGTGATCCTGCCCGCCGCCCTGAAGTGGGAAATCCGCGACAAGCTCGATCAGTCCAACATCACCGAGCGCACGCTCTTTCCCGGCCTGGAGGGCCTGGGCCAGTCGCTGAGCCGCTACTACCGCATCCGCGAAGGCGCGCTGGTCAACCCGGCCACGGCGGGAGCGCAGGAAGACCCTGAACCAGACCAGCCGCACAGCGACGCGCGCTGAGGCTCCGGGTCAGCGCAGCAGCACCGGCATGACGGCCAGGGTCAGAAGCGGCGTGAGCAGGATCATCAGCGGTATCCAGAGGGCGTCCTCCCGCTGAAGACGCCGCAGAAACCGGCGGGGCCGAACTTTCCGGAAGACCGCGAGGTTGGGGAATGCCGCCCCGTATGGTTCCCGGATCCTCCGGTCCGTCCCCTCCGCTCCGGTGCTTGCACGCCGCTCGGGTTGGTCCGTGACTGCATCACGGATGAACCGGAAGCTTATCAGGACGTTTCTTTGCCCTTTGCGCTCCGCCCGCTGCGCCGTGGGCCTCTCAATACACGTGAAAGTCCCGCAGGCCCGTCGCCTCGCTGTACTGGGTCTGCACCTCCTCGACCCGGGCGTGGGGTGGGCCGCGCTTCAGCCAGTGCAGCAGGCGGTCCAGGTCTTTCTGAGGCCCCTCGGCCACCACCTCCACCCGGCCGTCCAGGAGGTTCTCGGCGGTGCCGCTGAGGTTGAGGTCCCGGGCGTGGCGCTGCACGTAACGGCGGTAGCCCACGCCCTGAACTTTACCGACAACGAGAGCGGTCAGACGCATGGGCGCATGGTAACGGCTGCCTGCCTCGCGCCCTCCATTTCTGATGAACAGGTGAGCGTTTGCTTCGGCGCGTTCATGCGGCTCAGGGTAAAGTGGAGGAAGATGCCCGCCCGGCCCCTCCCATACGTGCTTTTCGCCGCTGTGCGCGTCCTTGCCTTCTCGGTGACGGAATGACCGATCTGCCGCTCACCCCCCCCTCTTCTCTCCCTCCCCGCCCACACCGTCGCCGCTGGCCCTGGGTGCTGCTGGTGCTGGCCGTTTTGCTGGGGCTGGCGACGTGGCTTGCCCCGACGCTGCTGGGCAAGTGGGCGCTGCGGCAGGTCAGCAGCGGGGGCACGCAGGTGACGGCACAGGGCGTGGGCGGCCCCCTGTGGGCCCCCAGCCTACGGGGCGCGCAGGTGCAGCTTCCCGGTCTGGAGGCCAGAGCCGGGCAGGCGGAGGTGCAGATCACCGGCGTGGACCTCAAAAACAAGGTGGTCCGGCTGCGGGCCAGCGTGAAGGACGCGGACATCAACCTGCGCTTGAAAGACCTCCTGGCGGGAAAGAAAGGTCCAGCGAAACCCGTCGGCCCCGGCTGGAAAGTGGTGCTGGACGGGCTGGATGTGGGCAACACGCGGGTAAAGGTGGACGGCTCCGGAGCCAACATTCCCGACGGACAGTTTCAGGTGAAGCCGGGCAAGGATGGAGCGCTGGCCGTGCGGGGCCACACGGGGAACGGGGACCTGAACGCCGACGTGACCGTGCGGCAGACCCCGGCAGGCAACGCCTTCGGCCTGAACCTCAATGCCGACGCGCGGGTGCTGAACCACTACTGGCCTGGCGTGACGGGCGGGCGTATCACGGGGCACTATGACCTGGGCGGCGGCCAGCCCATCCGTGGCGACCTGAAGATTACGGGCGGCGCACTGCGCGTGCCACAGGCCAAATTCGTGATGGTGCAGGACGTCTCGGGTACCGCCACCCACCGGGGCGACAAGATCGCGCTGGCGCTCCGCGGCCAGGGCTGGAACGGCCCGGTCACCACGCGCGGAGGCGTGGACCTGAAGGCGAAGAACTGGACGGTGACGGCGGACGCGGCCCCCGGTATGGCGGGCCTGGCGAAGGCGCTGGGGACGGCGGGCAGCGGCCAGCTGAAGCTGCGCGTCACGGCGGGTGGCTGGAGCACGGTGCGCGCCAAGGCCTACGGCAAGGGGACGGGCAAACTCGCGGGCGTGCCCTTCGAAGACCTGAAGGCCGAATACACCTTCCTCAGCCGCGACGCCCAGGCCAGCGGCGCCGGGCAGACGAATGACCTCGCCTTCAGCGCACGGACGGCCCTGTCGGGCAACCAGAAGCTGAGTGGCCGCTGGGCCCTGGGGCGTGGGGGACTGGCCCGCTGGGAGGGCACCTTCGCCCAGAAGCCGCTGGATGTGCGGGCGAATATTGACGCGGAGAATCGCCTGACCCTGCGGGGTCAGGGCCTGGGCGGACCGCTGGCAGGGACCTTCAACCTCAAGGACCAGCGCCTCGCCGCCACCCTCAACCCCACCTTCGGGGCCGCGAAGGCACGGGTGGCCCTGAGCGGCAAACCCAGTGACCTGCGGGCCACGATCACGAATGGCAGCGCTGGGCCCTTCGCCCTCGCCGGAAACGCGCAGCTGAACAAGGAGGGGCTGAAGGCAGACCTGGGCAACGTGGTGCTGGACCTGGACCGCAACTTCCGGGGCGACTGGGCAGTGCGGAGCCTGACGGGCGCGGGCGTAACGCTGGGCGGGCAGGGCCAGCTGGACCTGACGGGCGGCGACGTGCGCGGTACGGTGACGGCGCGGGTGCCGGGCCTGCCCGAATCCCTTACCGGGCCGCTGACCCTGAATTACCTGCGGCAGCAGGGCACCTTCGCGCCCGGAGATCAGCGCCTGACCTGGCGGGGCGAGAACTTTAGCGTGACCGCCCGAAATCTGGCGGTGGCGGGCGGCGTACGCGTCAGCGGCGACATGACGGTGAACAACCGCCTCAAGGCCACTGGCACGCTGACGGCGCGGGGGAGCGGCTTTGACGTGAGGGCCACCGGCGTGGGCGACGCGCTGCGGTTGCGCGGCGCGGCCAACGGCGTGACGGTGCTGGCTGACACGGCCCTCGCGCCCGGCTTGCGCACCACAGCGCGCGTGCAGGGCGCGGACATCCGGGGCGTACTGCGCGTGGAAGACGGCCTGCGCTTCACCCTGACCACCCGTGGGCAGACGGCCCGGGGTGTCCTGAAGGGCCAGGACTGGGACGCCACGGGGCGCGTCGACCTGGCCGCCCTGCAGCCCCTGCTCGGCGTACAGGACCTGGGCGGGACGGTAGACCTCAACCTCGCCGGACTGGGCGGCACGGCGCGCGTGAATGCCCGCGCGGCAGGCGCGGCCGTGCGCGGGACCCTGACGCGGGCGGCAGGCCAGATTGGCGCAGACCTGACGGGCACCTACGCCGGAGCGCGGGCGGTCCTCGCCGGACGGGTGTATCCCAATGTGCAGGCCCGGGGCCGCGCCTCCTGGCAGGGACAGACGCTGAACGCGGCGCTGAGCGGGGGGTACGGCAACCTGCGGGCCCGCCTGACCGGGCAGACCGGGGACCTCGCCTTTTCGGGCGTCACGGTGCCGGGACAGGCGGTGGACCTGGCCGCCACCCTCACGCCCCAGCTGACGGCGAGCGGCACCTGGGGTGACCTGAAGGTGCGCTACGACGCGGGCACGGAGCTGGCCAGCGTGTCGGGCGCGCAGGCGCTGACCGCCTTTGGGCAGGCCGGGCGGGTGCAGGGCCAGGCGACGTGGGGACCTGGCTTCAGGGGAACGGTCAATGCCCGGGGCGCCCTGGATCAGTACACGGTGGCGCTGCGCGGCCCGTGGCAGGACCTGAACGTGCTCCTCACCGACGCCGAGGGCCTGCGGGCGACAGGCCGGGCAGCGCTCCCCGCCGGACGCTACGACCTGAATGTGCGCGGGCCCGTCGCCGGACTGTTCGTGGACGGACGGGTTCAGGGCAGCGGCCTGTCGCCGCGCGGTACGGTCAACGTGTTTGACGGCGCGGGAGGCAGCGCCCGCGTAACCCTGCGCGGCTTTTCCGACCTCGCCGTGAAGGCGCGCGGATTGACGCTGGCCGGGCAGCGGGTCCAGGGGGACCTCACGGCGCGCGGCGGGCAGCTGAACGGCAACCTGACCGCCGGGCCGCTGCGGCTGACCGCCACGAACGGCCAGGTCCGCACGTCGGGCACCTTCGCGGACCATACGGTCACGGCCACCGGACGCCTGAAACTGCCGGCGACGCTGGAGGACCTGCGGGTCAACGTGGCCGGGCCGTACCTCACCGCGCAGGCGGCGGGCGGCGTGGCGAACCTGCGCGGCACCGTGCGGCTGCGGCCTCAGAACCTCGGCTCGGGTCAGGGCCGCGTGACCGTTCCGGCGCAGACCTTCCCCCTGAGCGCCTCGCTGACGGGCGGACGGGCCCGGGTGGGCGACCTGACCTACGCGGGTGGCCGCTGGAGCGGGGGGCTGAACCTGAACTACGCCCTCGCCGCCCGCCGGGGCACTGTGCGGCTGGTGGGCGAAGGCCGTGGGCTGGCCGCCGTGCCCTTCGGCCCTGTGGCCGGGCGCGTGACGCTGCTGCCTGCGCTGGGCGGCACGCTGAGTACGGACCTCGCCGCCGCCCTGCCGCTGCTGCCTGCCCAGGTTCGGACCCAGGTGGAGCCCGGGCAACTCGTGGCGACGCTGACGCCCAAGGGCGCGGCCCTGACCACGCGGGGCACCCGCTACCTGGGCCAGCCCCTCACCCTGGACGCGCGGGCGAACTGGGCCCGGGGCATAACGGCAACGGGCATCCTGACGCACCCGGACCTGCGCCTGCCCGTGCGGTACGACGGCAAAAACTTGACCCTGCGTGGAGCAAGGCTGGACGCACGCGCCCTGCGGCCCTTCGTGGACGCGAGCGGCACCGTCACGGCGGACCTCACCCTTCCTGGCCTGGACCTGAAGCGGGCGAGTGGACGGGCACGACTTGACCTCGTCGCCGCCGGACAACCCGCACAGGGAACGCTGAGCCTCATCAACGGCCAGTTGAACGGCAAGTTGCGCGCCGGTCCCCTCGGTCTCGCCGTGCAGGAAGGCCGCCTACACGCCAGGGGCGAACTGGCGGGCCACACCCTCGACGCCACCGGACGCCTCACCGGGCTGACCCGGCTCGATCAACTCCTTGTCAACGTGACTGGACCGTACCTCTCCGCCAAGGCCACGGGGGACCTCGCCCGCCTGACCGGGACCCTGCGCGTCAAAGGGCAGACTTTCGGTTCAGGAACCACCCTGACGCGCGTTCCAGCGCGGAGCTTTCTCCTGACGGCAGCCCCCTCACGGGGCGCGGTTCAGGTGGACGATCTGATTTACGCGGGGGGACGCTGGAGCGGAGACCTGCGGCTGCCGTACGCGGTGGCCGGACGCGGTGGCGTCTTGCGCGTGGTGGGTGGCGGCAAGACCCTCTCGGCGCTGCCCTCCGGTCCACTGGGAGGCCGCCTGAACCTGCTGCCCGCGCTGGGCGGCACGCTGACGGCCAACCTGACGCCCCTCCTCACCGCCCTGCCGCAGAACGTGCGGGGCGAACTTGTGCCCGGCCAGCTCACCGCGCAGGTGCGTGAGGGGGGAGCCGTCCTGGGCAACCGGGGCGCCCTCTATCAGGGGCGTCCGCTGAAGCTGACGGGCCGCGTGAACTGGCAGGGCGGGGTCACGGCCGCAGCCGAACTGACGCACCCGGACCTGCGCCTGCCCGTGCGGTACGACGGCAAAAACTTGACCCTGCGTGGAGCAAGGCTGGACGCACGCGCCCTGCGGCCCTTCGTGGACGCGAGCGGCACCGTCACGGCGGACCTCACCCTTCCTGGCCTGGACCTGAAGCGGGCGAGTGGACGGGCACGACTTGACCTCGTCGCCGCCGGACAACCCGCACAGGGAACGCTGAGCCTCATCAACGGCCAGTTGAACGGCAAGTTGCGCGCCGGTCCCCTCGGTCTTGCCGTGCAGGAAGGCCGCCTACACGCCACGGGCGAACTGGCGGGCCACACCCTCGACGCCACCGGACGCCTCACCGGGCTGACCCGGCTCGATCAACTCCTTGTCAACGTGACTGGACCGTACCTCTCCGCGAGTGCGAGTGGAAGTCTGGAGCGGCTCCAGGGGACTGTGCGGGTCAAGGGCCAGACCTTCGGCTCCGGCGATCTGCGCGCCAGCCTTCCCACCCAGACGCTGTCCGTGACCGCCCGGCCCACACGCGGTGAGGTGCGCCTGGGCGGCCTGACCTACAGGGGGGGACGCTGGAACGGCGCGGCAAACTTGCGTTATGCGCTTGGAGAACACAGCGGAACCCTGCGGGTGGCGGGTGGCGGCAAGGCGCTGGCGGCCCTGCCCTCCGGCCCGCTGGACGGGCGCGTGAACCTGCTGCCTGCCCTGGGCGGCACGGTGGCGGGGGAGCTCTCCCCCTTCCTGGGCGCGCTGCCGGGCAGTGTTCATCAGGCGCTGGTCGCCGGACGGTTGAGTGCCCGGGTGGGTGCGGACGGAGCCGCGCTGGAAACCGTGGGGGCCCGTTATCTCGACTCTCCCCTGAGCCTCACCGGGCAGGTGCGCTGGCGCGGGGGCGTGACGGCCTCGGCCCTGCTGACCCACCCGGGCACCCGAATCCCCATCCGGTACGACGGGCGTAACCTGACGGTGGTGGGCGCGGTGGTGGACGCGCGGGCGCTGCGCCCTGTGGTGGAGGCCGCGGGCCGGATTACAGCGGACCTGACCGTGCCGGGGCTGGACTTCGCGCGGGCGCAGGGCCAGGCGGCGGTCAACCTCTCGGCCCCGTCTGGACAACGCGCGGTGGGGCGCGTGACCCTGGCAAGCGGACAACTCAGCGCCAACGTCACGAGTAACCTTGCGGGGCAGGAGGTGGTGGTGCGCGGGCCGCTCTATCCCAGCGCCAACGCGGTACTGACCCTGGGCGACGTGCGGGGTACCCTGACGGGCGACGCGGCGAAGACGCTGACCCTACGGGCCACCGGAACGTACCAGGACCGTGCCCTGGACCTCACGGCCGTGGGACGCGCCCTGACCGGGCCGGACGGAACAGCGGACGTGAGCGGTCAGTACGCGGGGGCGAGGGTGTCCCTGAACCTCAACCGCGTCGGCAGCGACTGGGGGGTGAGCGGCAACGTGAACGCCCCGGACCTCCAGCCGCTCGCGGGCACGGTGGGGAACCTCAGCGCTACGCTCAGCGGGACGCTGCGTGACCTGCGCCTGAACTTGAGCGGTGAGGCGGCGGGCGTGGCCTTTCGCGCTCCGGCCAGCTATGCGAATGGGGTGCTGCGCCTGCGCGACGCCACGGCCACCCTGCCGGGAACCCTGGGCCAGGCGCGGGCGAGCGGCCCGGTCTTCCCCACCCTGAACCTCAGCGCGCGGGCCAGCCTGAACGAAGGCGTGCCGGGCACCTACACCGTGCAGGCGCTCGGTTCTCTGAGCAAGCCTGACGTGCGCGCTCAGGGCAGGCTGACGGGTGCAGCGGGAGGCTTGCAGGTGGCGGGGGCCCGGCTCTCGGCCCGCCTGCTGGGGCGCGACTGGAAGGTCAACCTGACGGGCGAGGCGCTGGCGGGCTTCCTGCGCGGCACATTGAACGCGGGCCCACTCGGCGGCTTGCAAGACAGCCGCCTGACCCTCCACGCACCGCTCGTCTCGGGCAAAACGCGGGTGCGGCTCGACGGGGTGACGGGCTGGAACGTCCGGACGGGCTGGCTTGGGCTGCTGCAGGCCACCGGTAGCGTGCCCGGCGGCGCGCTGGACGCCACCCTGCGCGGTGCGGGTCCCCTCGCTCTC
Source organism: Deinococcus hopiensis KR-140 (assembly GCF_900176165.1). Taxonomy (NCBI): domain Bacteria; kingdom Thermotogati; phylum Deinococcota; class Deinococci; order Deinococcales; family Deinococcaceae; genus Deinococcus; species Deinococcus hopiensis. The sequence goes on from NZ_FWWU01000009.1 coordinate 2,269,060, forward strand.
GTGGGCCGCATCGGGCCGGCGCGGGTCACGGGCAACTTCCCCGCCGATCTGCCCCTCAAGCCGGGCGGGACGCTGGACCTCACCGCGCTGGACATGGGGGCGCTGTGGGGCCGGGCGGAACAGCTCCGTGCCACAGGCCGGGCCACGCTGGCCGGGACAAGCTGGAGCAAGCCCGAAGTCGGCTTCGCGGGCCGACTGGACGACACCGGCGGGGACCTGGGCGGCGACATCACGGCGAGTTACCGCGCGGGCGACGTGGCTGTGCGCCTCGCGGGGCAGCAGGTATCTGGCGACGCGGCGCTGCATGCCGGGCGCTTTGACGCCCACCTGCGCGCAAGCAGCGTGCGGGCCGCGCGGCTGCTGCCCCCGGCGTGGAAGGTGGACAGCCTGACCTTCGCGGGCCGCGTTCAGGCCTCGGGCACCCTCACGAGAGGCCTGGAGCGGGTGGAGGCGCGGACCCTCGCCCTGCGCGGACAGCAGGCGGCAGCGGGTCCCTTCAGCCTGTACGGGCAGGCCACCTTCCTACGCAGGGCAGGGCAGCCGGACGTGCTGGAGACGGAGCTCTCGGGCAGCTTGCGCGGCGGGGTGCTGAAGGCGGTGGGCGCATTGCCCTCTGGCGTTCGCATCACCGCCCAGAACGTGGACGCCCGCGCGCTTGGAGCAGGCACCGTGGGCACGGACCTGACCCTGACCGGAGCGCTGGAAAACCTGCTCGTGGCAGGCCACGCCTCGGTGGACGCGCGGGACTTTGGCGCGCGCGTCACCCTCTCTGGCCCGGTCCGCGACGCCCGAGCCAACGCCCGCCTGACCCTCAAGGGCGTGGGCGGCAGCGGTACCCTGTACGCCGAGGCCGAGCGGCTGGACCTGAATGCGGGCACGGTGCAGGCGCACGTGTACGGCACGGCGCAGCAGACAGGCAACAAGGTGGACCTGGACCTGCGCGGCGCGTGGCCCCGGCTCAGCGGTCAGGCCAGCGTGACGCTCCCCTCTGTGCCAAACCCTGTGACGCTGAGCGGCGACGGCGCAGGTGGGTACACCTTGAACGCCGGAACGCTGGGCGGGGGCCAGTTCTCGCTGGCGCGCGGCCAGGGTTTCATTCCCACCCTCGCCGGAGCGCTGCGCCTCACGCCGCTGCCCCTGGCGAAGGGCACGGGCGAGGCGGCGGTGGACGTGGGGCTCTCGGGCACGCTGACCGCACCGCGTCTGAGCGGCACGCTGAGCACCCGAAAGGCTGAAGTGGGTGGAGTGGCGCTCGCGGACACGGCGGGCACCTTCGCCGGAAGCCCGAGCGAACTGCGCGCCACGTTGACCCAGTCGGGCGCAGTGGTGGCGTCTCTGGAAGGCCAGACCCTCACGCTCAACGGCCTGACGACCACGGCGGCGGGCAGCACGGTCCAGGCCTCGGGCAAAGCCAAGTTCAGCGGCCTGAGCGACGTAACCCTCACGGCCAGCGGCGCGGTGGAGGGCACGGTGCGGGCGACCTATCAGGCCGGAGCGCTTACCGCCCGGGGCAACGTCGGGACGCAGGGCGTAAAGGCGGCGCTCGACGTGGCGGCCGATCCCTTCACCGGCTGGCGGGGCACGGCGCGGGTGACGGGCGGACCGTCCGGCGTGCTGACCCAGGCCGCCGATCTGAAGCTCTCGGGCCCCTACGCCCACCCGCTCGTGACGGGCGAGGCGGGCCTGCTGGGCGCGGGCGCGCGGCTGGTGGCAAATGCGGACGGCGCGCAACTGCGGCTGGTGGACGGCCCCGGGGCGAGCGCGGGCGGCGTGCTGGAACTGCGTCCGGCCCTGACAGGAACGGGCGAGAGCGGCTGGCGCTGGTTGGGCACAGCGGCGGTCACCCGGCCGGAGCTCAGCCTCAGCGTCACGCCCACCGGTCCCCTCGCCGACCCCAACCTGACGCTGAGCCTGCGCCGCGGCGAGTGGCGCGCGGCGGGCACGGCTTCCCTGCGCGCGGCGGACCTGGACGTGACCGACGGCCAGGCTGCCGGGCGCCTCACCTGGAACGCGAACACCCTCAGTGTCCGCCTGCCCGGCCTGGACCTCGCCCGTCTGGACCTCGCCAATGTCACCGGCCGGATCGATGCCACGGGCGAGGTAGACACGCGCAGCGGCAACGGCCGCGTCACAGGGCGGGTCACGGACGTGGCCACCGGTTATGAGGTTCCCTACCTGGACCTCGCCGTGAACGGCGACGTAAACGCCGACGTGACGCTGACGGGCGGCAAGGCGCGTGTGCAGGCCACCGCCGCGCTGCCCGCCGGAACAGTCACCCTCAATGCCACCCAGGGCGAGAAGAGCTGGACCGGGAACCTCACCGGAACGCTGACGCGGGAAGGCGGCACGTTGACGGCGAACGTGACTTCGGGTGGGACGGGCCTGACCGGTACGGTAACGGCCGCAAACTACCCCCTGAAGGCGGGTGGGCAAGAGGCACGCCTGGCGGGCACCTTCACCCTGAAGGGCCAGAGCTTCGGCGCGGCCCTGACGGCGGCAAACGGTATGGGCGAGGCCCAGCTAACGGGTGAGGGCGGCCTGGCGGACCTGCTGCCCGCGCTGGCCAATATGACCGCCGTGCGCCCCACCGAGCAGGGCTACCGCCTGCGCGCCCTCATCGACGACTTCGACCTCGCCCGCCTGAAGCTCGCGCCCGGGGTCTCGGGACTCGTGAACGGTGAGGCCACCATCCGGGACGGCGGTGGTACCGTCGTGATCACGAGTCCGGGGCTGCGCGTCGGGCAGGAGCAGCTCGGCGCGCGGGTGGAAGGCACCCTCGTCGGCGGCGACTGGAGGCTGCGCGGCTTCCTGGGCAACTCCGAATTCTTCGCGGCGCTGACGGGAGGCACCCTCAGCGGGCGCGGCACCCTGCAGGCGCTGCCCGTCGGGGCGCTGGCAGGAGCCGTGACCGGCACAGCGGTGGGCGAGGGGGTGGTCACGGGCGTGGCGCGCTTCACCCTGCCGCTTGCCGATCCGCTCGCGGGCAGCGCGACGGTGGTGGCCGAGCGCATCCGCGTGACGGCGACGCCGAGCGTGGCCGGGCCCGGCCCGGCCGGCGGCGCGGGGAGCAACACCGCCGCGAACGCTCCCGAGACGCTGACGGGCACAGGCACCCTGGACTATGCGGGCCGCGAGTTGCGCAACGTGAGCATCCAGCTCGCGGGCGCGGGCACCTGGGATATTCGCGGCGGCTACACGCACAAGCGCGTGGACCTGACTGCCCGGTTTGCAGACACCACGTTCACGCCCGTGCTGCGCCTCATCCCGGGCCTCGCCGAGCTGACCCCCAGCCTGCGCGGCAGCGTGACGCTGACGGCGGCAGGCACCTACGAGCGCCCCCGCGCCCTGCTGCGGGCGCAGAACCTCGTGGGCAGCCTGGCCGGCCTGAGCCTGCAGGTTCCCACATTCTCGGGCGATCTACCGGACACCGGAGCCTTTACTGCGGGCGGACGCATCCTGACGGGCGGCACGGTGGGCAGCGACGGCACCCTGGAGGCGCGCGGGCAGCTGACCCTGGGCAAACTCTCGGGCACCCGCGTGGCCTTTACCGGGCTGCTCGCGCCGCAGGCCCTGGGCGCGCTGCCGAACTCCACCGTCGCCGTCAACCAGTCTGGGAACCGTTGGCTGCTGGACGCCCGCAGCCGAACGGGGACCGGCACCCTGACGGTCACGGGCGCGGTGGTCCCACGGCTTGACCTCACCCTCGCCGCGCGGGGCTACAACCTGCCCCTCGCCGCGATCTACGCCCGCGAGAGCGTCCTGAACGCGGACCTGCGTGCGGTGGACGACGGCACCCTGGTGCGCGTGAGCGGCGGGCTGAACTTCTTGCGCCTGACGCTGGGCCGCACAAACGCCGTTGCCACCATTCCCGCACCCGGCCAGAGCGGCGGCGGGGCCGGGAACGGGGCCGGGCGCACCACCGACGACTTCGCCAGCCCGCTGCCCATGCAGTACACGGCGTTCCCCAAACCGCAGACGGACGGCACGGCGCAAACGCCGGCCCTGCCCTTCCTCCAGCGCGTCGTGTTCGAAGACGTCCCCATCCAGGCCCCTGGCGGCATCCGGGTGGACGAGGCCCTCGCCCGCGCCGAATTCACCGGCAACCTGGTGCTGTCGGGCACCGGGGCCAAGCCCAGCCTGCGCGGCAACGTGACCGCCCAGCGCGGGGCCCTCTTCCTGCGCGAGAACGAGTTCGCCCTGCGGACGGGCCTGGTGGCCTTCTCGGGCGAGGGCGTTCTGCCCACCTTCACGGTGGTGGCGGCGGGCACGGTGCCCTCGGCCACCACTGGGCAGCGCGTGCCCGTGACGGTGGACGTGCGCGGCGTATTTCAGCCGCAACCAACGGGCGAGAACGTGCTGAGCCTCAAGACCACCCTGGGCTGCGGGACGGAGGTGGGCGACGCCTGCACGGACCCCAACACGGGCAACCGCTACACCGAAGCGCAGCTGTACGCCCTCGTTGCCACCGGCGTGCCGGACCTGCAGACCCTGCCCGCCAACCTCACGGCCCTGGGGACCAGCGCGCTGCAAACGGCCCTGAACGTCTTTATCCTCGGTGAGCTGGAGCGCAACGTGGCCCGCGCGCTGGGCCTGGACGTGTTCCGCTTCACGCCCAACCTCGCCACCGGGGACGGCTCTCTGGGCGCGACGCTGACGGTGGGGTCCTACCTGACGCGCGAGCTGTACCTGCAGTACCAGGTGGACCTGACCGGCCAGGGCCTGATCGACGCGACGTACAACACCCCCGATGGCCGCGTGACCTTTAAGGTCAGCACGCCCCTGACGGGACTGAACCTCCAGTCGGTCCGCCCGAGCTTCAGCGCAGCCTACAACTTCGACCGCCGCACCAGCGTCAGTTTGGGCGTGCAGAACGACCCCGAAAGCACGAAGGTCCGGTTCGGGATCACGTACCGGCTGTTTCGGTAGCGGAGAGCGGTCCGCGCCACCGAGGAGCGCCCCGGCCTGTACCGGAGCGCTCTACACTGGATGCATGACCCCTGCGTCCGAACGTCCTCCACGTCTTTTTCTCGGCTGGTGGGTGGTGGGCATCACGGTGCTGGCGCTGCTGATCGCGGCCGGTGCGCGGAGCGCGCCCGGCGTTTTCCTGCTGCCCATGGCGCGGGATCTGGGCCTGAGTCGCAGCGTCTTGTCGCTGTCGGTTAGCCTGGGCCTGGTCATGTTCGGCCTCGCCGCGCCCCTGTCCGGGTGGCTGATGGACCGCCTGGGACCGCGCCGGGTGGGGGCAGCGGGGCTCCTGCTCACCGCCCTGAGCTTCGGCCTGAGCACCCAGGCGCACTCGGCACTGGGCCTGCACCTGAGCTGGGGCCTGCTCAGCGGCTTGGGCACCGGCCTGGTGGGCAGCGTGCTGGGGGCCACCGTGGCGACGCGCTGGTTCGTGCGGCGGCGCGGCCTGGTCACCGGCCTCTTTGGGGCGGCCACAAGCGCGGGGCAACTGATGTTCATCCCGCTGCTCACCGCGTGGGCCGGTCGGATGGGCTGGACCGGAGGCACCTGGATCATCGCCGCCACCGCGCTCGGCCTCGTGCCCGCCGTGTGGCTGTGGCTGCGCGACAGTCCCGCCGAGGTGGGCCAGCACCCCGACGGGGACGCGGCCCCCGCCCACGCCATCACCGCCTCCGTGCCCGAGGCCGACGTGATGGCCCGGGCCGTGCACCACCGCGACTTCTGGCTGCTGTCGGCCACCTTCTTCGTATGCGGCGCGACGAGCAATGGCCTCATCGGCACCCATTTCATCGCCTACTGCGGCGACCTGGGCCTGACGCCGGGCTTCGCGGCGGGCATGCTGGCGGTGATGGGGGCCTTCAATTTCGTGGGCACCCTTGCCAGCGGGTACCTGACGGACCGGGTGGACCCCCGCTTCCTGCTGGGGGCCTATTACGCCTTCCGGGGCGTCAGCCTGGCGCTGCTGCCCTTCGTGCCGCCGGGCTACAGCCTGACCGCGTTTGCCCTGCTGTTTGGCCTGGACTATATCGCCACCGTGCCGCCTACCATCGCCCTGACTGCCGACACCTTCGGGCGGGCGAACGTGGGCACGGTCTACGGCTGGATCTTCTGCGCCCACCAGGTTGGCGCGGCCCTCGCCTCCTGGCTGGGCGGCGTGTCGCGCGACGCTCTGGGCAGCTACAGCGCGGCCTTTCTCGCGGCGGCGGTACTGGCGGGGGCAGGGGCCTTGCTCGCGGCGAACATCACGGCTCCAGTGCGGCGAGCGGCGGCGTAGAGCATCTGTTCAAATGGCGCCGCGCGTGAAAAGGCACCCCCACGGCGCCCCATTCTCCCCCATGCGCATTCCGCTCGCCGTGCCCGGTCAGAAAGAAGTCCGCACGTTGACACATGCTCTCAACCGGATTCCGCGTGTTTCGTTCGCAAACCGCAACCCACCGGTGTGCCGACTCCATGCCCGGAACCGGTTTTTCTCCTGCCCGCTGCGCTTCGCAGCTTTGCAAGTCCGCCTGGACTGAACCGTAAAGATTTCGGCTGATCCGGAATGCAGTCACGGGCCAACCCGAGCGGAGCGAGCAGAAAAACGGTGACGGAGAGGCGCAGAATCACCGGAGCGGAGGGGACGGAAACCGTATCACTTCGTCAACAATGGGGTCGGCCGTATAAGGGTGACCACTCGCCAGCAAACGGAAACGCCCCAGCCGTGGCTGGGGCGTTTCCGTCTGCTGCTGATCTTGCTGGCGAGTGGCCGCTTCCTTACCGGCTGGCGCTCACGCTCGCCCGGGGCTCCAGCGCGTAAAAGGCCACGATGGCGATCAATGTGCCCACCCAGCCGGGTGCAGAGCCCAGGGAGAGGGTAAAGGGACGGCCCAGCACCGTCGAGCCGAGCTGGCCCACGAGCTGCTCGCCCTGCTGCTGCGCCACCACGTTCCAGCCCACAATGGGCTCGCCGAAAAAGCCGGTCACGCGGTCCACGCCGCGCAACACCAGCTTCTGGTTGCCCACGTTGCCGCGCAGCTCGCCCTCTTCCAGTTCCACACGCACGGGTTCGCTGCCAACGGTGCCCTGCACGCCCCGTTCGGTGATTTCCAGGTCGATGTCCTTGCCGTGCAGCCTGCCGCCCGCGCGGCCCGAGATTCTGTCGCCGTCGATGGCGCAGCGGATCATGTATCCGTCTGCCTCGCCCAGACGACCCTTGATGAGATCTTCCATGACCGGGAGTATAGCGGGGAGTGTGGCCCTCAGCACCCTGAAGGCCCACCCCCACCCTCGGTCCCACCTCTCAGAACCGGGTCACCTGCCCGGTCCGCTCGAAATAGGCCCGCCGCCGCAGCACCGGCCCACCCTCGCCCAGCCGCGCCTTCGGGGCATTCCAGCGCTCGAAGAGAACGCGCAGGGCCGCGCCCAGCAGCGCCGCTCCGTACCAATCGGGCACCGGGGCGGAAAAGCGCAACGTTTCGCCGTCCCAGGCCAGATGCGGGCAGGACTCGTCTCGGGCAGGCCAGAACATGCCGCCCCGCTCCCCGAGGCGCTGAGCACGGACGGTGAGGGGCGGCTCGCGCACTTCCTCGTCGAACTGCGCCGCACCGTAGGCTTCGGCGTACAGCCCATACAGATGCTGCCGAAGCTGGTGGGCCTGGGCGCGCAGCCGGGCCTCCTCGCGACCCGTGAGCGTGCCGGGCGCGGCGTCGAGTTCCCGGCGAACCTCGGCCAGTTGCGTTTCCACCGGTACCAGACGCTGCCGGGCGGTGGGCAGCGGCGGTGGCGGTGGGGGATCGCCCGTCAGCGTGCGCGCGGGATCGCTGTACTCGCGTGAGCCCCAGCCCTGCGGCTCGCGCAGCGTCCGGTCCTCAATGACCCACAGCCGGTTGGCGACCTCGCGGGCAAAGCGGCGGTCGTGGGTCACGATCACCACCGCGCCCGCGTAAGCGTGAACCGCCCCCTCCAGCGCCTGCAAGGCCTCCACGTCGAGGTGATTGGTGGGCTCGTCGAGCAGCAGCAGGTCTGCGCGCAGCGCGCTGACGAGGGCCAGCCCTGCCCGCGCCCGCTCACCGCCTGAAAGCACTTCGGGGGTCTTGGGCCAGTCCTGCGCGGTGAAGCCCGCGCGTCCCAGCAGGCCGTTCGTGCGGTTGCCAAACTGCCGCTCGAACTGGGCGTGCAGCCCCTCGCCCGGCGTCAGGCCGTGCCAGGTCTGGTCCAGGCTGGCGACTGTCACGCCGCTCGCCACCCGCAGCACGGGTTCGGGCGGGCCAGGATCGGGGTAGAGTTCTCCGGCCAGCAGCCGCATCAGCGTGGTCTTGCCCGTGCCGTTCGCGCCCATCAGGGCCACCCGGTCGCCTTGCCGCAGCTTGAAGGCCGCGCCTTCCAGCACGGCCCGCTCGCCGTAGGTCTTGGAGAGGTGCTCACCCCAGGCCACCAGCCGCGCCCGAGCGGTTCCGGCCAGCAGGCGCATCCGGATCTGCCGCTCGGGCAGGGGGGCCTCGGTGACGGGCAGGCGGGCGGTGCGGGTCTTCAGGGCGCGGGAGCGGCGGCCCCAGCGGTCCAGTTGCTCCACGCTTCCGGCCAAGCGGGCGGCCTCGCGCGCTGAGACGTGCGCCGCGTGGATCTGGGTACGGCGTTCGAGCTCCCGCTGCGCGGCGGCCCGGGAATAACCGCCCGGGTATTCGGTGCCCCGTCCACCCTCCAGCCAGAGGCTGCGCGTCGCCACGGCGTCCAGAAAATCGCGGTCATGGCTGGTAAGCAGCACGCCGCCAGGAAAGGCGCGCAGCAGGCCCTCCAGCCATTCACGCATGCGGACGTCAAGGTGATTCGTCGGCTCGTCGAGGATCAGCAGGTCCGGCTCACGGGCCAACGCCAGCGCGAGGGCGAGGCGCGTACGCTCGCCGCCTGAGAGCGTGGCGGCCTCGCGGTTCAGGAACCGGGTGAGGTCAAGCATGCCCAGAATGCGGGCGGTGCGGGTGGGCCAGGTGTAGGCTTCGGCGTCCTGCAAACGCGTGTGGAGCGTGCTCCAGGCTGCCAGCGCGTCCGGGTCCCCCAGGTTCGCCTCCAGCGCGAGCAGTTCGGTCTCCAGCTCGCGGTAGGGGTGCGCCGCGTCCACCAGTTCGCGTACCGTCAGGCCCGGCGGATGGGCATGATGCTGCGCCAGGACCGCCACGCGCAGTCCTGGCGCCTGCCAGATGCGGCCCTCCTCGGACCGCAGCTCGCCCGTCAGCACCCGCAGCAGCGTCGTCTTGCCCGCTCCGTTGCGCCCGAGCAGAGCCACGCGCTCGCCCAACGTTACCGTCAACGACACGTCGTCCAGCACGGTCCGCTCCCCAAAGGTGAGCGAGACGAACTCGGCGGCGAGGAGCGTGGGCATTCTGGGGAGGAGGGTAGCAGAGGAGCGCGCCCCTTCTACATGGGAACGTTGGCTTACCCTCCATGCCCGAAAGAGAGATGGGCAGCCTCTCCCCCCGCGGACCCCCGCTATCATCTCCGCTGATGTCCGCTCCATCCCCCGCCGCTCCCTACACCGTCGCTGCCCTCTACCAGTTCCGCCCGCTGGGCAATCCGGCGGGCTTGCGCGAAGCGCTGCTGAACTTGGGCCGACGCCTGGAGCTGTGCGGCACCCTGATCCTCGCGCCCGAGGGCATCAATGGCACGGTGGCGGGCCCGCGCGAGGCAATTACCGAACTGCACGCCTTTTTGCTGGAAGCCGGCTTTGACCGCCTGGAATACAAGGAGTCGCAGAGCGCCGAGAAACCCTTCAAGCGGCTGAAGGTGCGCCTGAAGCGGGAGACCGTGACGCTGGGTGTGCCGACCGAGCCCCTCGCGCAGGTGGGGCGCTACGTGGAGCCGCAAGGCTGGAACGCGCTGCTCGCGGATCCCGACGTGCTGGTGATCGACACGCGCAACCGCTACGAGGTCAAGGCAGGCACTTTTCAGGGTGCAGTCAATCCCGAGATCGGCAGCTTCCGCGAGTTTCCAGCGTGGGTGAACGAGCACCTTCAGGACAGCCGGGGCCGCAAGATCGCCATGTTCTGCACGGGCGGTATCCGCTGCGAGAAGTCCACCAGCTTGCTGCTGGGCATGGGCTTTGCGGACGTGTACCACCTGAGGGGCGGCATCCTGAAGTACCTGGAGGACGTGCCGGTGGAGGAGAGCCGCTGGGAGGGCGAGTGCTTCGTGTTCGACGGCCGGGTGACGGTGGGCCACGGCCTGACGCCGGGAGGGGGCGAGATGTGCCACTCGTGCGGCGGGCCGCTGACGCCGGAAGAAACGCGGCACAGACACTTTGAGCGGGGCGTGAGTTGCGAGCACTGCTTCGCCCAGACCACCGCCGAGCAGAAGGCCAGCTTCCGCGAGCGGCAACGGCTGTATGAGCGGGGGACAGAGCGGGTGGGATAGGGCGGGGCTCCGCGCGCTCCTTTTCGGAGTACCAGAATGTCCGCAGCGATGACCACCAAGTGCCCCAAGCCAGCTCTGAACGGGCGACACCCGGGAGCGCCGTGACCCCACCACCGATTCCCTTTTCGCTGGTGGGCCTGTGGCTGTACCCGGTCAAGTCTCTGGCGGGCGCCGCTGTACAAGAAGCCCGGCCGAATGCCTGGGGCGGCCTGGCCGGAGACCGGGAGTGGGCCATCGTCAATGCGGCGGGCGAGGTGACGTGGCAGGGCGCCCTGCCACGCCTGGCGCTGGTGCAGCCCGTCCTCACGCGGGCGACGCTGACCCTACATTTCCCGGGGTGCTTCCCCCTGACGGTACCGCTCGGCGCTCCCCGTGCCGGATGTTCGGTTCAGATCTGGAACGATGGGCAGAAGGTCAACGAGGTCTTCCCCGCCGAGGACGCGGGCGACGGGGCGGCGGCCTGGCTGACTGGGACGCTGGGTCAGCCCCTCCGCCTGGTCCGCCTCGGGCCGGAAGCCCAGGGGCGGGAAGGTGTTCAGCGCCTGCACGTGCTGTCCACGGGCAGCCTGCAGGCGCTCAACGGCGAACTCCAGGCCCACGGCCACCCCGAGGCTGAAGTAGAGCGGTTTCGCCCCAACCTGCTGATTGAGGCGGCGGGACCAGACACCCTGCCCTTCCTGGAGGAACGCGCCGCGACGCTGACCTGGACGGGAGGCATGCAGGTGAGGCTGGGTCAACCCTGCGTGCGCTGCGTGATGCCCAACATCGATCTGCACGACGCCCGGGTGGGCCGCGAACCGCTCGCCACGCTGGTCCGCATGAGTACGCGCCGGCATCCCGGAGAGCCCGTGCGCTTCGGCGTCTACGGGCACGCGGTGACGGGCGACCACCTGGAGGTGGGGCAGACCGGCCAGGCCGAGCGACCACCTGCGCAAGGGTCTGGAGCGTGCGTCCAATAAAAACACCCCCACCTGATGGGTGGGGAGAGCATCCGGGTGAGGGGCCGGGCCTTAGGCCTGCTGGGCCTGCGTCTGCTGGCCCTGGGCCTGCTCGGCGTCCACGGTCTTGGGAACGCTGAGCTGCCCCCCCGTGCTGGTGCGGACCTGAACGGTGCGCTTCTGGGCGGCTTCGCTGCGAGGCACCTTCAGGGTCAGGGTGCCGTGATCGAAATCGGCCTCCACCTTGGAGAGGTCGTACTTGCTGGGCACGCTGAAGGTGCGGGCAAAGGTGCCGTAGGCCCGCTCGACACGGTGGGCGGTGCGGCCCTCGGTGCGGTTGTACTTGCGCTGCGCCTGCACGCTCAGGGTGTTGTTCTCTGCCTCGATCTGGATGTCCTCCGGGCGCACGCCGGGCAGGTCGAGCGCCAGTTCCAGCCCCTGCTCGTCCTCATGCACGTCGATGGGCGGGGCGAGGCGGGCGGCCTGGCCGTTCACGGCTCCGCCGAAAGCGCGGTCCATACGCTGGGTCAGTTCTTCGATTTCACGAAAAGGATCAAACCGCATCATGGTGAAACCTCCTGAAGTGATTCGGAGCGCCGCGCGCCTCAGGAGTGCATCTTCCTTGAGTGTCGGGCGCTCAACTGCCAAAAGTCTAAAACCTGAGTGTCTTTGTGTCAAGTTTAGTGCGCTTTAAGGAAAGTGGCCCAGGGAGGAGGGCCGACTTCCCCTCCTCCACCCCCGGCAGTCTCCCTTTGCCGTTCGACCTGCCGAGGTGTACACTCCCCCAGGCGTGGAGCGAGTGGCTCCAGCTTTAATCCAACCCTCTCTCAGCGGTCCCGTGAGGCCGCACCCGCCCCGTGAGGCAGGAGAAGGAGCAAGCGATGCAGCGTAATTTTATGGGCCGTCAGCGTGCGCTGAGCGGCGTTTTTTTTATGGCAGAGGACGAAACGCAAAGGGCGGAGCGCGGCAGCACTTCAGGCCCTGTGCGCCCCCAAGTGGGCCTATGACGCCCAAGGCCACCATCCTGACCGCCGACGAAGTGCGCCGCGCCATGACGCGCATCGCGCACGAGATCGTCGAGCGCAACAAGGGCGCGCAGAACCTGGCGCTGATCGGCATTCATACGCGCGGCATTCCGCTCGCGCAGCGGCTGGCCGACAAACTGAGCGAACTCGAAGGCGTGGACGTACCCACCGGCATGCTGGACATTACCCTGTACCGCGACGACCTTTCTGAGGTGGCGCACCAACCCATCATCCGCGAGACGCACGTGCCCTTCGACCTGGCCCGCCGCCGGGTCATTCTGGTGGACGACGTGCTGTACACGGGGCGTACGGTTCGCGCCGCGCTGGACGCCCTGATTGATCTGGGCCGCCCCGAAGGCATTCAACTCGCCGTACTGGTAGACCGGGGCCACCGTGAACTGCCCATTCGTGCCGACTACGTCGGTAAAAACCTCCCTACCGCCCGCAGCGAGATGGTGAAGGTCAAGCTGGCCGAGACGGACGGCGCAGACATCGTGGAGCTGCATGACCTGGAGGTGACCCAGTGACCCCCTCCGCCTCCCGTCCCCGACACCTGCTGGACTTCACGGAATGGACGCCCGAGCGCCTCACCGCCCTGCTGGACAACGCCGAGACCATGGGTCAGGTGCTGGACCGACCAGTGAAAAAAGTCCCGGCCCTGCAGGGCCTCACCGTCTGCACCGCCTTTTTCGAGAACAGCACCCGCACCCGCGTGTCCTTTGAACTCGCCGCCCGGCGCATGAGTGCCGACGTGGTGAGCTTTGCGGCGGGCGCGAGCAGCCTGAGCAAGGGCGAATCGCTGCGCGACACGGTGGAAGTCTTGACTGCCTATAAGGTGGACGCGTACATCGTGCGGCACCCGGCGAGCGGCGCGGCGCATCTGGTGGCCCGCTACAGCGGCAAGCCCGTTATCAACGCGGGGGATGGCCGCCGGGCGCACCCCACCCAGGCCCTGCTGGACGCCTACACCATTCGGCAGGAATACGGCAGTCTGGAGGGCAAAACCGTCGCCATCATCGGCGATATCCGCCACTCGCGTGTGGCCCGTTCCAACGCCGAACTGCTGCCCAAGCTGGGCGCGAAGGTGGTGTTGTGCGGCCCGGCCACCCTCCTTCCGGTGGACCTCGCCGCGTTGCCCGGCGTGACGCTGAGCACCGATCCGAAGGAAGCCGTGCGCGGGGCCCACGCGGTCATGGCCCTGCGGCTCCAGCAGGAGCGCATGAGCGGCGGCTACCTCGCCAGCCTGCAGGAATACGCGGCAACGTACCAGGTCAATGACGCCCTGCTGGCTGAGGCCGAGAGCGGCGCGATTGTCCTGCATCCTGGCCCCATGAACCGCGACCTGGAAATCAGCTCCGACGTGGCCGACGGCGGGCAGAGCCGGATTCTGCGGCAAGTGGAAAACGGTCAGGCCGTGCGGATGAGCGTGCTGTACCACCTGCTGGTGGGACGGGAATAGCTCTGCGCCCTCTTTCCTCAAGGGCAGAGGGCGGGGGTAAGGAGGCGTGTGGCCAATTTGAACGCCTACAGGGGAACTTGCCCTCCTCCGCGGACCACGCCGGAGCTTGGCCTACTTGCCCCCGCCCAGCCTCCCCTTTGCAAGCAGCGCTGCGGGCCAAGGGGAAGGGCCGAAGAGCCAGAGCTTCGGCGGCATTGAAGGGACTGAAATGACACAACTCACCATCACCAACATCAAACGCCCTGGCTCCGACCAACCCGAATCCATCACCGTCGAACACGGCGTCATCAAGGGCTGGAACCTTCCGCACGAGGGCGAAGTCATCGATGGTCAGGGCGGCACCCTCGCCCCCGCCCTGACCGAACTCCACGCGCACCTGCGCGAGCCGGGACAGACGGAAAAAGAAGACCTCGCCTCGGGCCTCGCGGCGGCGGCGGCGGGTGGATACGGCACGGTGGTGTCGATGCCCAACACGTCGCCCGTGGTGGATGACCCGGCCATCGTGCGTGCCCTGATCGAGAAGGCGGAGGGGCTGGGCTTTGCACGCCTAAAGCCTGCTGCGGCCCTCACCAAGGGCCAGAAGGGCGAACAACTCGCCGAACTCGCCTTTCTGAAGGACGCGGGCGCCGCCATGTTCACCGACGACGGGCGCACAAACGAGAACGCGCGCGTGCTGCGGCTGGGTCTGGAATACGCCCACAGCCTGGGCATGGTGATCAGCGTCCACGCCGAGGACGCCACGCTGCGTGCGGACGGCGTGATAAACGAGGGGCCCGTGTCCGAAGCGCTGGGCCTGCCTGGAAACCCGGCGGCAGCGGAAGCGGCCCGGGTGGCCCGCGACATTGAGATCGTGGCGCAGACGGGAGCCAGGCTGCACGTTCAGCACCTCTCCACCGCCCGCGCCCTCGACCTCGTGCGGGAGGCGAAGAAACGCGGCCTGCCCGTCACCTGCGAGGTCTGTCCCCACCACCTCACGCTGACGGACGAGGCGCTGCGGTCCTTCGACGCCATCTATAAAGTCGCGCCGCCCCTGCGCACCCAGGCCGATGCCCAGCACCTGCTTGCCGGCCTGCTCGACGGAACGGTGGACTGCCTCGCCACCGATCACGCCCCACACACCCGCGCGGAGAAGGAACGGGACCTGCTGGACGCGCCCTTCGGCATCGCCTACATCGAGCTGGCCTTTCCGCTGATGTGGACGCGCTTCGGCGAACAGCTCGGGCTGGAGAAACTGCTGGACCTGATGACCCAGGCCCCCGCCCGCGTGATGGGTTGGCCTGAGCCGACGCTGGAGGCGGGCACACCCGCCGATCTGGTGGTGCTGGACCTCCAGACCCAGCGGACGGTCAACCCGGCGGAATTCAAGAGCAAGGCCAGATTCTCCCCCTGGGCGGGCGAGATGCTGCGCGGCTGGCCGACGTTGACCGTGGTCAACGGCAGGGTGGCCTACCGACGCGAGTAGGCGGGCAAGCCAGCGCCCCAGCCCTCCAACAGTGGAGGGCTGGGGCCTTCTGCTGGTCAGGGCTACAGGTCCAGGGGATCAGGCGTTTCCGAAGCCCGCTTGCCCTCGTCCTTGTCGTTGCGGTGCAGGGCCTCTTCGAGCTTTTCCTCGCCCTTGCCGGGGTTGACCCGCTTGGTGTCGGGAAAGTCGCCGCTCTCGTGGGCGTCGGTATTGGCGAGGTCTCCGGGATCGGTCATGCCCTATGCTGGCACGCGGAGCCGGGCGAAGTGCCGGGGGTTGGGGAAGGGTTAAGCGGAGCTGTCCGCTTCCGGGAGAATCGCGAGCCCCTGCCTTCCAGAAAAAATTTGGAGTGGGACGCCTGTCCCCACTTTTCAAGCCCGAGCACCCGGTCCCGCGCCGTTCAGACCGCCTGGTCCAAGGCTTTCCGGCCCGTAGAGCTGCGGAGCAGAGCCAAAAGCTCCCTCTGTCCCCGGCGCAGCAGGGGGCTGGGGAGGGGGCACCCCGAACGAGCGCGCCCCCTTCAACTCAGGCGAAATTCGGCCGCCGCCCCAGGGCACGCAGCCGGAGCATGCTCGCCACAAACACCAGCGTGCTGAAGGCCGATACCGTCAGCAGCACGGTAAACGCCGCCTGTGCCCCCAGCGTAGGCTTCATCGCCGCAAAGACCAGCGGGAGGAAAAAGCCGCCCAGGCCCCCCAGCATGCCCACCAGACCGCCCACCACACCCATCTGCCCGGGGTACCACTGTGCCACCAGCGTATAGGTGCTCGCCTTGCCCACACCCATGCCGACGCCCACCACGGTGCTGAGCATCAGGAAGGTGCTGAGGGGCAACTCGCGCGTCAGGGGCAGCAGGCCCAGCAACATCACCGCAAAGGAGGCGACAGTCACGCTCCGGGGGCCGAACTGGTCACTCAGGTAACCGCCCAGCGGCCGCAGCAGGCTGGCGGGAAAGATAAAGAGCGCCGTGAGCAGCCCCGCTTCCGCGAGGGGCACGCCGTAGTGGTCCACGTAATACTTGGGCAGAAAGAGGCTCAGCGCGACGTAGGCTCCGAAAAACACCAGGTAGTACAGTCCGAACCGCCATACCTGCGCCTGGGTCAGGGGCCGCAGCCACTCGGTAAGCGGGCGCGGTGTGACGTTCCCCTGGTCCGTGGGGGTCAAAAGGTGCAGTCCCAGCGCGTAGGCCAGCAGCAGTACCCCGAACAGGAAGGGCACGAAGTGCCAGCCCCCCGGGACCAGCAGTCCGGCGGGCACCAGCGTGATCAGCAGCGGCGCGATCAGCTTGGTGATGCTCGCCCCGGCATTGCCCGCGCCAAAGGTGCCCAGGGCCAGGCCCTGCCGCGCAGTGGGGACCCATTGGGCGATCCAGGCGTTGCCGGCGGCGAAGCTAACCCCGGCCAGCCCCACCCCCAGCGCGAGCGTCAGCAGGGCCGGGTAGGTGTTCACGAAGGCCAGCGCCAGCGAGAAGGCGGCGGTCAGCAGCGTCACCACCGTAAACGTGGCCTTGCCACCGAAGCGCGCGGCCAGGATGCCGGTGGGCAGCCGCAGCAGCGAGCCGGTCAGCACCGGAATGGCCGTCAGCAGCGTGAACTGCGCGTCGCTGAGCCCGAGCTGCTTGCGAATGGGCAGTCCCACGATGGCGAACATCACCCACACGGCGAACATCAGGGTGAACCCCAGGGTGCTGGCGGTCACGACGCGGCGGGCTTCCGGCGTGAGGGACGCGGAGCTGGCGGGCACGGGAGCGGAGGTGTGCGTCATGGGGAAACCTCTTCAGGAAGGAGCGGGAGGAAGCCGGACAACAGGCAGGCGCAGGGGAAGCCGCTACACGGGGACCACCTGCCTGTGGGCTCCCACGCGGGAGGCGGGCACCGTCACAGGCACGGGATGCAGCGTGACGGGCGTGGCCTTGAAAGCGGGCATGTGCGAGTGGGGATCCACTGTGTCTGGATCGGTCAGCAGGTTGGCGGTTTCCGGCCAGTGGAAGGGCAGGAACACGGTGTCGGGCCGCAGCCCTGGCGTCAAGACCACGGGCAAGGTGGTCTCACCGTGCGCCGTTCGCAAGGTCACCGGCTCGCCCGCCCGCAGGCCGTGCTCGGCGGCGGTGTCGGGGTGCATCTGGGCAGTGGCCTCCGCGCGCAGGGCCGCGTTGCGCCGGGTCTGGGTGCCGCTCTGATACTGGTTGCCCAGCCGCCCGGTGGTCAGGGTCAGTGTGCGGGAGGAGGCGCTGACGGCGGGAAGGCGCGGCAGATGCAGGGTGGCGAGGCCATCTGCCGTCGGGTAGGTGGGCGCGTAGGCGTAGGGCGTATCGGGGCCGTCAGCGTGGCGCACGGGCCACTGCGCTGAGGCCCGGTCCAGCCGCTCGGCGCTCAGGCCGCTGTAGTCGGCTTTGCCGCCCTTTGTGGCGCGGAAGAATTCGTCCTGCAACTCCCGGAAGGTGGCGTAGGTGAAGCCCTGGGGGCGGCCCACGGCTGCGGCGAGGTCACACAGAATGCGCCAGTCCTCGCGTGACGCACCGGGCGCAGTGATGGCCTTGCGGCGACGCTGAACCCGCCCTTCGAGGTTGGTGGTGGTGCCTTCCTCCTCGCACCACATGGAACCGGGCAGCACGAGGGTGGCGATCTGGGCGGTTTCGCTCGGCAGAAAATCGATGACGATGAGGTGCTTTAGGGCTTTGAGGCGCTCCGTGATCTGCCCTGCTCCCGCCGCACTGACCACCGGGTTGGACCCCAGCACGATCAGGGCTTCGATCTCGCCACCGCAGGCGTTCAGCAGGTTCTGGGCGCTGTGACCGGGCTGGGGCAGATCGCCTTCTGAACAGCCCCAGAGCGCCGCCATCTCCACGCGGTGGCGGGGATCGCGCAGGCTGCGGGCCCCAGGAAGCTGGTCATTCTTCTGCCCATGCTCGCGTCCACCCTGGCCGTTGCCCTGGCCGGTCAGGGTACCGTAGCCGCCTCCGGGTTTGCCGAAGTGCCCGGTCAGAAAGGCCAGATTGAGGAAGGCCTGCACGGTGTCCGTGCCGTGCGCGTGCTGCTCTGCCCCGCGGCCAGTCAGAATCAGGGGCTTGTGCGCCTCGGCGTAAGCGCGGGCCAGGGCCAGCAGCTCGGCCTCGGGAATGCCGCACTCGTGGGCCACGCGGGTGGGTGGGTAGGCGTCCGCCTGGGCCAGCGCCTCCAGCATGCCGTGAGACGGCGCGGTGGGGCGCACCTTGCCCCAGACCTTCATCAGGTGTAGCAGGCCCAGCGCCAGCACGCCGTCGGTGCCGGGGCGCAGGCCGAGGTGCCGGCCAGCCACCTTGGTGGTGGTGGTGGCGCGCGGATCAATCGCGTACACCACGCCGCCCCGGTCCTTGGCCGCCTTGAGGTACTGCATGATGGGCGGCAACGTCTCGGCAATATTGGCGCCGACGAGCAGGATCAGGTCACTCGTGCCCATCTCGGCCAGGGGAAAGCCGAGGCCCCGGTCATAGCCCACGCTGCGGTTGAGCGCCGTGCTGGCCGAGGCCATGCAGTAGCGCCCGTTGTAGTCGATGTGCGGCGTCTTTAGCGCCAGTCGGGCGAATTTGCCCAGCAGGTACGTCTTCTCGTTGGTCAGGCTGCCGCTGCCAAAAACGCCGACGGCTTGCGGGCGCGTCTGCACCAACGGTCCCAGCACCCCGCGGACATAAGCCAGTGCCTCAGACCAGCCCACGGGCACGAGCTCACCATTCTTCCGCAGCAGGGGATGGGTCAATCGGTCCGGATGGCGCAGGTCCGAGAGGGCGGCGAGGCCCTTTTTGCATACCGTTCCCCGTGCGACCGGACAGTCCTTGGTCGGCGTGACCTTGACAGGCAGGCCATTTTCCAGATGCAGATCGAAATTGCACTGGACCGCGCAGTACGGGCAAGTCGTCCGGACAGTGGGCAGGAGGGAGGGCGCAGTCATGCGGTCACCTTGCGCGAGAAAGATCAGGGCGTCAAGGCCAACTCTGCTTTTTGTTCTCGATTTGTCTAACGGTTTGCGCTCCTTTGCATCTAGCTTCAAACTCTTCTAGGTTTTTCTGCTTTTCGTTTCAAAAAGATTTGACAAACGGCAGAAGATCGGGCTCAATGGGGCCAGAGCCGGGCCATCCCCAGCCGCGCCCGGCACCAGAAGGACACCCGTTTCCCGGAGGACCCATGACCCCAGAGCTTGTTCCCACCTCTCTCCCTCACATCGTCATCGTCGGAAGCGGCATGGTCGGTCACCGCCTCGTGGAGAACCTGCGCGCCGGAGCCGACGCCACTGCCCTGCGGCTCACCGTGATCAGCGAGGAGTCCCGACTCGCCTATGACCGCGTTCACCTCAGCAGCCACTTTGATGATCCCGCCCCGGACCTCTCGCTCGCCCGCCCCGAGAGCTACGCCGGGCAGGGCGTGAACGTGGTGTTCGGCCGGGCCAGCGCGGTTGACCGCGAGGCGAGAACGGTGACCGTGGGCGAGCAGCACCTGGCCTACGACGCACTGGTGCTCGCGACGGGAAGCTTTCCCTTCGTGCCGCCCATTGAAGGCCGGGACGCGGCGGGGTGCTTCGTGTACCGCACGCTGGAAGATCTGGAAGCCATTCGCGCGGCGGCGGGGACGGCCCGCTCCGGCGTGGTCATCGGCGGCGGTCTGCTGGGCCTGGAAGCCGCCGGCGCACTGCGTAAACTCGGCCTGGACACCCACGTCGTCGAGTTCGCTCCCCACCTGATGCCCGCGCAACTGGACGCCGAAGGTGGCGCGGCCCTCGCCCGGGTGATCGGGGAGATGGGCATCGGCGTGCATACGGGCAAGGCCACCTCCCAGGTCATGACGGACACGGTAGGGCGCGTAACTGGCCTCGCCTACGCGGATGGGGGCACCCTCGAAACCGACATGGTGGTGTTCTCCGCGGGGATTCGCCCCCGGGATGACCTCGCCCGTGCCTGTGGCCTGACGGTGGGCGAGCGCGGCGGCGTCGCCGTGGATGACAGTTGCCTGACCAGCGATCCACACATTTACGCCGTGGGGGAGTGTGCGCTGCATCACGGGCGGGTCTACGGTCTGGTGGCCCCCGGCTACGCGATGGCGAAAGTCGCGGCGGCGCACCTGCTGGCCGACGTGGCCCTCGGTGGAAACCGCGGGGCCCGCTTCAGCGGCGCAGACCTCAGCACCAAACTCAAGCTGCTGGGCGTGGAGGTGGGCAGCTTCGGGGACGCGAAGGGCACCACGCCGGGCGCGCGGACGGTGAGCCTCAGCGACAACGTGCGCGGCACGTACTCCAAACTGGTCCTCTCGCCCGACGGAACGAAGGTGCTCGGCGGCCTGCTCGTGGGCGACACCTCGCGCTACAGCGATCTGCTGGACCTCGCCATGTCGGGCACCCCGCTGAACGTGCCGCCCGAGACCTTGATCGTGCCGCCGCTGCCGGGAGGAGCCGCCCTCCCCACAAGCACAAACGCGCTGATCTGCTCGTGCGAGAACGTCCGCACCGATGCCGTCTGCTCGGCCATCGGCGCGGGGGCGCGCGATGTGGCGAGCCTCAAGAAATGCACCGGGGCCGGAACGGGCTGCGGCGGCTGCGTGCCCAGCCTGCACGGCCTGCTTCAGAGCGAACTCAGGAGGCTGGGCGAGACGGTGACCAACCACCTGTGCGAACACTTCGCGTACTCGCGGCAGGAACTGTTCGGTATCGTCCGCGTCAAGGACCTGCGGACCTGGGCGGAGGTGCTGGAAGAGCACGGCAAAGGTCACGGCTGCGAGGTCTGCAAGCCCGCCGTGGCGAGTATCCTCGCCAGCCTGCATAACGAGCATGTGCTGAAGCCCGAACACGCGCCCATGCAGGACACGAACGACGCCTACCTGGCCAACATCCAGAAAAACGGCACCTACTCGGTGGTGCCGCGCGTGCCGGGCGGCGAGATCACCGCCGAGGGACTGATCGCCATCGGCAGCGTGGCCCGCAAATTCGGCCTGTACTGCAAGATTACGGGCGGACAGCGCATCGACCTGCTGGGCGCGCAGCGCGATGACCTCCCCGCCATCTGGGCAGACCTGATCGCCGCCGGCTTCGAAAGCGGGCACGCCTACGGCAAGAGCCTGCGAACGGTCAAGAGCTGCGTCGGTTCCACGTGGTGCCGCTACGGGGTACAGGACTCTACCGGGCTGGCCGTGCGGCTGGAACTGCGCTACCGGGGCCTGCGGAGTCCGCACAAGCTCAAGTCAGGCGTGTCCGGGTGCACCCGCGAATGCGCCGAGGCGCGCGGAAAGGACTTCGGCATCATCGCCACCGAGAAGGGCTGGAACCTGTATGTGGGCGGCAATGGCGGCGTCACGCCCAAGCACGCCGTCCTGCTGGCCGCCGACCTGGACGAACAGACGCTGATCCGCACCATTGACCGCTTCCTGATGTTCTACATCCGCACGGCGGACCGCCTCCAGCGTACGAGCACCTGGCTGGAGAACCTGGACGGCGGCGTGGACTACCTGCGCTCGGTGATTCTGGACGACGCCCTGGGCCTCTGCGCGGACCTCGACGCCGCGATGGAGCGCCACGTGGGCACCTACTTCGACGAGTGGGCGGCGGCCCTCGCGGACGGGGCGAACCTGCCCCGTTTCCGCACCTTCATCAACAGTGACGCCCGCGACAGCGCCATCGAGTGGGTGAACGAGCGCGGCCAGATTCGCCCGGCCGACCTGCCGGGGCTGGACGGCCTGAGCCCTCTGCCTATGGCGGGCGGGGACGACTAGGGCTGCGCGCCCCAAGCACCGGACCCGCTGCCCTTTCCCCTCTGCTCTCTACCTCCTGAAAGGAGCCTCCATGACCCCGACCCTTTCCACTCCGACGACTTCCTGGGTCCGCGTGTGCGCCGCCGAAGAGATCCTGCCCGGCACCGGTGTGTGCGCCCTGGTGCAGGGCGAGCAGGTGGCGGTGTTTCGCGTGGCGGGGCGCGTGTACGCCTTGGGCAACCGCGATCCCTTCACTGGGGCGAACGTCCTGTCACGCGGACTGACGGGCGACAGCGGGGGTACCCTGAAAGTCACCTCGCCGCTGCTCAAGCACGCCTTCAGCCTGGAAACGGGGGTGTGCCTGGACGATCCGAAGGTGCGCGTGCCCGTTTACGCCGCACGCGTGGAGGGAGGTGACGTATGGATTGGTTCGGCGGATTGAGCGTACTGAGCCTGGAGTCACGCCGCTCTGAGGAAATGGCGAGCCTGATCGACAAATACGGGGGCCGCGCCACCGTCGCGCCGAGCATGCGCGAGCAGAAGCTGGATCTCAGCGCGCCGCTTGCCCAGTTCGAGCGTGACCTGGCCGCCGGGAACCTGCACGCCGTGGCCTGCATGACGGGCGTGGGGACCCGGCTGTTCCTGCGTGATCTGGTGGCCCGCGATCCCCGGCATCTGGACGCCCTGAAAGACATGGCGTTTCTGACCCGGGGCAGCAAGCCCATGCAGGCCCTAAAAAGCTTTGGCCTGACCGGCACCAGCGTGCCGCGCCCACACACCTGGCACGAGGTGCAAGACCAGTTGCTCGCCACCCTCCAACCGGGGCAGCACGCGGTTTTGCTGGAATACGGCGATCCACCCCCCGTACCGATGCTCCGGACCCTGCACGCGGCGGACCTCCAGATCACCAGCGTGCCCGTCTACCGCTGCATGTTTCCGCAAGACACCCTGCCGCTGGCCCGCGCGGTCCGCGAGACGGCCCTGGGTACCCATGACCTCCTGCTGCTGTCGAGCGGCACCCAGCTGCTGCACTTCTTGAAGTTCGCCCAGCGCCTGCGCCTGGAAGACGAGGTGCGCGCAGCCATCCGCCGCATGGTGGTGGTCAGCATCGGGCCCGCGTGCAGCGAGAGCGCCTCGGACCTGGGCATCCGCATCGACCTGGAGGCCAATCCGCACAAGATGGGCATCCTCGTCCGCACCGCAGCGGAGCACGGCCCGGCGCTCTTGCGCTCCAGGCTGGAACGGGCCCGGCTGGAAAAGGCGGGGTAACGGAAGGCGCGTCCTCCTGCTGTGTTGCTGGACTGTTCTGCGCCCTCTCTCCTCGTGGGACCCGCAAAGCTGTGGAGCAAGGGCCTGGCAAAGCCAGGGGGAAGGGGGATGTGTCAGAGACGCCGCCCCCCTCCAGGCGCAAGGTCACCAAAATGTACCGGTTGAGCCCAAGGCCGTTCTCAAGCCTCCACGCCCACCACATCCGCCACGCTCCGCACCCCGTCACGCTCGAGCAACCGCGCCAGCCCCCGGTTCAACTGGCCCGGTAGGCCCGGCCCCTCGTAGATCAGGGCGGTATAGACCTCCACGAGGTTGGCCCCCGCGCGGATGCGGGCGTAGGCGTCCTCGGCGGTGAAGATTCCTCCCACCCCCACCACAGGCACCCGGCCCCGCGTCAGGCGGTAGGCCGCCCGCACCAGTTCCAGGCTGCGGGCGGTGAGGGGACGGCCGCTCAACCCGCCCGCCTCACCCCGGTGGGCGTGGGTCAGGCCGTCCCGGCTGAGGGTGGTGTTGTTGACGATCAGGCCCGCCGCTCCAGCGTCTACCACCGCACCGACGCTGGCCTCGAAGTCGGCGGGATGCAGATCGGGCGCGAGCTTGACCAGAACGGGCGGCGCCAAGCGGACGGTGCGGACGCGGGCGCGCTCCACCTCACCCAGCACGGCGCGCACCAGGGCCGCGAGGTCTCCCGCCGCCTGCAGGGCCCGCAACCCCGGCGTGTTGGGGCTGCTCACGTTGACCACGAAGGCGTCGGCCACCCCGTACAGGGCCGCCACGCACCGGCGGTAATCCTCCACCGCTTCCTCATTTGGCGTGGCCTTGTTCTTGCCGATGTTGACCCACACCGGCGCGTGACGTTCGCGCAGGGCCGCGAGGCGGGTGCGCATGGCCTCCGTGCCGGCGTTGTTGAAGCCCATGCGGTTGATAAGCGCTTCGTCGCTCGGCAAGCGAAACAACCGGGGGCGGTCATTGCCCGGCTGTGGCTGTGGCGTCACCGTGCCCACCTCCACAAAGCCAAAGCCCAGCGCAGTGAAGGCGGGCACCGCCTGCGCGTTCTTATCCAACCCCGCCGCCAGCCCCACGGGCGAGGCGAAGGCCTGGCCCCACAGGGTCTGGCCCAGACGTGCGTCGGCAGGCGCGGTGAGGGCACGAACAGCGGCGGGCCAGGCTGGAACGCGCGACGCCATACCCAACCCCTGCAGGGTCAGGTGGTGGGCGTCTTCGGCGTCCAGTCGAAACAGGGCAGGTTTGATGCGGCGGTACACGAGGTGCAGGATAGACGCACGGAGCAGAGGACCCAAGGCAGAGGGTCAGAAGAGGTCCTTTGTCAACCCTCTGCCACCGGCCTTCTGACCTCGGCCCCCAGCACCAGCGGTTCCAACTGCACCAGCCGCGCGTGGTCCTGCTGCTCGCTCTCCAGGATCAGGTCCGCCAGGGTGGTGCCTCCCAGCACGTCACGCAGGGCGGTATCCACCCGCTGCCACAGGTTCTGGGTGCCGCATACCGACTGGCTGCCGCACACATGGTCTTCTTCCACGCAAGACACCGGCGCGATGCTGCCTTCCATCGCCGTCACCACGTCGTAGGCGTTGATGGCCGACGCGGCGCGGGCGAGGCGGTAGCCTCCGCGTGCGCCGCGCACGCTCTTGATAAAGCCGGCCCGCCGCAGGTTGCTGGCGATTTGCTCCAGGTAATGCTGACTGATGCCCTGCCGCTCGGACACGTCCTTGAGGGGCACGGCGTCTCCCCCCCGCCGCCCGATCTCAATCAGGGCGCGGAGGCCGTACTGCGCTTTGGTTGAAACCCACATGCGGGCAGTTTATCCCGGAATTCAGGGTAGAAAGGGGGGATTTGGGGACAATAGGGGCCCTTTTACCCACAGCCCGCCACCGCGGCGAACCCGGCCTCCTCCCCTTTTCCGGTCTCCCGCTCCCCTACAATCCGGCGCGTGAAGGTCCCGCTGCGCTCCCCCCTGCCCGCACCATGCGCCGCGCTCTCCCCCGCCGACGTGCTCTTGCGGTTGCGGGCGGCGGGGGCACCGGGGGTGGCGCTGCTGGAATCGCTGGGACCGGCCTTGCCCTACGGCCGCTTCAGCTTTCTGAGCGCGTGGCCGGTGCAGGTGCAGGCGGATCTGCCCGAGAGGCCTGTGGTCGAGGCCCTCTTTCCCGCCTGGTTGGGCGGCCTGAAATATGAGGCCGCCAGAGCGTTTGGCCTGGAGGCACACGGAGCGAGCGGTCCGGCGATGTGGTGGGGCCTCTACCCCAGCGGCCTGGTCTGGGACCGTGAGGCGGGGACGCTGGAGGTGGTGGGTGAGGCCGGGCACGCGAACTGGCTGGAGGTGCTGTCGCGTGATCCGGCCCCCATCCCCACCCTCACCGTGGGCGAATTCGGTGCGGACGATGTGGACTACCCGGCGGGCGTGCGGGCCGTGCAGGAGCTTATCCGGGCGGGCGAGGTGTACCAGGTCAACCTCTCCCGAGGGGTGCGGGCGCAGGCGGTGGGCGATCCCTTGGCCGCGTACCTCCGCCTGCGGGAGGTCAACCCCAGCCCCTTCATGGCCTTTTTGGATACAGGCGCGGAGGTGGTGGTGTCGTGCAGCCCCGAGCGGCTGGTGTTGTGGGAAGGGGACGTGATTTCAGCACGCCCCATCGCCGGTACCCGGCGGCGCGGCGAGACGCCGGAGGAAGACGCCGCCCTGGAAGCCGAGCTGCGCTCCAGCCCAAAGGAAGCCAGCGAGCACACCATGCTGGTGGACCTCGTGCGGCATGACCTGGGGCGGGTGGCCGCGGCAGGCACGGTGCGGGTCCCCGACTTCGGTCTGGTGGAGCGCTACAGCCACGTAATGCACCTCGTCTCGGAGGTGACGGCGGAGGCCAAGACGGGCCTGACCGTTCGCGAACTGCTCACCGCCACCTTTCCCGGCGGTACGATCACGGGGGCCCCCAAAGCGCGGGTCATGACGGCCATTCAGGAGCTGGAGCCCGGCCCACGCGGCTGGTACACGGGTGGGGTGGGGATCGTGAGCGGGGCGCGCGTGGACGTGAACATTTTGATTCGAACGGCGGGATTCAGCCGCGAGCAAGGCGGTCTTCCTCCTGGCGACGGGTGCCCGCTGACTGGCGCCCCCCTTTGGACCGCCTCCGTCCGCGCGGGTGGTGGCACCGTCATTGACGCCGATCCTACGCGAGAGGCGCAGGAGACGGTGCACAAGGCCCAGGCGCTGCTCGCCGTGCTGTCGGGGAAACCAGGGAGGCCAGCGCAGCCGCCCGCACCCCCGGTACCGGGACGGCCCTGGGCCCCACCGCCCGCCCGCTCGCATACGGGGCTGAAGGTGCTGCTGCTGGACAACCGCGACTCGTTCACCATGAACCTGGCCCACGACCTGCTGAGCCTGGGGGCGACGGTGGACGTACGCGCACAGGACGAAGATGCGGAGGTGCTGCTGGCCTCCGCCCCCGACGCGGTGCTGATCGGGCCGGGGCCCGGCACGCCGGGGAGCAGCGGCGCAACGCTGCCCCTGACCCGGCTGTGCCTGGAACGCGGCGTGCCGCTGCTCGGGGTGTGCCTGGGGCATCAGGCGCTGGGCGAGGTGCTGGGCGGACGGGTCGAACGCGCAGAGCCGGTGCACGGACGCCCCGAAGGCGTAGTGCACGGCGGAGACGGGCTGTTTGCGGATATTGAGCGCGGCGCTCCCTTCGGCCGCTATCACTCGTTGGTGGTACGCGGCTTGCCGGAAAGGTACGTCACGGCCCGCAGCGCCGGCGGCGAAGTGATGGCCCTGGAGGTACCGGGACGCGCCGCCTGGGGCGTGCAGTTTCATCCCGAAAGCGTGCTGAGCCCAGCGGGCCGGGTGCTACTGGGCAACTGGCTGAGGCTCAGCCGGGAGCGGTCAGCGATCATTGATCAGGACTGGGCGTGAAGCCGCTCCCCCCGGCGCTGGAGCATTCGGCGGGGCTGCACGGGGCCACCGCCTTTACCACCCTCCGGACACACTGGGGGGAGCCGCTGCACGCAAAAGCGCACCTGGCCCGGCTCTCGGACACCTGCACCTTTCTGGACCTGCCCGCTCCAGAAGGCGACTGGCCCCGGCTTGAGACCTGGCGCTGGGGCCTCCTGCGGCTGACGGTGGCGGCGGAAGGCACCTTCTGGTCCCACCGGCCCCTTCAACCCGGGCGGCGTCCGGAGGAGGGCGTGCGCGTCCACCTCACTTCAGGACAGGTTCATCCTCAACTCGCTGGGCACAAAACCGGCAATTACCTTCCCTACCTGCTGGCCGGACGGGAAGCGGCGCGGGCGCGGGCGTTCGAGGGCTGGCTGACCGACAGCGCGGGACGACTCGTGGACGGCGGGCGGACTTCGCCGCTGCTGGAGGTGGGGGGACGGTTGATCGTGCCGCAGGGCGGGTTGCCGGGGATCACCCGCGCTGCCTTTCTGGCAGGCAGACCGTTTGAGCAGCGCTCCGTCGCCGTGGAAGAACTGCTTCACCTCACCCGGGCCTGGATTTGCGGCAGCGGGGTGGGCGTGGTGCCGGTGCGGGAAATCTCGGGGCCAGGGGGGAAACTCACCCTCACCGCGCGGTGGCCTGATCCGGTGGACCCAGCGCTCGGGTGGCCGGAAGAACCCAGGTCAGCGGGCGGCGAGGTTTCCCCCACCGCCCGCTGACTTGAATCCTCGCCTCAGTGGCCGTCGTTGCCGCGGCGCTCGCTCTGGAGACGGCCGCCGCCGAGGGCGTCCTCCAGCCGCAGGGCTCCGTGCCGGCGCATCAACGTCAGGGCCTCGTCAGCGCGGGTGCCGTCGGGGTCACGGGCGATCACCAGCACGTTGCCCGAGCGGATGCCCCCGGCAAAGCGATCGGCCTGCGCGGCGGGCACGCCCATGCGGCGCAGCAGCTTCACGTAGTCGCCGTGGTCCCCGCCCGTCAAGGCCCCAAACAGGCCACCGAGACCCGCTCCACCAATCAATCCGAACAGGCAGGCGAGCAGGCCGCCTTCCTGATAGATGCGGGTGGCGGGAAAGGCCAGAAACAGCAGCCAGATGGGGACGGTCAGGCTCAGGCCCGACAGCGCACCCACGATGATGCCGCGAATAACGTTGGTCACGCCCCCAGGCGCGCCGAGTTCAGGGCTGACGCCGGTGGCCTGCGCCAGATCATCCTCAGCCACCACGTCGGCCAGGGCAAAACCCAGATGGTCACGGTCAAAGCCGCGTGCCTGCAGGTCCGCCAGGACCCCCTGGGCCTGCTGCGGTTCACGAAAGAGGGCAACGACACTTTCCATTTCCCCGGTTGTATCACGCTTCCGAAGGCCAGCGCGAGGGACAAATCGGGGAGAAACGCCTCATCTTTCGCCCACCCGGGCGGGCGAGCCTAACGGCCCGGCCGCCATCCTGTTCGCTCCCTGGCCGCTCAACGCTTGGACCGCCGGACCGTAGCCCCCCCGCAGGGGGCGGTACTTTCGGCCCGCCCTCCGTTTTCTATACTGCGCGCATGACGGGTGTGGCGGGGCTGATCCTTCCCGGCGTGGCCTTCGAGGCACGTCTGCGCGAGGTGCTGCGCTCCCGGGTGGAATTCATCGAGCTGATCGGCGAGGACCTCGTGGCGGCGGGGGGCAAGCGGGCGCGGCCCGCCGTGACCTTTTTGGCAGCGCAGGCGCTGGGCGCGCAGCCCGGACACCCCGCGTGGGCGTCCGTCACGGACCTTGGGGTGTGCGTGGAACTGCTGCACTCGGCCTCGCTGCTGCACGACGACCTGATCGACGACGCCGACACCCGCCGGGGTCAGCAGGCGGCCTTTCGCCGCTTCGGCAACGTGGTCAGCGTGATGAGCGGCGACTTCATGCTTTCGCGGCTGCTGATGCTGCTCGCGGGCATGCCGCAGGGCGCAGCGCTGACCCGGGCCTTTGGGGAAGCCGCCTCGCTGATCTGCGAGGGCGAGGTGCTGCAGTTTCAGGTGGCGGCCTACGCGGAATATAACCTCCAGACCTACCTGGACGTGATTCACGGCAAGACGGCGGCGCTGGTGGAACTCGCCGCGGGTGCTCCCGCCCTGCTGCTGGGCGCGCCTGAGGCGCAGCGGACAGCCCTGGAGAGCTTTGGGCGCGAGTACGGCTTGGCCTTTCAGATGCAAGACGACCTGCTGGACCTCACCGCCGACGAGGAGACGCTGGGCAAGCCTGTCGGCGGCGACCTGCGCGAGGGCAAGGCCACCCTGCCCGTCTTGTACCTGCTGGACGGGCCGCACGGGCCTGAGGTCCGCGAGGTGCTGGAACGCCGCGCTGCAGGGCCGAGTGACGTGACCCGCATTCGTCAACTCGCCCTGAGCGAGGGTGCAGCCGCACGCACCCGCGAGGAGATTCGCCGCCGCGCCCGCCTCGCCGCCGACGCCCTGAACGCGCTGCCCGACTCCGAGGCGCGGCAGGCACTCGCCCGGCTGGCCCAGAGAGAGATCGAACGCACGCGCTGAGGCGGGACAGGGAACAAACCGAGCGCCCCAAATGCCGTTTTTCCCAATGCCTCCTCTTTTGCATCGCGCCACTGCCCCCTTCTTCACCTTCAGCCACTGCCTCTCCACGTCGCGGTGACTGCGGCCCTCCCTGTTTCGCCCCTGGCCCTGCGGGACGTCCAAAAATTCGGGACGAAAAAATGGTCAGCGCGGCCCTCTCTCGCCGTTTGGCCTCGCATCTGGAAGGTCAGCGTCAGCCACACGGCGCCCTCGTGAACCTGGAAGCGATTCCTGTTTTTCGCGTGCCCGCCGCACTCCACGGCGCAGGTGATTTGGGATGACGGGGGTTCCGGCGCGGCAGAAGGCAGCGTATGCTGCCCCGGGCGACGCGACTGTCTAGGCGTGTATGCTCGGGACATAGACAACCCCCAAAGGAGACCGCGATGAGGGCATCAGGACTCAACTGGCAGGGCCTCATGGAGCAGCTCCAGCAGGCACTGCCGCACGGCGAGGTCAGCGACCAATCCCTCGCCTATTTCAAATACCCCAAACGCACGCTGAGCGTGAATCTGCCCGTTCGCATGGACGACGGTTCGGTGCGGGTCTTCAAGGGCTACCGCACGGTGCATTCCGCGGCGCGCGGCCCCAGCATCGGCGGCGTGCGCTACCGCGAAGGCGTCAGCGCCCACGAGTGCGAGGTCCTCGCGGCCCTGATGACCCTCAAGGCCGCCGTGTGCGACCTGCCCCTCGGCGGCGCGAAGGGCGGCGTGGACGTAGACCCGGCCACCCTTAGTCCCCACGAGCTGGAGGGCCTGACGCGGCGCTTTACCAGTGAGCTCGTCGAGCTGATCGGCGCGAACGAGGACATTCTCGCGCCTGACGTCGGCACGGACCAACAGGTCATGGCCTGGATTCTGGACGCCTACGGCGAGAACACGGGCACGACCCACGGCGGCGTGGTGGTGGGCAAGCCGCTGCCCCTGGGCGGCACCTACGGCAGCAAGGACGCCCGGGGCCGCAGCGCCGCCCTGGTCACGGCCCGCGTGCTGGAAGAGCGGGGCGAGAGCTTGCGCAGCGCCCGGGTGGCCGTGTACGGCTTCGGCGATGTGGGCCGCAAAGCTGCGCAGACCCTCGCCGCGCAGGGAGCGCTCGTCATCGCGGTCAGCGACCAGAACGGCGCGACGTTCGCCAGCAGCGGCCTGGACCTCGCGGCCCTCTCCGCGCACCGCGAACAGTACGGCAGCGTGCAGGGCTTCGCCACCGACATCACCCCGGACGAGGTGGTGGAACTCGACGTGGACGTGCTGATGCTCGCCTACGACTTCGGCGCGATCAACGCCGGAAATGCCCATGCCGTGCGCGCCCGCTACGTGGTGGAGGCCACCAACCGTGCGGTGCTTCCCGAGGCCGAGCGCTTCCTGACCGGTCAGGGCGTAACCATTCTGCCGGACCTCGTGGCGAGCACGGGCGGCCTGATCGTCAACTACCTCGAATGGGTGCAGGACGCCTCCAACTTCTTCTGGACGGAAGAGGAGATCGAGGCGGCCATCGATGTACGCGTGAACGCCTCCGTCGATTCCGTGGTGGCCTTTATGCGCGCCCGCCAGGTGGACATGCGCACCGCCGCCTACGCCGTCGCCCTCACGCGGCTCAACGAGGCGGCGCTGATGCGGGGCGTGTATCCGTGAAGCTCTTCGGCGATCCGCTTTCAGCCTCCAAACACTTTGGCTGATCGCCGACAGCCCCTGACTCACCGCCCTTCCCACGCCCACCCGGAGGCCCAAGATGACCGCCACGCAGGACCCCCAGAACACCGCCCCCCGCGCCGGGCAGCACAACCTGCCCAGCTACCTCGATCCCAACAACATCGGCCCCTACGAGATCTTTCTGGAACAGGTGGAGCGCGTCACGCCGTACCTGGGCAAACTCGCGTACTGGGTCGAAACCCTGAAGCGGCCCAAGCGCATCCTCGTGGTGGACGTCCCCATTCACCTCGACGACGGCACAGTCGCCCACTTCGAGGGCTACCGCGTGCAGCACAACACCTCGCGCGGTCCAGCCAAGGGCGGCGTCCGCTACCACCAAGACGTGACCCTCAGCGAAGTGATGGCGCTTTCGGCCTGGATGACCGTCAAGAACGCCGCCGTGAACCTGCCCTACGGTGGGGGCAAGGGCGGCATCCGCATCGATCCGCGCAAGTACTCGGTGGGCGAACTCGAACGTCTCACCCGGCGCTACACCACCGAGATCGGCCTCATCATCGGGCCCGACAAGGACATTCCCGCCCCCGACGTGAACACCAACCCGCAGACGATGGCGTGGATGATGGACACCTACTCCATGAACGTGGGCCGCACGGCGACGGGCGTGGTAACGGGCAAGCCCGTGAGCCTGGGTGGGTCGCTCGGACGCGGCGACGCCACCGGACGCGGCGTATTCGTGACGGGCGCCGAAGCCCTGAAGAAGATGGGCCTGCCGCTCGAAGGCGCGCGCGTGGCCGTGCAGGGCTTCGGCAACGTGGGCAACGCCGCCGCGCGCATCTTCCACGATCACGGCGCGAAGATCGTGGCGATTCAGGACGTGACGGGTACGGTGTACAGCAGCGCAGGCATCGACCCCTACAAGGCCGCCGAACACTTGGGGCGCACGGGCCGCATCACCGACCTGGAAGGCACCGAGGCAATCGCCCGTGACTCGTTCTGGGACGTGGACTGCGACGTACTCATCCCCGCTGCGCTCGAAAAGCAGATCACCCTCGACAACGCCAGCCGCATCAAGGCCAAGCTTATCGTGGAGGGCGCGAACGGCCCCACCATTCCGGCAGCGGATGACCTGCTCGCCGAGCGCGGCGTCGTGGTGGTCCCCGACGTACTCGCCAATGCGGGCGGCGTGACCGTGAGCTACTTCGAGTGGGTTCAGGACTTCTCGTCGTTCTTCTGGACGGAAGACGAGATCAACAACCGCCTGGACCGCATCATGCGGGAAGCGTTCCTGAGCCTGTGGGACGTGAAGGAGCGCCACGGCGTCACCCTGCGCACCGCGGTGTATATCGTGGCGTGCACGCGGGTGCTGGAGGCGCGGGCGCTTCGGGGCCTGTATCCCTGAGGGCCTTTGGCCTTGAGCTGTTCGCCGTTTGGAAAAGCCCCAGCACACGCTGAGGCTTTTCTTTTTGCTTCTGCTCAAGGCCTCGGGCCACGGGCCAAAGGCTCCCCTACAATGCCCCCATGACCGATCTCCTCCGTGACTGGCAACCCGCCCCCGCAGGCTTTAAGCATGTGGTGAGCGTGTCGCTGGGCAACAGCAAGCGCAACGCCCGCGAGGAACTGACGGTGCTGGGGCAGCCGTTCGTGCTGGAGCGCATCGGAACCGACGGCGACGCGAAAAAGGCCGCCGAGCTGTTTCAGGCCCTCGATGGACGGGTGGACGCCTTCGGGCTGGGCGGCGCAGATCTGTATGTGGTGGCCGCAGGCAAGCGCTACACCTTCGGCAACGTCCGCAAACTCGTTTCGCACGCCAAGATCACCCCCGTGCTGGACGGCAGCGGCGTCAAGAACACGCTGGAGCGCGACGCCGTGATGCAGCTCGACCCCATCCTGAACTGGAGCCGGCAGCGCGTGCTGATGGTCAGTGCCGTGGACCGCTTCGGGATGGCAGAAGCGATTGCGGAGGCGGGGGCAAATGTCGTGTACGGCGACATCGTGTTTGGCCTGAACATGAACGTTCCGCTGCGCAGCCTCCCCGCCCTGCGCCGTGTGGCCCACCTCGTCTTGCCCGTTGTCACCAAGCTGCCGCAAGACTGGTTCTATCCCACCGGCGATAAGCAGGAAACGAGCGTGGAGGGTAAGGGCACCCGCTACTACGCCTGGGCCGATGTGATCGCCGGAGATACCCACTACGTCAAGCGGTATGCCCCGCGTGACCTGCTGAGCAAAACAGTCCTCACCCAGACCATCACGGAAGCGGACCGCCTTTGGATGAAGGACCGGGGCGTCGCCCGCCTGATTACCACCACGCCCCGCATGGGCAGCCGCAACTTCGCCACCAATGTGCTCGAGGCCTTTTTTGTGGCCCTGAGCGGCAAGCGCGAGGCCCTGAGCCAGGAGGAATACCTGCGCTACATCCGCGAGGTGGGCTTCAAGCCGGAGGTGAACGAGCTGTAAGCCTGGGAGGCGGTAAGGAAGCAGGCGCTGGGGAGTGTCGTCCCACCCCAGCGCCTGCTTCCGCTTCCCTCCTGGTTCACCACCTGGCCCCCACCGCCGCCGGATCACCCTTGATGACGCCTTCGGGCACCCTCTCCCACTGCAGTGCCTGAACCAGTGGACCGGTATCGTCGCGCCAGGCGTGAATAACATGGTCGTCGGCTCCCCGGGCAAACACGTCTACCCGGTTGCCCCCCCCAGCTCGTCGCCTCGGGGCTGCCCGCGAGCGTGCCTCCCCAGGGCATCCAGGCAATCGTCTGTCCATTGCGGTCTTCACGCACCCACAGGCCATTGTCCGTGCCCCGGGCGAACAGCAGGATGCCGCCGTTTCCCCAGGCCACAGCCGTGGGATCGGCAGTCACCTTGCGCCCTCCCAATGAGCCGAAGGGTTGCCACTGCCCATTCGCGTCGGTCACGCGTCACCAGATGTCATCGGCCATCCCCCGCACGAAAACGGCCTGACGGAGGGTATTGGCGCCACCCAAGATGACCCCATCCGGCGCGCCCTTGATCTGACCACCCAGCGGCCATCCACCCAGAAAGAATTCGGGGCCAGACTTGAAGAATAACCGACTGGTCACGGCCTTCTGCGCCCCGTCCCACAAGTGCCTGTTGACTGTCCGGGTTCCTCCCAGGGCGGTCAGGACGTTCCCGATCATGGAGTGGTCGTTGTTGGCCTGATCCACGATGTACTGGTTGGCCCGCGCTCCACCGTCGGCCGTGGTCGTGAATAGGGCCGCTTGGGCCTGGTCGTACCCGCGTACGAAAAGACCCATCCGGCCTCCGGCTGCGCAGGCCACGCCGAGGTCGGAACCCACGACGGTGCGGTAGGCCGTAAATTGGCCCATCCCGTTGAGCGTGTTGTGAACGGTGGCGTTCAGCAGCCCCATCTTGCTGCGAAGCATCACGACGTTGCCCCCCGGTTCCGGCGAGCAGGCGCCCAGGCCGCCCTTCACCTCACCGCCGATCCGTTGCCATCCACCCCACTGCCCCTGGGTCTTTTTCACCGTCCACAGGGCACTGTCCTGCCCCAGGGCGTACACGTACAGGTTGCCGTTTTCCGCTGCCTGCCCTGCGGAGGCCAGCGCCAGCAGACCGAGAACCGAAACCACCGTTTTGTTCAGGGTTGTCTTCCTTCAGGGTCGGGAACCGGCCGACTTCCTTGTCCTGCCGCTACCGTAGGGGGGCCAGCGTCAACAGGGCGTCAAAGGCCCGTGGGGCGGGTACACTCGCCCTCATGCAATCCCTCGTGCAAGCCATCCGCGAGCAGGGCCTCATCCTCCCCGGCGGCATCCTCAAGGTGGACGGCCTGGTCAACCACCAGTTGCTGCCCAGCCTGACGCGCGAGATGGGCGAGCAGTTCGCGGCCAGCTTTGCCTCCCTCAACCCCACCAAGATCGTGACCATCGAGGTGAGCGGCATCGCGCCCGCCCTCGCCACGGCCCTCGTGCTGAACGTACCCCTGGTCTACGCCCGCAAGAAAAAGCCCCTCACCATGAGCGAGGTGGCGTACACCGCCCAGTCAATCAGCCGTACCAAGGGGGGCGTGGTGGACCTCTTCGTCAGCAGCGAGTACCTGGGGCATGGAGACCGGGTGATCGTGATCGACGATTTCCTGGCCTCGGGCGGTACGCTGCGGGCACTGGCCGGAATCATTGCCCAGAGCGGCGCGGAGCTCTTGGGCCTCGGCTGCGTGATCGAGAAGGGCTTTGAGGAAGGCCGGACCAAACTGGCGGACCTGAACGTGCCCATCCGCACGCTCGCCAACATCGTGCGGATGAACGAGGCGGAGGGCATTCTGGTGGAAGCGGGCAGGTAGAAGCGCAGGCAGGTTTTCACTCCTCTCGACTGGAGAAACCCGTAAAGCTGCGCAGCAGACCTCAAAAGCGCCGAAGGTAGAGAGGGGTTGGCGAAGCCGCAGGTGAGGGCCAAACTTCATTGACCCCTTTCCCCATCCTCCCTAACGCCCGTTTGGATACCATGGCCCCCATGACCCAACCCGGAATCGAACTGCAAGAGCTCATCGCCGCCATGGAGCAGCGCCGCGCCAAGGTGGAGGCGGGCGGTGGACCTGAGCGGCAGAAAAAGCAGCGCGAGGGCGGCAAGCTCACGGCCCGCGAGCGCATCGAGAAACTGCTGGACCCCGGCTCCTTCATGGAACTCTCCACCTTCGTGGAACACGGAGCCAACCGGCTGATGACGGGGGTTGAAGCGCCGGGCGAGGGCGTGGTCACGGGCCGCGGCACCATCGCGGGGCGGCAGGTGTTCGTCTTCTCGCAGGACTTTACGGTGCTGGGCGGCTCGCTGGGCAAGATGAACGCCGCCAAGGTCACCAAGGTGATGGACCTCGCCGCCAAGACCGGCTGCCCGGTCATCGGCCTGAACGACTCGGCGGGAGCGCGCATTCAGGAGGGTGTGGACAGCCTCTCGGGCTACGGCGAGATCTTTTACCGCAACGCTGTCTACTCGGGCAGCGTGCCGCAGATCAGCGCCATCCTCGGGCCGTGTGCGGGCGGCGCGGTGTACTCGCCCGCGCTGACCGACTTCATTCTGATGAGCCGGGGAAGCTCGTACATGTTCATCACGGGGCCGGAAGTCATCAAGTCGGTCACGCGAGAGGACGTGACCTTTGATCAGCTCGGGGGCGCGGACGTGCATACCCGCAAGAGCGGCGTGGCCCATCTGGAATACGAAGGCGACGAGGCGGTGCTGCAGGGCGTCCGGGACCTGCTGTCGTACCTGCCCCAGAATGCCCGCGAGGAAGCCCCCGCCCAGCCCTGCACCGATCCTGTGGACCGCACCAACGAGCGCCTGCTGGAGATCGTGACGCCGGACCAGCGCAGGCCCTACGCCATGCACGACGTGATCCACGAACTCGTGGACGGCGGAACGTTCCTCGAAATCCAGCCGGGCTGGGCGAAGAACATCCTCTGCGGTTTCGCGCGGCTGGGGGGGCGCAGCGTGGGCATCGTGGCGAACAATCCCAAGGTGATGGCGGGAACGCTGAACATCGACGCCTCAGACAAGGCCGCGCGCTTTATCCGCACCTGCGACTGCTACAACATCCCCGTGCTGACGTTGGTGGACGTGACGGGATTTTTGCCTGGCGTGGCCCAGGAACACGCGGGTATCATCCGCCACGGCGCGAAGATGCTCTACGCCTACGCCGAGGCCACCGTCCCCAAGATCACCCTGATCACCCGCAAGAGCTACGGCGGCGCGTACCTCGCCATGAACAGCCGCGATATGGGCGCGGACGTGGTGTACGCCTGGCCCACGGCCGCCGTCGCCGTGATGGGTGCGGAGGGGGCGGCCAACATCGTCTACCGCCGTGAAATCCTGAACTCGGAAAACCCCGAGGCGACGCGCGCCGAGAAGATCGCGCAGTACAAGGAAGCGTTCGACAACCCCTACGTGGCCGCCGCCAAAGGCTACGTGGACGACATCCTGCCCATGGAAGACACGCGCCGCCGACTCATCCAGACCTTCGAGATGCTGCGCGGCAAGGAGGAGGCGCGGCCCTACAAGAAGCATGGCAATATTCCCTTGTGACCCTCTCTGCGGCTGCCCTCACGCTGATCCGCTGGTACGGGCAGGAAGTGTCGCCGTACAAAGGCTACCGATGCGCCCACGCGCGGTACTACGGTGCAGCCTCGTGTTCGGCGGTGGTGGAGGGGATCATCACGGCGCGGGGTGTGGTAGGCGGGTGGCGAGAAGTGCGCGCGCAATTCGCGGCGTGTGGACTGGCGGCGGAGTTGCTTTCCCAGCAAGCCACGCCGATCAACCACCTTCCCTGTTCGGGCCCAGTCAACCCGGAATGCGAACCGGCATGCTGCGGGGCTTGCGGGCCCATTGACGATGTCTGCCACGCCTGCCCACTCGGCAGCAGCTCCGTTTCTTCCAAGCTTCAGATGGCGGTGGGGCAGGAGCCAGCGCATTTGTCCGAATGGCTCGGCGCGTGGAAGGGCAAGGGCACCCCTCACGGCGCCATTCTCCCCCATGCGCATTCCGGTTCGCTCGCCGGGCCCGGTCAAAAAGAAGTCCGCACGTGGATCCCTGCCCTGAACGAACGCAGGCGGCATGGACGGACCTCACGCCGCTGTCCCGGCACCAGGGACCTTTCGTGCGACGCGAACTGCTGCGACGCCTGCGAAGTGGCCGATCTTGCCTGTCCGTGGGTGAGCGTGCGGAGTGGGCTCCTACGGGCCCTGCTGCGTGCGCTGGCGCGAAGCGGCCTCGCGTGGTGGCGTGCCCGCAAAAGAACCTGACGCGCGCCGCTGGAAAGCAGCCCGGGCTCGCGCTACTCCTGTCCGGACAGCTCCAACGGCAAGCGGTGGCCAGAGTACTCCGGCCACCGCCTCAGCCAACCAACCTCTCAGCTGCGCCGTCCGAAATCCTGCACACAGCAGTGGCCCGGAATGGGGTTGCGCCTTTGGGATCTTCACGCCGTGCGCGTAGCCCACGCCCAGCTCGCGGAAGTCGGAGCGCATCAGGTTGGCGCAGTGGCCGGAGCTGTTCAGCCATTGCTGCACGAGAAGAAGCTGGAGCAGAAGCCCGTGAGGTGGCCCGCCGTCTTCATCCGGTCCCCGAACGTGCGCCCGTCCTGGCTGTCATGCGGGAGGTGCTCCTTGGCCGCCCTATTCGGAGCGTGGCGCTGGGCCGCCTGCTCCTTGCGTTGGAGGCCAGCGGCGGAACGGCGGCGTAGCCAGCGAGCGCCTGCGCAAGCGCTGGGGAAGGGCGTCGTCCCGGGGATGTTGACCGTCAGGGTCCGCGTCTGGGCGCAGCGCCCCACGTTCCCCGCCGCGCCGTAGGCCCGCGCTGTGATGGCGTACTGGCCTGGCCGTTGTCAGCGCCCGTAAGGTCAAAGGCCCCACTGTACGGGCTGGCGGTGTCGGTGCCGATCAGCGTACGGCCCCTGTAGAATTCCACCTTCGTCACGCCTACGCCGTTGAAGTTCACACCGCTCAGATCGGCCGTCTTGGCGGTGAGCTGATGGACCCTGACCCGCAGTTCCCGCCGCGCAAGAGTTCCGCCTGTGTGCCCTCCAGCACCCACACCGACGAGACCCGGTCATTCCAGGTGGTGCCGACATAGCTGCTCTGCCCGCCGCAGCGCAAAACGGACGCGCCGCCAAGCAGGAAAAGTCACCCGGGGACGTACGGCCCCGCCTGCAGCCTGCGGCGCGGGCATCTGCAACTGGATATGACAGGCGGCGAGGGGCAGCATGGCAAGCAGCCGCACTGGACGCACGGCTTTTGGCGCGTACCCCAGCGAGCTCGGTACGGGCGATGTCCAGGATGAAGTAAAAGTCCTCACGCCTCATCTTCGGAACGTCTGGGCTGCGGCGCAAAAGACGGCGAATGCCCCATTTTTCTTTGCATGCAGTTCCCCTCATTCGCGGCGCTGGCGTGCTCTTCGAGCAGGGTAAAGAAGACGGTTTGCTCGTCCACCACCTGGAGGGGGCTGCCGCTGGGCAGGCTGACCCGCAGTGTGCTGCCCAGCGCGTGGGCCGTATTGAGGAGCGGCGCGTCGGCGGCGGGGTCCAGGGTGCCCCAGAGGTGAGCGGCCCCCTCCCCCTTCGATTCACGCCGCAGCAGGGCCCCCACAGGCTCGCCCCCCGCATACGCCATCAGCAGGGTGAAGTGTCGGTCTCCTTCCAGACGGGGAGCCAGATGCCGCGAGAGCGCCCCCGCCCATTCCGGGGTGCCGTGCGCCCCGGTCAAGAGGGTGGCCCAGACGGGAAGACCCAGGCGCGAGACTTGCTCCACCACAATGACGCCGGGCTCAGGCGTGGGGTGATAGGTCCCCACGCGCAACGACGCCACCTCCTCGCCCGGCAGGGGCACCACCGCAGCCATGAGGGCGGGCACCCCGCGTGCGCGGTGCCACGCAGCGGCGGGCGGCAGGCGGGCCAGGTCTGCGTCCGGCACAAAGGTGGCGTTCGAGGCGAACACGTTCACACCGGGAGTGTGCAGGGTCACGGCGCCCCGAAAGTCGCGCCGCAGGGTAGAGAGCGGCTCGAAATACGTGACGAGTTCGGCCAGCACCGGGGGCAGTGACATGGGACGAGCCTACCGGAACTCCACGGAAAACGCCGCCTCCGGGTGGGAAGCGGCGCGTGGTTGGTGACCCCAACGGGACTTGAACCCGTGTCTGCGCCTTGAGAGGGCGCTGTCCTGACCGCTAGACGATGGGGCCGCCTCGGGTACATCTTCCCGCAGGTGCGGGAGCGTCAGGCACGAAGGAGAAGTGTACGCCGCTCGAGGGACGAGGTCAAGGCCGGAGATGAAGGCACGCGCCCGTCCACCGCCCGGCAGAGATCAACCGCGCTACAGTCAGGCGGCCGGGCGGGGGCAGTTCCGCCGCCAGCGAAAGGAGAGTCAACGTGAGGACCATCAAGCTCGGGACCAGTGATCTGGAGGTGCCCGTCGTCGCCGTGGGGTGTATGCGGATCAACGCTCTGGACAGGGCGGAGGCGGAGCGTTTCGTAGGGACGGCGGTGAACGAGGGAGCCAACTTCTTCGACCACGCCGATATCTACGGCGGTGGAGCGTGCGAGGAAATCTTCGCGGAAGCCATTGGGATGAACAGCACGGTCCGCGAGCGCGTCATCCTGCAGTCCAAGTGCGGCATCCGGCCCGGCATGTTCGACTTCTCCAGGGCGCACATCCTCGCCTCGGTGGACGGCATCCTCAAGCGCCTGAAGACCGATTACCTGGACGTGCTGTTGTTGCACCGCCCGGACGCGCTGGTGGAGCCGGAAGAGGTGGCGGCGGCCTTCGACGAACTCGAACGCTCGGGGAAAGTGCGGCACTTCGGCGTGTCCAACCAGCACCCCCGGCAAATCGAGTTGCTGAAGAAGTTCGTTCGTCAGCCCCTCGTCGCCAACCAACTGCAGCTCAGCATCACGAACGCCAGCCTCATCACGAGCGGGCTCAACGTGAACATGGAAAACGAGTCGGCGGTCAACCGCGACGGGTACGTCCTCGACTACTGCCGCCTCCACGACATCACCGTTCAGCCCTGGTCTCCCTTTCAGTACGGCTTTTTCGAGGGTGTGTTCCTCGACAACCCCAAGTTTCCCAAGCTGAACGCGTCCATCAATGAGGTGGCGGCGAACCACGGGGTCAGCAACACGACGGTTGCCATCGCCTGGTTGCTGCGCCACCCGGCCCACATGCAACCTGTAACGGGCACGACGAACACCGAACGTCTGAAAGACTGTATTCGCGCGGGCGACGTTCACCTCAGCCGCGAGGAGTGGTACGGCATCCTGCGGGCAGCCGGGAACGTGCTGCCCTAAAAACGGCCCCTCACTCCAGATCGTCGTAGTGGTGCAGCAGCGCCGCGTCCGGGTCGCCGCCGGGATGGTGGTGCCGCGCCACGAGGCGGGCCACCCGGGGACGGGCGCCGGCGCGGGCGAGCAGTTCTGCGCCCAGCTCTGGGTGATAGGCCCGCACGGCGAGCGGCCCCAGCGGCAGCGCTCGGCTCAGGCGGTTGGGCACCAGGCCGATAAGGACGCGTTCCAGCACACGGTAGGGGCGGATGCTCTTGCCACAATCGTGCAGGAGAGCGGCGGCAACCAGTTCGGGATCGGCGTCAGGACGGTCCCGCAGCAGGTGCCGCGCCACCCGGCAGGCGTGTTCGCGGTCCCGCGGGTCCATGCCCCGGTACACCCGCGCCTCCGCTGCCGTCAGGCGGGAGTCTGCCCACCCGTCCTCGGGCCAGGCCTGGGCCGCGTGGAGACTGCGGATCAGCCGCCCCACCTTGCCCCCGTACCCCCGCACTTTACGCAGGAGGCGGGCGGGCAGGGGCAGCGGGCGCATGGGCACAGCATACGGGGGCGAGGTCTTCCCCGCCCCCGACCCACTGGGCGCTCAGTCCGCCGCCGTCTCGGTTTCCAGCTCCAACGCCGCGAGGGCACGCTCGGCGCTCATGGCCGCGCGGGTTCCGGCCCCAACGCTGGTGGCGAGCTGCCGGTACACGTGGTCCGACACGTCGCCCGCCGCAAAGAGCAGCGGCACCGACGTGTAGATCTCGTCCGTGACCTCGACGTATCCGTCGTCGCGCAGCTTCAACGTGCCCTCGACAAAGCTGGTGTTGGGCACGTGGCCGATAAAGATAAACACGCCGTCGGTGGCAAAGTCACTGACCTCCCCGGTCTTGAGGTTCTTGAGGCGCACGCCGGTCACGTGGCTCTCGCCCATCACTTCCTCTACCACCGTGTCCCAGATAAACTTCATCTTGGAATTGGCAAACGCCCGAGCCTGGGCCACTTTGTTGGCGCGCAGGCTGTCGCGGCGGTGAATCAGGGTCACTTCATCGGCAAACTTGGTCAGGAACAGGCCCTCTTCCACCGCCGCGTCTCCGCCGCCCACCACGACGACCTTCTTGCCCCGGTAGAAAAAACCGTCGCAGGTGGCGCAGGTGCTTACGCCTTTGCCCCAGAACAGCTCCTCGCCGGGCACATCGAGCCTCTTGGGGTTCGCGCCGGTTGCCAGGATCACGCTCTTGGCGCGGTAGGTGCCGCTGTAGCCGCGCACGGTGAAGACGTAGGGGTGGAGGCCAGATGTGGCCTCAATGGCCTCCACCTCCTCCATCTCGATCTTCGCGCCAAACTTCTCAGCCTGCTGCACCATGCGCTGGGCGAGTTCCATGCCGGGAATCGGTTCAGGAAAGCCCGGATAGTTCTCGACTTCCTCGGTCTGGGCAATCTGACCGCCGGGCAGGCCTTTTTCCAGCACCAGGGTGCTGAGGCTCGCGCGGCCCGTGTAGATGGCGGCCGTCAGGCCAGCCGGGCCACCGCCGATGATCACCACGTCGTAATTTTGAACAGGGGCGTCACTCATGAGAAGAGCGTACCACCGCCCACATTCGGGGATGGTACGACAGGCACTTTGTTTTTTAAAGCATTCAGCCCTGAGAAGGCAGACGGACGGATCTGGGAAATACGAAAAAAGAACTCCGTTCTGGACGGAGTTCTTCATTGGCTGGGGCACAAGGACTCGAACCTTGATTAACGGTGCCAGAAACCGACGTCCTGC
Source organism: Deinococcus hopiensis KR-140 (assembly GCF_900176165.1). Classification (NCBI taxonomy): domain Bacteria; kingdom Thermotogati; phylum Deinococcota; class Deinococci; order Deinococcales; family Deinococcaceae; genus Deinococcus; species Deinococcus hopiensis. Next base: position 2,311,952 of record NZ_FWWU01000009.1, read on the forward strand.
CATTAGACGATGCCCCAACGGTTGCTGCTCTGGCGGCTCCTCCTGCAAACGGCGTGACAGGGAAGCGTGAGGGAGTATAGCGGCGGCCCGGCAGGGCGTCAACTGCAGGTGGAGAGGGGCGGCACGGGGGCGGGCCACGCGAAAGTCGGCCAACGTGGAGTGAATCGCGTCCAAGTCGGGCTTCCCGGCGTGCGCGGCTGTGCTTGTCCCCCTTCGGGGGTGGTGCTACACTAAGGTGTTGCCGTGCAGAGCACAGGTTACGTGGTGTGTTCCAGCGACAAGCGGGCCACACCCAGGAGGACAGGAGTTCATGGAAGACCAGACCCAGACCCCCGCTGTAGAAAGCGGGACCACTCAGCCCACGCCGGGCACCGAGCAGACGGACGTGCAGACCACGGCCACCGCCAGCCCTGAAGTGCCCAGCACCCCCGCGGCGCCCGCCCAGGCCACCAGCGCTCCCGCCGAGCGCAGCGACGACGAGTACCCCGCCATGACCATGGAGGACGTGCTCGCCAGCGAGTCCACCGATCACCAGTCGGTGAGCCGGGGCGACATCGTGGACGGCACCGTGGTGTTTATCGGCAATGAGGGCATCGCCGTGGACGTCGGCGCAAAGGTTGAGGGCGTCATTCCCCTCAACCAGATCACCGAGGAGCCCGTCACGCTCGAGCAGGCCCAGCAGATGTACAAGCCCGGCGACAAGATCGAGGCGTACGTGGTGCGGGTGGACCTCGCCAACAGCCAGATCGTCCTGTCCAAGAAGCGGGCCGATCAGGACAAGGGCTGGCGCGTCCTGGAGCGCATGCAGGAAGGCGACCAGACCTTCGAGGTCGAGGTGCTGGAGAAGGTCCGTGGCGGCCTGGTGGCGCAGATTGAGGGCGTGCGCGCCTTCCTGCCTGCCTCCCAGGTGGATACCCGCCGGGTCAACGACCTGGACCCCTACGTGGGCAAACCGCTGCAGGTCAAGCTGATCGAGCTCAACCGCAAGCGCAACCGCGTGATTATCAGCCACCGCGCGATCATGGAAGCCCAGAAGGCCCAGGCGCGCGAGGCCACCATCGGGCAGCTGCTGCCCGGCGCGCAGTTCGAGGGCGAAGTCGTCGAGATCACCGATTTCGGCGTGTTTGTGAATCTGGGCGGCATCGACGGCCTGGTTCACCGCAGCGAGCTGACCTACGGCCGCTTCAACCACCCCCGTGACGTGGTCAAGGTGGGCGAGAAGGTCCAGGTCCAGGTCATCGACGTGGACGAGGGCCGCGAGCGAATCAACCTCTCCATGCGCTCGCTGACCCAGGACCCCTGGGAAGATGCCGTGGCGAAATACCACATCGGCCAGCGCGTGAAGGGCAAGGTCACCAACCTGACCAACTTTGGCGCGTTCGTCGAGCTGGAGCCCGGCCTCGAAGGCCTGGTGCACGTCAGCGAGATGAGCTGGACCAAGCGCGTGCGTCACCCCAACGAAGTCATGAAGGAAGGCGACGAGGTGGAAGCCGTCATCCTGCGCATCGACCCCAAGGAGCGCCGCATCAGCCTCGGGATTCGTCAGACCACGGACGATCCCTGGAGCGCGCTGCCTGACCGTTACCCGCCCGGCACGCCCGTCAAGGGCAAGATCACCGGCATGACCGACTTCGGCGTCTTTATGGAGATCGAAGAAGGCATCGAGGGCCTGATCCACATCAGCGAACTCGACACGCAGCGCGTGAACAACCCGGCCGATCTCTTCAAGAAGGGCGACGAGATTGAGGCCGTGATCCTGAACATCGACCCCGTGGAGCAGCGCGCGAGCCTCTCGCGTCGCCGCGCCCTCGGCGGCGGTGGCCCGGTGCGCGACTACGTGACGCAGGGCGGCGGCGCGCGCAGCGACCGCTACAGTGCTGGCCCCGGCGGCGGTGCGGGCGGCAACCGTGGCGGTGGCCGTGGTGGCCGCGGCGGCGGAGCCGACTACAACTACAACGCCAAGGACGCGCAGCAGGGCGGCAAGATCAGCACCAAGCTGGGCGACGTGTACGCGGACCTGTTCGCGCAGTTCGGCCTCGGCGGCGACAAGAAGGACGACGCTGGCCAGGGCACGGAAGGCAGCGACAAGCAGGGCGAATAAGCCTCCAGGCTTGAGGGAGGAGGGGCCAACCGGGAGCAGTCCGGGTTGGCCCCTCCTCCTTTGCAATCCGGGCGTCTACAGCCTGCCGGCCTGACCGGCGAATCTGCTCCCGCCGTTAGACGGTTAGGCCGTGGACGGTTTGACCCCTGCTAGGCTGCCCGCATGACGCAAAGCAGCGCGGCACAACCTTTTTCCTGGGGCATTCTGGGCGCAGCACGGATCGCGCGGGCGCTCATCCCCGCCATTCATGCGGCGGGTGGAGAAGTGCGGATGGTGGGCGCGCGCGATCCGGAATCCGAACGGGTGCGGGCCTTCGCGCAGGAGTGGGGCATCGAGCAGATCGGGACGTACGAGGACGTGATCGCCTCGGGTGTGGAGGCGGTCTACAATCCGCTGCCCAACGACGCGCACCGGCCCTGGACGGAGGCGGCCCTGCGGGCAGGCAAACACGCCCTCACCGAGAAGCCCCTCACGCTGAATGCGGAGGAGGCGCAGGCCCTTGCGGGCGTGGCAGCAGCCTCCGGCCGCCTGCTGCTGGAGGCCTTCGCGTACCGTTTTCAGCCCCACATCACCCGGGTGCGGGAGATCGTGGCGAGCGGGGAACTGGGGGAGGTCCGGGCAGTGCGCTCGGCCTTCGGCTTTGCCCTAACTCGTCCGGACGACTTTCGTTGGAGCGCCGACAAGGGTGGCGGCGCGCTGTACGACGTGGGCTGCTACGCGGTAAACCTCACCCGCCTGCTGCTGGGCGAGCCGCAAGGCGTGACCGCCCAGGCCCGCTGGACCTCCGGCGGGGTGGACGTGGGCCTGAGCGGCACCCTGCACTATGGGGCCGCGCTGGCAAGCATCGACTGCGCCTTCGACTGGGGCGGGAAGACCCAGCGCATCATGGTGGTAGGAACCGGGGGAACCCTCGATCTGGACGGCGGCTTCAGCAGCAAGAACGATGAGGAGGTGCGCTTCCACGTGCAGACGAACGCCGGCGAGCGCACTGAGACCTTCCCGCCCCACGACGGCTACGCCGCGATGGTGGCCCACTTTCAGCGGGCGGCACGCGGCGAGCAAGCGCCCCTCTATTCTCCGGAGGACGCAGTACGGCAGGCGCAGGTGCTGGACGCGCTCTTCGCGGCAGCGAGGGAGGGGCGGGAAGTGGCGGTGGGTCAAACCATCTGACGGGTTTCACCGCTGCAGGCCCAAGACTTCACGGTTGTACGGACTCCGCTCAGTTGCGCAACACGTGGGACATCACCGCTTGTTGCTTCATACCGCGGAGTTTGTCTTTTCTCCTGCTCGCTTCGCTCGTACTTTCAGGTCTACCCCTCAACCTCTCGAACCCGCCGGGGATACGCCGGGCTTCCGGCCGCCCCCTGACGGTCACTTCTCCCGGCCAAGCGGCAGGCTGGGGAACCGCGGCCACCCGCAGGTGGGGATGGGCCAGGGGCAGGAATTGCCCGCCCCAGTGCCTGGCGGAATGGAGGTTGAGCCGTCCAGAGATCAGGGGCTTTGGCCGTCGTCGGATTCGGGCGCAGCGTCCTGGGCCGTGGTGGGCGGAGGCAGGGCCGCGTGGGTCACGGCGGGGATGGGGACGCGAGGAGCGGCGCGGGACCGAGGCCCAGGCCCGCCGTGGGCCGCCGGGGTCCAGGGCCGTTCGGAGGGCAACGCGCAGGCAGTGTACGGGCGGTCCGGACAGAGCGCGGCCTCACTTGAGGCAGCGTTTTCTTAAGCCGGGTATGCTCTCCCGGTGACGCCCGCCGCCCTGTCCACCCGCGCTCGCCTGACGCCCGCCGTGCTGGTGTCGCTCGCCCTCGTGTACGTGGTGTGGGGCAGCACGTATTTCGGGATCAAGGTGGCCATCGAGAGCCTGCCGCCACTGGGGATGCTGGGGCTGCGCTTTCTGGTGGCGGGCGCGGTGCTGTTCGCCTTTCTGCGGCTGCGCGGTGCGGCCATGCCCACCCTCCGGCAGTGGAGCGCGAGCGCAGCCGTCGGCCTCCTCCTGCTGGGCGGGGGCACCGGCCTGGTCACCCTGGCCGAGCGGGACGCGAGCAGCAGCGTGGCGGCCCTGGTGATCGCGGTGTCTCCCCTGTTCGCAGCCCTCTTCGGACGGCTGTGGGGCGAGCGCACAAGTGGGCGTGAATGGCTGGGCATTGGCGTGGGGCTTCTGGGGATTGCCCTACTGAACGTAGGTGAGCTGCACGCCACGCCCCTGGCCGCACTGCTGCTGATCCTCGCGCCGCTGTGCTGGACTTTCGGCAGCCAGTGGTCCCGGCGGCTGCCCCTTCCCGCCGGGCTGATGGGCAGCGCCGCCGAGATGCTGGCGGGCGGCGTGATCTTGATGGGGCTGAGCCTGACCACAGGTGAGCATTGGAAGGCGCCCACCTCCGCCAGCCTTTGGGCACTGGCCTACCTGACGGTCTTCGGCAGCCTCGTTGCCTACAGCGCCTATATGTACCTGGTGGCGCACACCCGGCCGGCCCTCGCCACGAGTTACGCTTACGTCAACCCTGTGGTGGCCGTGCTGCTGGGCGTCGGCTTCGGGGGCGAACACCTCAGCGCGCTGGGCTGGGGGGCCCTCGGCGTGATCCTGACGGGCGTGGTGCTGGTGGCCTGGCCCAGAAAGGAGAGGGGGGCTGGGGCATGACCCTGCCCGGCGCCTCTCCTTCCGATCCGGTCAACCTGATCGTGCGACGCCGCATCAAGGCGGGCCGCGACGCCGAGTACGAAGCGCTGCTGGCCGAAGCGACGGCCCTCCTCGGACGGTTGCCCGGCCACCGGGGCACGGGCATCATCCGGCCTGCACCCGGCGAGCAGGAATACACGCTGCTCGCGCGCTTCGACTCCTTGGGCAGCGCCGCCGAGTGGGAGGGGTCCCCCGAGCGGACGAACTGGCTGGCGCGGGTGGAGCCGCTGGTGGACGGGCAGGTCAGCTTTGAGAAGCAGCCTGGGCTGGAGTTCTGGTTCACGCCGCCCGCCAGCCCCACATTGCGCCAGCCGCCCCGCTGGAAGATGATGCTGCTGACGCTGGCAGCCCTGTATCCGGTCAGCCTGGGGATCACGCTGCTGCTGGGGCCGGCACTGGGGCACTGGGTGCTGCCGGTGCGGTCGCTGGCGCAGATGATGCTGGTGGTCCCCACCATGACCTACCTGGTGATGCCGTGGGCCACTCGGCTGGCGGGGGGGTGGCTCAAGCGGTAGGGTGAAGTCCATCGGCAAGAGCAGTTGTCCGAGTGGTGCCGGGGGTGGAAAGGTACCCCTCACGGCGCCATTCTCCCCAGGCGCATTCAAGTTCGCTCGCTGGGCCCGGTCAAAAAGAAGTCCACTTCTTGACACATGCTCCAAATACAACTTCTCTGAACCGGAACTCTTTTTCTCGCGCCACGGCAGCCAGAAACGCCGTCTGTTATAGAAGGCAATACAACCGTCAAGTCAGTCCGATGGAAATAAGAACATGGCAGGCCGCTTTTCCATCGCGCTGACAAACCACCCGCTCTGCAGCCAGACCCGTGGCGATGGAGAGCACCCTGGGCGCAATATTGCAAACCGCCTCGAAGCGGCACCCCACAGCCAGGTAAGGACAGTTGTAAGCGCGCAGTTCCCAGCCACCCGGGGTGCGTTCCAGCTGACTGAGATTCCCGCCCAGGTTGAGATGCTCCGCAGCCAGCAAAATCCGTTCTTCGTGGGTCAGGTTCTCCAGTTTCGGGCGAATCTGGTCAGCGAGGCGTTTTACCAGACTGCCAACCAGGGGGTCGAGCATGGTTTGGTGCTCCGCCTCAGCCAAGATCAGTTCCAGGAGCTCGGCGTAGTACTTCGGAAACAGAGTTTCTGCCGTCTCAGTAAGCCCATACAGCCGGGCTGGACGGCCAGCCCCTTCCCGGGGCTGGTCGTCGACGGCGCGGAGGTAACCGCCGCGCTCCAGAGCAGCGAGGTGGTGCCGAACTGCGTTTTCGCTGATTTGTAGCGCCTGCATCAGGTCCCGGATGCTGGTCGGGCCGTGCATTTTGAGGTGTTCACAAAGGCGCTGCTTCGGATCCATTTCCACAATTTACACCATTGTAACCATACAAATACAAAAATACACTGAATTCACAGCAGGGAAGGGCGGACTCTTCGCCACTTCTTTGCCGCGCAGGGAACAGTCCTGAAGCCGCCCCCCCCACCAAGAGGAGAAGACATGCGCGAATCGACACAGAAATTCAAGCCAACCCTGAAAGCAGCGTTCTTGCTGGCCTTACTCGTTACCCCAGCCATGGCGCACGATCTGGGCGGAGCGGGCTTCTCCGAGAAGGTGGCGGTCCTCAACCTGGCGCCCGGCGCGGCGGGGACACTGCGTGACCGGGACATCAGCGTCCAGATTCCCAGAAACGCCTTTTCCAGAGCTGTCAAAATCGAGTTGTTCCGAGGCGAGCGCGTGGGTGGATCCGCCTTCCCTGCCTGGAAGGAAGCCGCTCCTCAGAACAGTGACGTTCTGGACGCCTTCGTGTTGGTGATCACCGATCCGGCGACCAACAAGCACATCGTTGCGGTTCCCAAGCTGACGTACACCCTGCGTGATCCGCGCGTAAAAGACGGTCTCCAGGTCTGGGCGACTGGCCAGGCGGCACCTCTCAAACGGGTGGGACAGCCCATTCCCATCACCGTCAAACCGGGCGAGGTGTCATTCACCTTGACCGATCTCACGCATGGCTGGCTGGTCACCGCTCCTAGAGCCGCAGTTGCCAGTGCCTTCAGCGTCGACATGCAGGGGATGAAATTCCAACCCGGCACCATTTCCGTGAACGTCGGCGAGTCTGTGCGGTTCGTGCAGAAAGACGACGTGCCGCACAACGTGGTAATCAACGACGTGATGGAGTCCCCTCCCAGCATGAAAAAGGGCCAAGTCTACACCCACACGTTCAGCGGGCCGGGAACGTACCGGGTGTACTGCGAAATCCATCCCACCATGACCATGACGGTCACGGTGAAGTAAGTACGGGTTGCGTCTGTTTCGCGAACACACCGGAAGACCGCCGCCTTGCTTCCCTCCACACCCGGAACCCGTTTCTCTCCTTCGCGCTCTGCTTGGCTTGCGACCCGCCGCAAACGATTCCATCGGAGTCCGTATCCGTCCCGCCCACTGCTTGTCCTTTCCGCCCTCTCGCCGAAAGAAAAGGTCTTTCCGTGAAAAACACCCTGATCCTTGCTCTGGCCCTCGGCGTCTTCGCCTCCTCCTTCGCCCAGCAGGCCACCCCAGTCACGCCCCGACTGGCCGTGGCCAGCCAGATCACTTCCACAGACGCGCTGGTCATTCCCGCAGTTGTGCTGGACAAACCCGGCTATGTGGCCGTTCACGGCGAGAAAGACGGCAAGATGGTCGTTGATCCTCCCCTGGGCGTTTCGGCCTTGCTCCCGGCGGGACTCAGCCGGAACGTATCTGTTCCCCTGACGCCACTGGCCACAGGCGTGCAAACGGTTTACCCCATGCTGCACGTGGAAGGCAATGGCAACGAGACGTACAACTTCCCTGGTCCGGATGGTCCTGTGACCTTCGAGGGAAACGTCCTGATGGCGCCCATGAAACTGACCAAGGTGGCCCCGGGCTCTTCCAGCGTCACGGTGGCCGGTGGGGAAATCCTTCTCGACAGCCAGGGGGCTTACGTTACTGTTGCGTCGGTGACGCTCACCCAACCGGGGTTTATCGCGCTGCATACGGCGGGAGCAGACGGAAAGATGAAGGTGCTGCCAGCAGCCGGAGTTTCAACCCTGCTTCCGGTGGGCAAAAGCACGCAGGTCAAGATCAGGCTTGATGCGAACGTCGCCGTCAACCCTGGAGACAGGCTCTGGGCCATGGCCCACGCGGACAACAACGGCAACCGGGTCTATGAATTCCCGTCGACGGATGGGCCCATCACCAGTGGCGGCGCAGTCGTGATGGCTCCGTTCACCGTACGCTAGAGGGCTGATACGAATTCCGCTCGAACAGTTTTTGCAACTGTTCAAGCCCAGCAGACTTGTAAAGCGGCGCAGCAGTGTAGGAAAAAACGGTTTCTGGGAAAAGCGTTTCCCGGTCGGCGCATTCCCGCTTTGATAACGAACTGGACGGAAACCGTATACGCGCTCCGGCTCCTCACCGTTACAGGGGCCGGAACCGCAGCACAGTGCAAGAGAGAGCAGCAAGCGGCAACCGCACGTGGACCGCGAAAGAAGGAGCGTTAAAGATGCAACAACCGAGTATTCGCAACATTGGTTTGGCCTTCGGATTGGTCTACCTACTCGTGGGCTTGCTGGGGTTTCTCCCTGAAGCCAACGTCATTTCACACCGGCATGGCGCGGTGCACGGAGAGGGCCTGTTGCTGGGGATCTTCGCCGTCAACTCTGTTCATAACATCGCTCATCTCGCACTCGGTGCCGTGCTGGTGTGGGGAGGGCAGTTCTCAAAATCCCCGCAGAAGATCTTCGAGATCCTGGCGCTCGTCTTCTTCATCCTGGTTGCTGGCAGCTTCATTGCACCCATCGTGGAAGGCATCAACCTGAATCTCCCGGACACCTTCCTCCATCTTGCCAGTACGGCTCTGGCAGCGTGGTTGAGCTTTAAGAGTTCCAAGCAGGTCACGGTTTTAACTGCCCAGTCCCTCCGCTGAGGGACCCGCGTGAGCGCCAGAAGACCGGCTGGTCTTCTGGCGCTCACGCTTTGGAGCCCGGGAGCTCTGTCCCGCCAGTTTGAGTTTTTTCGCGCTGGGAACGCGAAAAGCATGGTCAATGAGGAAAAAGGGCGGGGGAGTCACACCCAGAGGAACCTGGGACAAAGCCTGCACCAGGCGGCGTAAGCCTAAGCCCAGGGTGGATTGCATACGAGGGCCAGTGCGGGCATTTCAGCACCAGACAGATTGATGTTTTTACCGTTTCCGAGAGGAGAAACTGGGTTTTTAAAGCAGTTGTCAACGTGCGGACTTCTTTTTGACCGAGCCCGGCGAGCGAACTGCGCGTGGGGGAGAATGACGCCGTGAGGGGTGCCTTTCCACCCCCGGCGCCATTCGGACAACTGCGCCCATGCGGTAGAGTACGTCGGCAGCGGAGGCTTTGCCCAACGCTAAAGGGGCGGACTTCCCATCGCCCGCTCTTGCTCCTTCCACAGAAGGACGGGCGCCTACCCCGCCCTCGTTGCGCCACTCCTGACACCCACTCTCCTGATGGGACCTGTCGGCTTCCGCAGGAGAGAGGACCTGGCTCAGGATTGGCTGGTGGGGGCAGCCCGGAGGGGGGCGCTGCAAGGGCGCCCCCCCTCCACCCTACCGAATGCCCTACCGCTTCCCCAGCAGATACGCCTTTGGATGATGTCCCCCGCTGTACACCTGAAACAGCTCTCGGGCGTGCCAGCGGGTCTGGTCCTGCAGCAAATTCTCGAACAGCCGCAATTCGTGGGTCAGGACCACCAAGCGGCCCTGACGGCTGAGGAGGCGGTACATCTCGCCGAGAAAGGCGGGGTAGAGCGCCGCGTTGCCCCGGTGGCTGCCGATGGCGTCGCCCCAGGGCAGATCCGCCACGATCAGGTCGAAGGAGCGGGCGGGCAAGCCGGTATCCAGGGCGTCTACCCGCGCCACCTCGACTTCGCGCCCGGCAGCCTGGAGGTTGGCGCGGGCGCAGGCCACGGCCCCGTCATCGGTGTCCACCCCCACCATCGCGTCGTAGGGGCCCATCAGCGCCCGCTCGACGAGCAGCGTACCGCTGCCCGCCATCGGGTTGAAGATGCGGTCCTCCTCGCGCTGGCCCGCGAGCTTGTGGACCGCGTAGGCGACGGTGGCGTTCAGGCCGCCACCCCGGTTACACACCCGCCAGGCGCGGGCGCTCAGGGGCCGGGGCGTGAGGCGGGCGAGCACCTCCCAGCCGGGGCCGTCCTCCTGGGGGCGCAGGCGGATCAGGAGTTCGCCTTCCTCGGCGTCGAAGGGGAGGTTGAGCCCATTCGAGAGTTCTTCCGCGACGCGCGCCATCACGCTCGACTCGCGTCCGGCAGCGGCCAGACGGAAAGAGCGGTGCCCGCCGACGCGCACCACCGCCGCCAGAAAGTCGACGAGTTCGCCGAGCTGCTGGTGTCCCAGCAGGCCGCGCGGACGGGGCACGTCCCACGCGCGGATGCGGTAGGCCGCCACCGCTGCCTTGAGGCGGGTCAGGCGTTCGGGGTCCCCGGGATACCAGAAGCGCAGGCCCCGGATGTCGCGGGCGAGGGGGACGTGCTGCAACTCCTCCGCCGCCACCTCCTCCAGGCCTGGCAGGGCTTCCAGGACATATTCGTGGGCGGGCTGACGGGTGCGGTGGTCCTCCGCCGAGCGCCTGGGCCGGTGGGAGAAGTGTTTCGGGCGGGCAGGGCGCGGCATAGCAGGGCAGTATAGCGGGACCGCCCCGGGGTAGGGGGTGGTACAATCGCGCGTTCCTGCTATGCCCCGCCTCTGCCTTCCTCCGCGTTCGGCCCCTCGAACCCCTGCCCCACCACGCCTGGCCCTTCCATGAGCCTCGTTCGCAGACGCCTGCTCTCCCGCTTCAGCCCGCCGCAACTCATCGCGCTGACCTTCGCGCTGGGCATACTCGTCGGCGCGGCGCTGCTCAGCCTGCCCGTCACGCACGGGGCGGGACGGCGGGTCAACTTTCTCCAGGCCCTCTTTACCGCCACGAGCGCGCTGTGCGTGACGGGCCTGAACGTCGTCGATCCCAGCCGCGACTTCAACCGGCTGGGGCAGATCATCATCATGGTGCTGATTCAGGTGGGCGGGCTGGGCATCATCACCTTCGGGACCGTATTCACGCTGCTGATGCGGCGGCGGGTGAACTACTCCGAGCGCATCCGGCTGGCCCAGCAGATCAGCGCTTTCAGCGTGGGCGACGTGGTACCGCTCATCCGCAACATCTTCATCTATACCTTTGTGATCGAGGCCGCTGGGGCCGCGCTGCTCGCTTTCCGGTTCGTGCCGCTGCACGGCTGGCGCGAGGGCCTGTTCTCGGCCGTCTTCCACTCGGTCAGCGCCTTCAACAACGCGGGCTTCGCGCTGTACAGCGACAATCTGATGCGCTTCGTGTCTGACCCCCTCGTGAGCCTGGTGGTGGGAGCGCTGATCATCCTGGGAGGCATGGGCTTTCTGGTGCAGATGAACGCGGTCGCGCACCTGATGAATCCCCGGCGCAACCGGCTGCTGGTGCATTCCAAACTGGTCCTGACCATGATGGCCGCCCTGCTCCTGATCGGCACGCTGGGTTACCTGGCGCTGGAGTGGAACAACCCGAAAACGCTGGGGTCACTTTCCGTGGGCGACCGCCTGCTCGCCAGCTTTTTTCAGAGCGTGGTGACGCGCACGGCGGGTTTCAATTCCATCGACAACGGAGCGCTGACGCTGGGCGGCGTCTTTCTGACGATCATCCTGATGTTTATCGGCGCGAACCCCGGATCGACGGGCGGCGGCATCAAGACGAGCACCTTCTACGTGATGATGGCTTCGGCGTGGAGCATGGTGCGCGGCCACCGCGACACCACGCTGTTCGCCCGGCGCATCGACGAGGAAACGGTGCTGCGCGCGATGACGGTCGGCCTGCTAAGCATCGGGCTGGTCAACGTCATGTTCATTCTGCTGCTCGTCACCAACACCAATTCGCACGTCCGCTTCGAGCACCTCTTCTACGAGGCGGTGAGTGCGTTCGGCACCGTCGGCCTGAGCATGAACACCACGCCACTGCTCAACCCGTCGCAGGACCTCATCCTGATTGGGCTGATGTACCTGGGACGCATCGGACCGCTGACGTTTGCCGTCGCCTTCGGACAGCCGGGCGCGCGCGAGCCTGTGCGGTATCCGCAGGAAAAAGACATCTTGATCGGCTAACTCCCCCGGAGAAAGAGGAACATCCACGCCATGAAAACCAAACAATGCCTGGTGATCGGCCTGGGCCGCTTCGGCACCGCCGTCGCCACCACCCTGTACGAGATGGGCCACGAGGTCGTCGCCATCGATCAGAACGAGGAAAACGTGGAGCGGGTGATGAACCGCGTCACGCACGCCGCCATCGTGGACGCCACCGAAGAGCGGGCGCTGCGCTCCATTGGCGTGGGCGAATTCGACGTGGTGGTGGTGGCCATCGGTACCGACGTGCAGGCGAACATCCTGGCCACCATGAACGCCAAGAGCCTCGGCGCGCCCTACGTGGTCACCAAGGCCATCGACGAGATGGCGCGGCGGGTGCTGGAGCGCATCGGCGCGGACCTGGTGATCCGGCCGGAACACGACATGGGCGTGCGGCTCGCCCGGCAGATCGCCACCCCCAACATCGTGGATACGCTGGACCTCGGTGGCGACTACGCCATCGTGGAAATCGAGGCCAACGAGCGGCTGCGCGGCACCCTGCGTGACCTCAACCTCACCGGGCGCTTCGGGGTGCAGGTCATTGCAGTCAGCCGGGGAGGCCGGGTGGAGGTGACCCCCCGCGCCGAGGACGAGTTGCGGCCCCACGACAAACTCGTGGTGATCGGGACGGGACACAGCCTTGACGAGCTGCGGCGGTATCTGGGGGGGTGAGGGGAGCGGTCCGCTTTCAGCGGTCAGGAAGTCGATTTCGTCTCTTCAGGTAAAGCCTTGAGGTTGGGGCAGGTCAGGCCGCCGCTGACGCCCAGGGCCTCCACCACCGGGGCGGGGGGCAGATCGCCCGCGACCTGGGTGTCGCTGGTCAGGGGTACAGCCCCGCCCCCGACGCGCAGTTCGCTGCGGGTGTGCAGGCGCAGGGCACGCTCGACGCAGGCCGCGTCCTGGGGGGTGAGCCTCAGGGTCTGCGCGCTCCCGGGATTGGTGAGGGTCACCGTGACGGTCTGGGGCGCGTAGCCCGCCAACGTCCGGTCTGCCCGCGCCTGCCCGGCCAGCGCCGCGGTCAGGGCCGCGAGCAGGGGCAGCAACGCCGCCAGGCCCCACACCACCATGCTCCGGGCCGTGCCGGGCCGGAGGAGCAGCGCCACGAGCCCCCCAGCGACGGCGAGCGTGAACAGCAGGTACAGGAGGGGCAACATCGGGCGCAGTTTAGAGCGCTGGGCCGGGCGAGAGGGAGACTTGCAACCCGTCCCCCGCGAATGCCCACCCGTCCGGAAGCGCCAGCGTCCGAACGTCCACGTCGTGCGAGAGGTGCGAGAGGCAGACCCGCCGCGCTGCCCTCGCCCAGGGCAGGGCCAGCGCCTCACGCACGTCGTACACGCTGCGTCCGGCGTGGACCGCTGCCGACTCGTCCGCGAAGGAGGTGCCCAGCACCAGCAGGTCGAGGTCCCCGAGCCACGCCCGGGCCACCTCTTCGGGAATGTCGATGGCGTCCGTGACGTAGGCCGCGCGGAAGCCGGGGCGCGTGAGGGAAAAAGCGTGACTGTGCCCGTTGGCTCCGTGGGGAACGCGAAAGGCCTGAACCCGCAGCCCGGCGACAAAAAGGCCCTCACCCGGAAGCGGCTGCACCGGAGACACGCTCCGGAACGCATAGGGAAAACGCTCAGCGATCTGGAGGATTACCTCCTCGGGCGCGTAGAGCCGCAGCTTCCCAGCCGCGTAGCGCACGTAATCCAGCAGGTCCCCCAGCCCCAGCAGGTGATCGTTGTGCGCGTGCGAGATCAGCACGGCGCTGGGCACGCGCGGCCCCGGCAGCCGCGCGAGCTGCACGTGCAGGTCCGGCCCACAGTCGAGCAGCAAGGTCTCGCCGTTTCCCTGCACGAGGGCGGCGCTGCGGGTTCGGCGGTTGATGCCCCCCCCGCGGGCATCGCTGCAGACGGGGCACCCGCACCAGAAGCGCGGGACGCCCTTGCTGTCTGCTGTGCCCAGGAAGGTCAGCGTGGCGCTCAACGGGCCATCAACTCGCGGGCGGCGCGGGCCAGGTCCCCGCTTCCGGCGAGGCTCGTGCCCACCAGCACGGCGTCGGCCAGACCGCGCACAGACGCGAGATCGGCGGGCGTGCGGTAGCCGCTCTCGGCCACAAGGACGCCCGCAAAACCTGCGTCACGCGCCCGGCGAATCAGGCGTGGGCTGACGCTCAGGTCGATGTGCAGCGTGGTGAGGTCGCGGTTGTTCACGCCGATGATCTCCGCTCCGGCAGCCAGGGCAAGGTCGAGTTCCGCCTCGTCGTGGACCTCCACCAGCGCGTCAAGGCCAAGGTGGTGGGCCAACGGGAGGTATTCGCCCACGGCCTCGCCCAGCACGCTTACCATGAGCAGCGCCGCCGAGGCCCCCCAGTCGGCGGCCTCGCGCAGCATTGCGGGGTGGACGACGAAGTCCTTGCGGAGCACGGGCACGGTCACGGAACCGACGACCGCGCGCAGGGCCTCCCGGTTGCCGTCGAAGTGCCGGGGCTCGGTCAGCACGCTAATGGCCGCCGCACCGCCCGCCTGGTACGCCTGCGCGGCCTGCGCGGGGTTCAGGGGGGCGATCGCCCCCTCACTGGGGCTGGCGCGCTTGACTTCCGCGATCAGGGCGAGGTCCGCTCCCGTCAGCGCCGCGTGGAAACGGAGCGCACGGGCACGCGCAGGACCGGCGGCAGCGTCGGCCCCAGCGTAGTCTCCCGCCCGTTCACGGACGATGCGGCCCAGCACGCCCGGTACGCGGTCAAAGTCGATCTCTGTCAGCCTGCCTATCCGCCCCGTCATTGGTCCGGAGTATACGGGCGGGTGGGGCCGGAACGCAGGGCGCATGTTAGCCTGGGAACCATATGAGCCTCGCCCCCGGCAACGGCCCCGTGCAGATCACGCCCGAACAGCTTCAGGCCCGCATTCAGGAAATCGGCCACAAGATCCGCGCCGACTACGCGGGCAAGGACCCGCACCTGATCTGCGTCCTGAACGGCGCATTCCTCTTTCACGCGGACCTCGTGCGTGCGCTGGGGATGCCCTGCACCATCGACTTTCTCCAGGCCAGTTCCTACGGCGACGCCAAGCAGAGCAGCGGCGAGGTCAAGCTCGTCAAGGACCTGCAGTTTCCCATCAGCGGCCGTCACGTCATCCTGGTGGAAGACATCGTGGACACGGGCATCACCATGAACTACCTGCTGCACTACCTGCAGGGGCGTGGCCCGGCCAGCCTCAAGGTGGCGGCGCTGCTCAGCAAGCCCAGCCGGCGCCGGGTGGAGGTGCCCGTGGAGTATCTGGGCTTTACCATTCCCGACGCCTTCGTCTACGGCTACGGCCTGGACCGCGCTCAGTTTGACCGCAACCTGCCCTTTATCACCAGCCAGGCGGACTGAGGGGACTCCCCCGCTCTCCCAGGCTTGGCCCGCCTGGGTTCAGCCCGCCTGAATTACCCTGTCGGGTGTGTTGGCCCTCACCATCGTTTTGCTTACCGTCACCCTGGTGGTCTGGCAACCCCGGGGGCTGGGCCCCACCCGGGCGGCCACCCTGGGCGCAGCCGCGGCGCTGCTGGTGGGGGTGGTCCGTGTGGGGGACCTTCCAGCCCTGTGGCAGGCCACCTGGAACGCCACGCTCACCCTGGTGGCCCTGATCGTGCTGAGCCTGCTGCTGGACGCCGCAGGACTGTTTCGCTGGGCGGCGCTCTACGTGGCCCGCTGGGGCGGGGGGCACGGACGGCGGCTCCTGGCGCTGCTGGTGGTGTTCAGCGCCCTGCTGGCCGCCATCTTCGCCAACGACGGCGCGGTGCTGATCCTGACCCCCATCGTGCTGGAACTCGCCGCGCAGTTGAGGTGGTCCCGCGCCGCCACCCTCGCGCTCGCGCTGGGCGTCGGCTTTGTGGTGGACGCCGCCAGCCTGCCCCTTACCATCAGCAACCTCACCAACATCATCGCCGCCGACAGCTTCGGGCTGGGCTTCGGGGCGTATGCCCGCGTCATGGTGCCCACCGATCTGGCAGTGGTGCTGGCGTGCGTGGCCGTCCTGCTCGCGTTCTCAGCGCGGTCTTTGCCCCACCGCTATGACCCCACGGCCCTGCCGGAACCCGCCACCGCCGTGCAGTCCTGGGGGGTGGTGCGGACCGGATGGGCCGTCACGCCCCTGCTGCTGGCCGGAGCCTTTCTGGCCGAGCGGCTGCACCTGCCGCTCTCGGCCATCGTGGGCAGCGCCGCCGCGCTGGTGTGGCTGGTGGGATCGCGCAGCCAGCGGATGGGCACGCGGGAGGTGCTGCGTTCGGCACCCTGGAACGTGGTGGTGTTCAGCCTCGCCATGTACACGGTGGTATCGGGACTGCGGGGTGCGGGCCTCACGGGCATCTACGGAGCGTGGCTGGCGGGCTGGGCGCAGGGCGGCACCCTGCCCGCCGTCCTGGCCAGCGGCGGCAGTGTCGCGCTCCTCAGCGCAGGGCTCAATAACCTTCCTGCCCTGCTCACGGCCCTGCTGGGGCTGCATGAGAGTGGGGCCCAGGGAGCAGCCCGAGACGCGCTGCTGTACGGAGCGCTGATCGGCGCCAACATTGGCCCCAAGCTCACGCCCATCGGCAGCCTGGCGACGCTGCTGTGGCTTCACCTGCTGCGGCGCCGGGGCCTGGAGGTGGGCTGGGGCGAGTACCTGCGCGCCGGGCTGATCCTGACGCCTCCGGCGCTGCTGGTGGGACTGCTGACCCTGTGGGCCGTACTGGGCACCCGCTGAGTCTGGCGAGGTTGGCTTTCGGATGAACGGGGCGCCGCGGTGCCGACGATGGGCGCTCCTCGGGACAACACCGAGAAGTTGAAACGTCAGGAGGAGCGTCCCTACCCTGGACCCCATGCGCCGCCGTCCCCTGCTCTTTCTGCTTCTGCCTGCATTGGCCCTCTTCTCCGCTGTGTACGTCACAAATGCTCGGCGGGCACAGCTGCGGGAGGGGGCGGTGTACTGCATTGCGCGGCCGGGGCAGGTGTGGGGCCTGGGGCCGGTTCCGGCTGGAGCCGCGCCCGGTTGCCCGCAAAGCCAGAGTTACCGCCGGGAAGTGCGCGAGGGCTTTTCGCGCGTGGAGCAGTATACCCTCCCGGGCTGGCGGCCCCGCGCCCTGCTGCCCGTGTTCGAGAAGGCGGGATTCGTTTCCCACCCCCTCATGAACGACAGCGGCCAGAGCTTCGCGGTGCTTCTGAACCGGGGGCCCGAACAGGTGCAGTACGCGGCGGACCTGCAGCCAAACGGGGAAACCCTGATCGGCCTGAGCGGCAAGCCGTAGGAAATGGAGCGCGGTCCGCCGGGGGCGGCTCCATACCGTATCGTGACAAACAACGGGAGCCTGCGCTTCCACACTCCCCTGCCCAGGACGGTGCACATGACTGACCCCTCCCCTCCCCCACCCGCCCTGCGCCTCAGCGGCATCACCAAACGCTTTCCTGGCGTCGTTGCCAACGACGCCGTGGACCTCACCGTGCAGCCCGGCGAGGTGCTGGCCCTGCTGGGCGAGAACGGCGCGGGCAAAAGCACCCTCATTTCCATCCTCTACGGCCTGTACCAGCCCGACGAGGGCCAGATTGAGCTGAACGGCAAAGCGGTGCGGGTCACGAGTCCGGCGCAGGCGCTGCGGCTCGGGATAGGCCTGGTGCCGCAACACCCCCTGCTGGTGGCGCGGCATACCGTGGCCGAGAACCTGGCGCTGGGGGCGGGCCGTCTCCTCTTTCCGGCGAGGGGTGTGGCGGGACGGGTGCGCGAGCTCTCGGCCCGGTACGGGCTGGCGGTGGACCCGGGGGTGCGCGTCTTGGAGCTCTCGCCGGGCGAGAAGCAGAGGGTGGAGATCGTGCGGGCGCTGATGCGCGGAGCGCGGGTGCTGATTCTGGACGAACCGACGAGCGTGCTGACCCCGCAGGAGGCGGGCGCCCTGTTCGGCGTGATGCGCGAGTTGCGCGCCGATGGGCGCAGCCTGATCTTCATCTCGCACAAACTCGACGAGGTGCTGGCGGTGGCGGACCGGGTGACGGTGCTGCGCCGGGGCAAGGTGGTGGGCGGCGTGCCGACGGCGGGAGCCACCCGCGAGAGCCTGGCCGAGCTGATGGTTGGCCGGAGCGTGGATTTTACCCGCAAGCGCACGGCCTCTCCGGTGCGGGAAGCAGCGCTGCTGACGGTGCGGGAGCTGACCGCCACGGGCGCGCGCGGCCTCCCCGCGCTGCGCGGCGTGTCCTTTGACGTGCGCGCCGGGGAAGTGCTGGGCGTGGCGGGGATCGCCGGCAACGGCCAGAGCGAACTCGTGGAGGTGCTGGCCGGGCTCCATCCCTCTTCCGGCGCCGTCACGCTTGCCGGGCAGCCGCTAACGGGCGGAGCGGACGAGCGCTTTCACGCGGGGGTGGCGCACATCCCCGAAGACCGCATCCACTCGGGAACGGTCCCCACCATGACGGTGGCCGAGAACCTGGCCCTGCGTGACTTCGCGCGTCCGCCGCTGGCCCGGGGGCTGACGCGCGACATCGCCGCCACGGACGAACGGGCCCGGCGCGAGGTGGAAGCGTACACCGTGGCGACGCCGGGCATTCATACGCCCTCGCGGCTGCTGAGCGGCGGCAACATCCAGAAGCTGATCCTGGCGCGCGAACTGAATGGCCAACCGAAACTGATCCTCGCCGTTCACCCCACCTATGGCCTGGACGTGGGGGCCACCGATCAGGTCCACCGCGTGCTACTGGAGCGTACCGAGAGCGGTGCGGGCGTGCTGCTCGTCAGCGAGGATCTGGACGAGTTGCTCAGCCTGTCGGACCGGGTGGCGGTGATGGTGGAGGGGCAACTTCTGGGTCCCTTCCCCGTTCCGGAAGTCACGCGCGAGGCGCTGGGTCTGCTGATGGGCGGCGCGCATCCCGAGCGGCACCACGCCGCTCCCCAGGGCGGGGTGCGTGCGTGAGGTTCACGCCTGTCGCCACGCCTTCCCCGGCCCGCGCCACGCTCGTCACGCTGGCGGCCGTCGCCTTCGCGCTGATCGTCTGCGCGCTAATCTTCCTGGCCTACGGCGTGAGCCCGGCCGAGGTCTACGGCACCATGCTGCGTGGCACACTGGCCGATCCGGTGGGGTTGGCCGAGGTCGCCCGGCGGACCATTCCGCTGCTGCTGATCGGCTCGGGGCTGGCGCTCGCCTTCCGGGCACAGTTTTTCAACATCGGGGCGGAGGGACAGCTGCTGCTGGGCGCGGTGTTCGCGGCGGGGGTGGCCCTGTTTCTGCCGCTGCCGGGCGCTGTTCTGCTTCCGGTGATGTTCCTCGCCGGAGCCCTGGGTGGCGGGCTATGGGCGCTGATCGCGGCCGGGCTGCGCCGCCTGAATGTCAATGAGATTCTCTCCACGCTGATGCTCAACTACATCGCGGTGGCGGTGGTGACGTACCTGATCGCGGGGCCATGGAAGGGCAAGAACGTGCAGGGCTACATCTATTCGGACACCTTCCGGGAAGTGGCCTTCCTGCCCACCCTGCCGGGAACGCAGGTCCACTGGCCCACGCTGGCGCTCGGCGTGGTGGTGGCGCTGGGACTCCAGTGGGTCCTGACGCGCAGCACCTTCGGCTACGCGCTGCGGGTGGTGGGCGAGAACCCAGGCGCGGCGCGGTATGCGGGCCTGAGCGCGGCGCGGGTGGCGACCACGGTGGCGCTGATCACCGGGGGCGTGGCCGGATTGGCGGGCGCGGGCGAGGTGGCGGGCATCCATCACCGACTGCTTGAGGCGGGGCAGATCAGCCTCGGCTACGGCTTCACAGCCGTGATCGTGGCGTGGCTCGCACGGGGCAATCCGGCGTTGTGCCTGCTCACCGCTCCGCTGATGGGGATCATCCTGGCGGGGGGCGACCTGCTCAAAATCGATCTGAACATGCCTTTCCGGGTCGTGGATGTGTTTTCGGGCGTTATCCTGCTCTCCCTGATCGGCTCGGAAATCTTCGTGCGCCACCGGGTGCGGCTGGACCGCCCGTGATGGGAGGCAGCTAATGGAACAGATCATCCTCGAAGCCCTGGCGCGGGCGCTGGCCGTCGGCACACCGCTGCTGCTCGCCTGCCTGGGCGCGATTCTCAACGAGCGCGGCGGCGTGGTAAATCTCGGCGTGGAGGGGCTGATGGCCGTAGGAGCGCTGGCCGCCTTTGCCGTGGCTTATCCGCAGGGCAACCTCTGGCTGGCGGTGGGGGCGGCCATGCTCGCGGGCGCGGCCCTGGCGGCCCTGCATGCCCTCGCCACCGTGACCCTGCGGGCCAACCAGTTTGTCAGCGGGCTGGCCCTGGCGCTGCTGGGCACAGGGGCCGCCGGACTGCTGGGCAAGAAGTTTGAGGGGATGCCGCTGTTCAACAAGGTGCCGGACTGGACGCTGGGCGGCTTTGCCCTGAGTCCCTTTACCGTCGCGGCCCTGGTGCTGGCGGCGCTCCTCGCCTTCTGGCTGGGCAGTACGCGGGGCGGCCTGACCCTCCGCTCAGTCGGCGAGAACCCGGCGGCGGCCGACGCGCTGGGCGTCAGCGTGGTGGGCGTACGCTACGCGGCGGTGCTGGCGGGGGGGGCGCTGGCGGGTCTGGCCGGAGCGTTCCTGGCCCTCAGTTACCGCGCGTCGTGGGCAGACAACCCGACGGCTGGGCTGGGCTGGATCGCGGTGGCGCTGGTGATTTTCGTGGGGTGGCAGCCGCTGCGGGCGGTGGCTGGTGCACTGTTTTTCGGCTTCCTGTACTACCTGCAGTTCCGGCTGCAAGGCAGCAGCGCCGTTCCCACCGAAGTCTTTTCCGCCATGCCCTTCGTGCTCGTGTTGGTGGTGCTGGCCCTCGCGGGGTTGCGGGGACAGCAGGGTAACGCGCCCGCCTCGCTGGGGCGCACCTATGTGCGCGGCGAGCGCTGAGCGCCCAACTGTTCATCAAGAACATGACAGAACGCAGAATATGAAGGCATACTAAAGGCAGACGTTCCCCACAACGTTCCGGTTGTTCTCCTTCTGCCTGACGTTCCATCCGGCCCCATGGCCCTGAGGTCTCCTTTGAAGAACGCTGTTTCCCTGCCTGCCCTCCGCAAGACGGCCCTGACCGCCCTGCCCCTCACGCTGGCCCTACTGGGTGCGGCGAACAGCCCCGCTGCCCAGGCCCAGGGGGCGGGCAAGCTCAAGGCGTGCTTTATCTACGTCGGCCCAGTGGGCGACATCGGCTGGAGCTACGCGCACGACGAGGCCCGCAAGAAGGCGGAAAAGGCCCTGCCCTGGCTGGAGACGAAGTACGTGGAGAGCGTGCCCGAAGGCCAGGCCATGCCCGTGATTGACCGGCTGGTACGTGACAAGTGCCAGGTGATCTTCACCACGTCCTTCGGCTTCATGGACCAGACGTACGAGGCGGCCAAGAAATACCCGAACGTGATGTTCATGCACGCCAGCGGCTTTAAGCGCCTGCCCAACATGGGCACGTATATGGCCGACTTCTACCAGCTGTACTACCTCAACGGCATGATGGCGGCGGCGGTCAGCAAGAGCGGCAAGCTGGGCTACGTGGGGGCCTTCCCTGTGCCCGAGCTCAAGCGGCACATCAGCGCCTTTGCGCTCGGTGCCCGCGCCGTGAACCCCAAAGCCACGGTCAACGTCAAGTGGATCAACGCCTGGTTCGATCCCAACAAAGCGCGTGAGGCCGCCGAAGCCCTGATCTCGGAAGGCAACGGCGCCCTGGCGTTTACCGAGGACACCGCCACGGTGGTGCAGACGGCCGCCGCACGCAAAGTGCCGTCCTTCGCGCACTACTCCCCCATGTACAAGTTCGCGCCTGACTACGTGGTCAGCGGCCAGCTCGTGCACTGGGACAAGATCTACATCGACTTTCTGACCAAGGTGCACAGCGGCACCTACACGAACAAGAACCTGAACAAGGTGGACTACTGGAAGCTGATGCAGGGCGGCGCGGTGGAGCTCGGCACCCAGCCCGGCATGGCGATCAACCCCAAGTGGGTGCCGCAGCTCAAGGCCGCCAGGATGACGGTAGGTGGCAAGACCGTCAGCGTGTATGACCGCGTCCTGCAGCTGAAGGCCGAGATGGAGAAGGGCGGCAAGTTCGATCCCTACATGGGCCCACTCAAGGACCGCAACGGCGTTCTGCGCGTGCCTGCTGGCAAGGTCATGAGCGTGAAGGACCTGAACAACATGAGCTGGGTGGCCCCTGGCGTAACCGGACAGGTGGCCGACGAGCCGAAGAAGTAAGGAAAAAGATTCCCCGCCCAGCGTGCGCATCAAGCGCACGCTGGGCGCGTCAGTGAGGGTTGCGGGACGCCCAGCTCAGGGTCACGCGGCCCCTGTTTCCGGACTTTCGGAGAAACCCAGGAGGTATCCGTTGGGGTTCTGAACTGGAAATTCGCTGTTGCCGCTTTTCTGGTCTTCCGTGACCCGCCATTTTCCCTGGTCGTCCCGCCCAGGGGTCAGTTCACCGGCTCCAGCAGCGGCCCACTGCTGGGCACGCCGATCTCGAGGTCGGTGCCCCGGCCCAGGGGATATTTCAGCGGCCCCGCCTGCCTCCCTCCCGTGATGACGGGCAGCACCACTTGAGCGCCTTCCCACTCCAGGTAGGCAAGACCCCCGATCAGCGTCGCTGAACCCCAGTTCACCACACCAGAACTTCGGGCTCTGCTGTAAAGCCAAGGCGCCGAACTCTGGAACGAGGACATTGACTCCACCCACCGGTGTCCTGCCGTTGGCCTCGGCCGTGCCGAGTCAAAGCGTAGAGGGGCACCACGTAGGCGAGGACGCTGAGTAATACGGGTTGCGTCCGTTTCGCGACCCCCCCCCCCGGAAGACCGCCCGGTTGCTTCCCTCCACACCCGGAACCCGCTTCTCTCCTGCCCGCCCTGCTCGGACGGAATCGCTCCGCAAACGGTTTAATCGGAGTCCGTATAACACGTCAGGAACGGCATCAGCAGGAGAACACCTCGAAAGGACGCTCTCCCGAGCGTTACGTCTCCTCTCCCTCGCGCACCATCGCTGCGTACAGGGCCTCTACCTTTGCCCGCGCCCAGGGCGTTTTGCGCAGGAATTTAAGGCTGGAGGGCACGCTCGGATCATGCTCGAAGCAGCGGATGGGGACGCGGCGTGCCAGGCCGTCCCAGCCGTAACGGTGAGCGAGGCGCGTCACCACCATTTCGAGCGTGACGCCGTGCAGGGGGTCTTTGGAAGGTGCGGTCATGGGGGCATGATGCGGCGGATGGCGGCGCGAGGGCAAGGCGGGGACGGGCAGGTGCGGTTGTGACAACATGGCGCGGTGAATGCCCTGCTTCTGCGCACCGTGCTGACCTTGGGCCTGCTGTTCGCGGTCCTGAACGTCGTGCTGACGGGACTGCAATACGGGTTCGGAAGCCTGCCGCTGCGGTTCTGGCTGGCCCAGCTCCTGCTGCTGCCCGCCATGCTGGCGCCCGCACGCATGTTTCCGCAAGCCGCCATCACGCGGCCCTACCTTCAGCGCGCGGGACTGTTCGCGCTGGGCTGGTCTGCGCCGCTGGCGGTCTACCGCCTGTCAAGCGACGCGCTGCGGCCCGACTTCGTGGCGGCGGCCTCGCTGCTCAGCCTGGGCGTGATCTGCGTGCTGTTCGGTCTGATTTTCGCGGCCCTGCGCCGCCCACCTGAGGGAGAATGAGCCGGTGAGACTCGCCATCGTCGGAGACGTTCACGGCAACAGCTTCGCGCTCTCTGCCGTACTCGAGGACGTCCGCGCCGCTTCTCCCGATCAAACCCTCAATCTCGGGGACAGCGTGTGGGGCGCGGCGGACCCGGCCGGGGCCTGGGCGCTGCAAGCCGAACACGCACCCCCTACCGTCCGCGGCAACACCGACGAGCGCGTGGCGGGGTTGCGCGAAGGCAAGGCCGGGATGCGGGCATGGCTGCTCGGTCAGTTGCCGGGGGACGTGCCTGCGCGGCTCGGCGCGCTGCCGACTTTCGCGGACGTGGCGAGCGGTGAAGTGCGCGTCTGCCACGGCAGCCCCCGCAGTCCCTGGGAAGACCTGCTGCTGACCGAGGAGCAAACGGAGGAAGGCGAGCGCACCCGGCCCGCCCACTTCTCGGAAATCCGCGAGCGGCTCGGCGACTTCACATATGAGGCCGGAGGCCGCTTTTGCGTCGTCGGCCACACCCACCACGAGATGCTGAGCGTGGTGAACGGCGTGACGGTGGTGAACGCCGGACCAGTCAGCCGTCAGAAGGACCGATTGCCGCTGGCCCGCTGGGTGCTCCTGACGCGCCGGCGGGGCCTGTGGCGCGCCGAGTTTCGCCGCACGCCCTACGACGCAGGGGAAGCCGCGGCGTGGGCGAGGGCAAATGCACCTGAGGGGATGGCAGAGCACGAGGCCCGCTGGTTGCTGGAGGGCCGCGAACCTTGAGCCGCCCCTTGCGGGGGTCTTCGTCGGCACGCAGAACAAGCGCCGCAGCCCAACGGCGGAACTGATGTTCCGGGAAGATCTCGACTGGGAGGTGGCGGCAGCAGGTACGGCGCGCGACGCTGCGGCGCCCCTGACGCGGGACCTGCTGGAGTGGGCGGACGCGGCGCGGCCGTCTGTATGGAAAAGCGCCACCGCGACTGGATCAGGGTCAGGCTCAGAGACGCACTCCCCGGTGACCGCCTGCTTACCCTCGGCATTCCCGACGACTACGAAGTCATGGACCCTGATCTGGTGGCGTTGCTGGCCCGGCGGGTGCCGGGGCGACTGAAGGGCATTTTCCCCGGAATTAAGCCCTGCGCCGTAATTCGATCTGGCCCGCCGGGCCCCCGAGCCTCAAGGTCTCCCCCTTCAACACGACTTCCAGAGGGGCGGACAGGGCGCGCAGCAAGGCCGCTTCCTGGGTCATCTGTTCCGGCGCGCACAGCATACGGGTCACGCCCAAGGGGCCAGCGGTCAGCAGACCTTCGGCGAGGGTGGCCGAGCCGCTCAACCGGTTGCAGCCCGCCTGGCCGCTCAGGCGCAGTGGCTGGCCGCTCCCACCTTCCCCAAAGGTCAGCTCGGCAGGCGAGGCGAGGGGGACGCTGTGGCCGTCCGCCTCCAGCCGCACGACCGTCCAGGTGCCGCCCAGGTCCATGTTCACCTCGGGAGAACTGGGAGCGGGTCTGAAAACGAGCCGGTTTGCCTTGTCCGCAAAGAGGGTGAGGGTCGCTCCCCGAAGCTCGAAGCTCCGGACCTGACCCATGAGGGTGACGAAGCGGTCTTCCAACCCATCGAGAAAATCTGGGCAGGCGCGGCGGGTGGTCAGCAGGGGCGTGAAGCGCAACGTGTTCGCCCGCGTCACAAACCGGCTGCGGTAGGCGTTGCAGCCCGTGCTCCCGGCAGCATCTCTCCCTTCCAGCCGCAGCGTTACGGGTGGGGCAAGGCGGCCTGGCGAGGTGAGGCGCCCGCCGTCCGTCAGGGCCGTCAGGGTCCAGACGGTGCCCGTCAGGAACGGTGTGGGGGAAGTGTTGCCGCCCTGCAGGGCGAGGGCGGTCAGACCAGCGAGGGAAAGCGGCATCGGACCTCCGTTGTATCCGCTGCCCCTGACGGGGAGATGAACGGGCTCAGCCCGGCCCCACCTCGTACACCGCGCGCCAGGGCCGGTAGGTGGTTTCCACCCGGTCACCCCGCACCCCACTGGCGTCCTTGATGGTGCGGCTGATGTAGAGGGTGTAGCCGTCCTGCGCCCAGTCCACCTGCCGGGAGGTGCCGGGGCGCAGGCTGGCGTTGGTGAGGTACTGGGCGGGCGGGTGCGGGGTCCGGGACAGGATCACGGCCGGATTCACTGTGACCTGCCGCGCGGGCTTGATGCCCCAGACCTGCACCTCCAGCCGGCTGGCACCGTCGCGGTTGACCGTTCGGATAAACAGCGGCGCGCCGGTGTCGTTTTTCATCTTGAGGTCGAGGCCGGGATCGTACACCGCCGCCTCGAAGCCGACCTGCGGTTCGTAGTAGCCGACGCGGTAGGAGTGCGGATTGCGCTCGACGACCGGCAGTCCGGCCTGATACAGGGCGCGGAAGGTGGTTGTGGACACCTGGCATACGCCGCCGCCCAGGCCGTCCACCGTGCGGCCCCCACTGATGATCAGGCCGCCGACGAAGCCGTTTTCCGGCGTGATGCCGCCCAGGGCCTGCAAGAAGCTGAAGTCCTCACCAGCGGGCACGACCACGCCGCTGATCTTGGCCGCCGCGTTCGCCACGTTGCGGCGGCGCTCGGGGCTGCTGTGGTAGTAGGTGCTCACGCCCGTGGTGATGAGCTGCAATCTGGAGGGGTCCGGCAAGTCGGCCTCGGTCAGGGTGGGCTGGCTGACCTTGGCGGCGAACACGACGTGCTGTGCGTCCGGCGTAAACACCGCCTTGCGGAACGCGGCGAGGGCCGCCTGCCGGTCCGCGACGTGTCCGGCGCGCCCCTCCACCTTGACCAGCCTGCCGCCCTGCTCGGCATAGCGGGCGTTCAGGGCAGGCTGGTCCACGGCGGCGGTCAGGCGGTCAAAGGTCGACCGCAAGGTCTTCTCGTCAGGCTCGATGCCCGTGCCGCGCACCCAGTACAGGTCTGCCACCTGCAGGGCCGTCAGGGCCACCGTGTGGGTGGTGCCCTCCAGCCGCACGGTCAGGGGACGCATCAAGCGGTTGCCGCGCTCGACGGGGGCGCGCAGCATCTCGGCGGTGCGGGCGGCCTTCCACTCGGTGACGTGCAGGTCAAGGGCTGTCAGTGAGGGCGCAGACGCGTAAGCGTTGGCGGCGGCGGCAGCGTTTGCGCGCCTTCCCGGCGAGTCGGGCACCACGGCGTACCGCTTGGTGGCCCGGTCGAACGTGACCGAAGCGTCCTTCGGCTCGGCCTGCAGGTCGTGCGCCAGCCCCTTGAGGGTGTCCAGGGCCACCGCCACGTCCACCCGCTCGATGGGGACCACGTCCTGCACCTCGGCCTGACCGAGCATTCCCTGCACCCGCTGCAGCACGTTGCGGTCCCCGCCTGCGCGCAGGGCCGCGTCCACGGTGGCCGCCAGGTCCGTCCGCCAGCCCAGCCGCGTGGCGCTCAGGGTCCAGCGCTGGTTCCCCGCCGTCACCGTGACCTGCCGGGGAGGGACGCGGACGTCCCGGGTGGCCGTCAGTGCCTCCTCGCGGGTCAGACCGCCCACGGACACGCCCGCGATCCGCAACCCCGGCGCGAGTTTGCCCCCGTCCTGCGTAGCGACGCCAAGGGCGAGCGCGCCCCCCAGAAGCGTGATTGCCGTCAATCCCGTGACCCAGACCTTCATCACCGGGCAGTGTACGAAGCGGACCTGACCCAGGAGTGCGGGCGGGGCACAGTTGACGTCTTGCGCAGGGCGAAGGGTCCCAGATCAAACCCGTCTGGTGACCGGGCGCTTCCCCGGAGCAGCCCGTTACTTCGACTCCGTCCCCAGGTTCAGGTTCTCCGCAAGGGCCTCGGCCACCCGCTTCTGGGTGTCTTGCACCTGCACCTCAACGCGCTCGCCGGTCTCCAGGTCCATCACGAAGTGGTCGCCGTCCAGCCGCACGCGCGACAGGATCTGCTCGTCGCCTTCCAGGCGGGTGGTGGCGCGCAGTTCCACGTATTTGCGCATGGGCGTGCGGATCACCTTGGGGGCCAGCACCTCCTCCACCTGAAAGATGCCGCCGGAGTTGTTCATGGTCACGGAGATCAGCACCGGTTTGTCGCGCCCGCGCTCGATGACGACCTGGTCCACCGCGAGCGCGCTGATGGAGTGGATGTCGACGCTGCCCAGCGCAAAGGCCTTGCGTCCCCGGCCCTTGGTGATGTCGGTCCCGTCGGCCACCGCCGTGATACCGCCCTCCAGGGTCAGGGGCGGCGGGTTGAGGTCGTGGCAGTCGATGGCTCCCAGGATGAAGGACCGGACCTTGGTGCGCTTGAAGGGGTCTGGGTACAGCGGCCCCATGATGCGGTCGAGGATGGGCAGCGCCAGCGCCACGCCGTGGGCCTCGTGGCCCACCCGGTGAATCTGGTTGCCGACGTCATGCAGCATGGTGCCCAGAATCACGGCCAGAAACACGTCGTCCACGTCGCCCACGCCGCTCTCGATGATGTCGGGACGCACCCCGGCTTCAAGCAAGAGCTCCGTGATCGCCATGCTGGCCGCGCCCGTGATAAAGGCGTGGACGCGCCCGTGATCGTTGTACCCAAGCTTGCGCATGGTCACGTAGTTCGCCATGTCCCAGTGGGCCAACGCCTCGGGATCGCCGCGCAGGGCCTCGTAGGCCGCCAGGGCGCGCGGGTAGTCCTTCAGGTCCGCCGAGATTGCGCCGTGGGCCTCCTCGATCAGCTTGGCGCGGGGGGTGGTGAACTCCACCATACGCCTGGGGGCAGGCGTCTCCGGGCGGCGGCCCTCCACGTCCTGCACGGTTCCTTCCGAAACGGAGAGGGTGAACTTGGGTTCCTCTGCGCCCGGCGGGTTCCCTCCCGCGTCCTCACTCACCCTGGAACTCCGGGCGGCGCTTGGCGAGGAAGGCCGAGGTGCCCTCGCGGAAGTCCTTGGTGGCGACGAGCAGGCCGAAGAGGTCCGCCTCGACTTCCAGCCCGGCCTCCAGCGTGGTGTCCAGACCCCGGCGCACGGCTTCCTTCACGAGCGACAGGGCGATGGGTGCGTTTTTCACCATCTGCTCGGCCACCTCGCGCGCCTTGGTCAGCGCGTTGTCGGCCACGTAGTTGACGAGGCCCATGTCCAACGCTTCCCCGGCCGTGAGCTGCCGCCCGGTGAGCATCAGGTCCAGCGCCCGACCCGCCCCGATCAGGCGCGCGAGGCGCTGCGTGCCGCCAAAGCCCGGGAGGAGCCCCAGCGACACCTCCGGCAGGCCGAGCTTTGCTCCCGGCGCGGCCACCCGCACGTCGCAGGCGAGGGCGAGTTCCAGGCCGCCACCAAGGGCAAAGCCGTTGATGGCCGCGATCACCGGAATGGGCAGGTTGGCGATCTGGTGCATCACGTCCTGCCCGGCAAGCGAGAGTTCGCGCCCGGCGTACACGTCGCCGAGTTGCGAGAGCTCACCGATGTCCGCCCCCGCCACAAAGGCGCGGTCGCCGTCTCCAGTGAGGATCAGCGCGCCCACCTCGGGGTCTTCCATGACCAGTTCGACGGCCTGCGAGAGTTCGCTGAGGGTGTCGGCGTTCAGCGCATTCAGGGCCTTCGGGCGCGAGACGGTCAGCACCACCAGGGGGCCGTGCTGATCGAGCTGCAGATTGCGGAATTCGGTCTCGTCGAGCGTCGTCATGGGCATCATCCTGCCACGGCGGGCGGGGGGCGCACCGTGGCGCGCGGCTTATGCCCGCGCTGCCCTGTGCAGCCGGACCACGGCTTCCAGCGCCACCCGGACCATCCGGTCCACCCCGTTGGCGAGAACCTCCTCCGGCACGAGTTGCGGGTCGCCGATGTCGTTGCTGCAGGTGGTGAGGCATCCGGCCCGCAGGCCGTGCTGCGCCGCGACGAGGAAAATTGCGCTCGCCTCCATCTCGAAGCCCAGCACGCCGCGCGAGGCCCACAGCCGGGCATGTTCGGGGGTGCTGGCGTAGAAGGCGTCTTCCGTCATCACGAGGCCGGCATGGTGGGCCACCCCCGCTGCGCGGGCCGCCTGCACCGACGCCTCCACCACCTCGAAGCTGGCGGCGGGAGCGTAGGGCGCGCCCCCCAGCAACTGCCGAGTAGTGCCGTCGTTGGGCACGGCGGCGGTGGCAATCACGAGGTCAGCGGGCCGAACACGGGGCGCCGCGCCACCGAGGGTTCCCACCCGGATCAGGGTCTTTGCCCCCAGACGCGCAAGTTCTTCCGCAACGATGGCCGCGCTCGGGCACCCCATGCCCGTCGTCTGCACGCTGACGGGCACGCCCTGATACGTCCCAGTGAACCCCAGCAGCTGGCGGTGTTCGGCGTAGAGCGTGGCGTCTTCCAGGTACGTTTGCGCGATGTGACGGGCCCGGTGGGGGTCCCCAGGCAGCAGGACATACTCCGCCACGTCGCCGGCTTGGGCGCGGACATGAATCTGGCTCATGGGGGCGAGTATACGGGCCGCTTCCCGGGCGGCGGCCTTCCCGAACGGGCGTTCTCATACTGCCAGCGCCTGAAGCTTTCCTCATGAAGTGAGAGCACAAAGGAAAGAATATCTTTCTCATACATTTGCCTCTTTTGTGCGTAAATAGCCTGACTTCTTTACTCATATAATACGCCACTTTCCTCACGATGAGCTTAGATAAGGGTCAATCCGGTCAGCTTGAGAAAAAACACGGGTGTCGGGAGAAGGTTCTGGAGTTACGATTCACAGCGTACTCACGGGCCCTGCCTACGGTGAGTCCGTGCACCGGGGCCACGCGCCGTACCCGTGCGAGCAACAGTTGTATTCGAAAAGGAGAATTAGATGCACAAGTCCCTGATGATCGCCTCGACCCTGGCCCTTAGCCTCGGCGCTGCCAGCGCGCAGACCGATACGAACACCACGACCACCCAGACGACGACCACCGCCACGCCCGCACAGACCGTGACCTTCACGGACGTGCCGGCCGGTCACTGGGCCAAAGACGCCGTGGACTTGATCGTGCAGCGCGGTCTGATTCAGGGCTTTCCCGACGGCACCTTCCGCGGCAACGAGAACCTGACGCGCTACCAGGCCGCCCTGATCTTCTACCGCCTGCTGCAGAGCGGCGCGCTGAGCAGCGGCAGCCTCACCCAGGCGGACCTGACTACGATTACCAACGGCATGCAGGAAGTCAGCACCGAGCTGGCCGCCGTGAGCAGCCGCGTAACCGACCTGGAGCAGCTGACCGCCGACCAGCAGGCCCGCATCACGGCCCTGGAAGAACGCATCAGCACCCTGAGCGGCGGTGCCGCCAACGCGGACGTGGCGGCGCTGACTGCCCGCATCGACGCGCTGGAAGCGGCTGTGCGCAACATCCCGGCGGGTCCTGCCGGTGCAGCGGGCCCGGCGGGTCCTGCCGGCCCGGCGGGTCCTGCCGGTGCAGCGGGCGCGGCGGCCGACACGGCCGCGCTTGAGGCCCGTATCGCGGCCCTGGAGCAGCGCGCGACCACAAGCACCACCACGAGCACCACCGCCACCGTAACCACCACGCCCGACACGACCGCCACCACGACTCCCACCACCGTCGTGATCGGCGACACCGCCCCCGTCGCCAACGCCGACACCCGCGGCAACCTGTACGCTGGGGTCAGCGGCAGCGCGAGCAGCGGCAGCTGCATCGTCGGCACCCGTACGGTCAACTACTGCGTCGGCTTCGGCGGCATGGTCGGCAGCACCCAGGTTATCGGGCCCTTCGGTGCCCGCGTGGCCGCCGAGTACAAGCCCGGCCGCGGCGCGGTCTCGGCCGACGTGAACGCCACCTACCAGCTGGGCACGGGCACCAACCTGCAGCCCTACGTGGGCGTGGGTCTGGGCATCACCAGCAGCCGTACCCGCACCACGGGCGCGACCAACAACGTCACCGACACCTACGCCAACGCGCTCGTCGGGGCTGACTTCCAGCTCACGCCCTCCATTGCCGCCTTCGTCGAGGGCAGCGGCCGCTACTACCTGAGCAACAAGGGCGTCGGCGCGCTGAACACCGGCACCGAAACCCGCGGCTTCGTCCCCGCCGTCAAGGCCGGCCTGAAGTTCTACTTCTAAGTCTCTCCCCGAGGCAGGCTCCCCATGTGGGGAGCCTGTTTTTTTGATTTGTCCTTAGTTTTCGGGCGTGAGGCCCGGCGAACTTTCGATGCCTTTTGCCCCGTTCCCCGGCCGTGACACGCGCTAGACTGTTCGCCTATGCGACTCGTGGGCTTCGTTCAGGTGTTGCTGCTGCTCGCCCTCGGCGCTTACCTGCTGCTCGTCGCGTTGGAAAACCCCGCGACCGTGCGCCTGCCCCTGCCGCTGGGACAGGGCGAACTGGTGGTGTCGGTGGGAAGCACGGTGGCGCTCTCGATGGCGCTCGGAGCGGCCTACGCCGCACTGCTGTTGCTGCCGCCGCTGTGGGTGGCCGGGCAGAGACGCCGGCGCGCCGTGCGCGAACGCCAGGCCCTCGAAGGCCGCCTGGCCGCTGCGCTGCAAGCCCGGCTGGGCACGCTTCCGTCCGCGCCGGAACAGGCCCTGGAGCCCCGGTGAAGCGCGCCACGCCTTCCCTGCCCGAGTCCCGCTGGCTGCTCGCGCCGCCAGCCAGCCGTGCGGCCCTGCTGGACAGCATGCGCGCGTGGCACGTTTCGCCGCCGCTCGCGCAGGTGCTGCACGGGCGTGGCCTGACCCCAGCCCTGCTTGACCCGCCGCTGACGCTGACGCCCAACCCCGCCCTCCGGGAAGCGGCGCGGCGCATTGTGGGCGCGGTCCGCGCGAGAAAACGCATCCGCATCCACGGCGACTACGACGCCGACGGCGTGAGCGCCACCGCCACCCTGGTCCTGGGGCTGCGCGAACTGGGCGCGGAGATTCACGGCTTCATTCCCCACCGCCTGAACGAGGGGTACGGCATTCATCCGGACCGGGTGGAAGAACACGCCTCCGCGTGTGACCTGCTGGTGACGGTGGACTGCGGCGTGACCAACCTGGAAGAGGTGCGGGACATTCTCGCGCGGGGCACCGAGGTGATTGTGACGGACCACCACGCGCCCGGCCCCAGCTTTCCGGACTGCCTGGTGGTTCACCCCCACGAGACGGATGGCTACGATGCCGATCTGCACAACCTGACCGGCGCGGGCGTGGCCTACCACCTGCTGTGGGCGGTGCGCGAGGAACTGGGCCTCCCCGCTCCTCTGGAGCTGAGTGCCCTGGCGACGCTGGGCACGGTGGCAGACGTGGCCCCGCTGATCGGAGAGAACCGGGCCCTGGTGCGCGCGGGACTGGCGGCGCTGGGAACCTCCTCGCAACCCGGGATTCGCGCGCTGCTGAAGGCGAAGAAAGTCCGGCGGCCCACGGCGCGGGACGTGGCCTTTCTCCTCGCGCCGCTGATCAATGCGGCGGGACGGATGGGCGACGCCGATCTGGCGTTGGAGCTGCTGACCACCACGAGCGATCACCAGGCCGAGGTGCTCGTCAAGCTGCTGGAAACGTCGAACGTCAAGCGGCGCGAGTTGCAAGACCGCATGTACGCCGAGGCCCTGATCCTGGCGGATCCCGATGCGCCCGCCGTCGTGGTCACCAAGGACGACTGGCACGCGGGCGTGATGGGCATCGTGGCGAGCAAGCTGGTCGAGGCGTTTCACAAGCCCACTTACGTCGTCGCGCAGGGCAAGGGTTCGGTGCGCAGCACGCCGGGCATCAGCGCCGTGGAGGGCCTGCGGGTGGCCCAGGACCTGCTCAAGCGCTTCGGCGGTCACCCAGGAGCGGCAGGCTTCGCGCTGGACGAGGCCAACTTCCCCGCCTTGCGGGAACGCCTGAACGCCTATGTCGCCCGGTTTCCCCGGCCCGTGCCCGTCTGGCGGCTGGACGCGCCGCTGCCCACCCTGGGGGCCACGCCGGACCTCGTGCTGGAAGCGGCGGGCTTCGAGCCCTTCGGTACCGGACACGCGCCGCCGCTGTGGCACGTGCGCGAGCCCCTGGGCGGGACCCGCCTGGTGGGCAAGCGGGGCGACACGCTGCAGTTTCAGATTGGCAACCTGCGGGGGGTCAAGTACGGCGAGTCAAGCGCTGCACCCGGCGAGCGCGACCTCGCCGCCCACCTCGTGACCTCGGAGTGGGGCGGGCGGGAGCGGCTGGAACTGCACGGACAGGCACTGCGCACGCCGGGGCAGCTGGGCCTGGACACGCTCCACGGGGACGCGCCGCCCCTGCCCCGTCTGGACCCGCGAGAGGCGATGAACCACCTCAAGGCCGGGGCGAGCGCCTATGCCACCGGTCCTGTCGCCGCCTACCTGCGCGATCAGGTGCCGGGCCTGACGCTGACGCAGGCCGGAGAGACGCACCCCGGCGGCGAACTGATCCTGTACGCCCTGCCCGCCGAGGCGGACCTGAAGCGCTGGCTGGGTGAAGGCCGGATGGCCTTTGCCTTCGGTCCCAAGACGCTGGCAGAGCTGGAGGGCAGTCTCTCGCGCCAGCACCTCTCGCCGCCGTCCACCAATCCGCTGGTGGACGCACGGGCGGGCATGGAGACGGCGGCCGACGCCTACCGCCGCTGGCAGTGGGCACACCTGTACCGCGTGCTGGACGATCCGGGCTGGAGTTCGGCCGTACGGCACCTGCTGGGGCTGGAGGATGGCGCGGCTTTGGTGGAGGAAGCGGCGGAGTTGGCGGCCGCGAACGACTGAGGCGGCGAAGCCAGGGTTGAGGACGCGCTCCCCGCACGCCCCCTCAACCCTGGCTTCGCCAAGCCCTCTCCCCTCCGGGGAAGAGGGGGAAAGATTTCGGCCCTCTCCCCCGGAGAAACCCCGCCCTGCTGCGCTGCGCAGCAGGGCGGGGGCCACCCAAAACGCTCTGCTCTATTCCCCGTCGTAATCCGCGTCGCTCTCCTCGGTATCGAAGTCGTCGGTGCGGTCCTCGTTCGCCCCGTCCTCGTCGGTCCAGCCCTGCACCACGTCCGTGCGGCGCACGTCCTCGCGCGGCGCAGACAGGTTCAGTTCGCCCGGTTCTCCGGCCAGCGCGGCCTGGGCGCGGGCGAGCATGGGCGGATCGGCGGCGTCCACGTCGTAGCGCTCGGCGAGGTAGGTGGCCACCCACGCGCCGAAGTACCACAGGGCGAGTTGCGGGGCGTAACCGCCCACCTGCTCTGGGCCCACGCCCTCGGGGTAGGGCACGTGGACCACCTCGTCGATGCGGCTTTCGAGCACCTCGCGCACCACGCCGAGCGCCGCGTCCACATCTCCGAGAAAGAGGGCCACCTTCGCGTCGCCCTTCTCGTGCTGGGCCTCGAACGCGCCCGTCACGACGGCGAGGGGATCGCCCAGCACCGGCACGGCGAGCGTCTTGCCCACCCGCGCGAGCACGGACTGCCACGCGTGCGGCAGCGCCTCGGCGTCGGGCGAGGCAAACAGCAGCGGCATGCGCCCCCACAGCGTCCAGGCGAGGTCCCGGGCAGGGTTGGCTTCCTCGACGTGCGGCGCGCAGCGGTCCCGCAGATTCGCGAGGAGCAGCTCGGCATCCGCCGCCGCCTGCGCGTGCCCAGTGGCGTGCGCGAGGTACTGTGCGGCGTGATAGGGGGTCACCAGGCCGCCAGGCACCAGCACGTCCACATCGTCGGGGCTGCCGCCCGTGCTGACGCGGCGCACGTTGGCTCCGCCCACCTCCGCCAGATCGGCGTAATCGCGCGCCACGTCGGCGGCGTCGGCGCTCGACACCACAAATTGCGTGCCGCTGCGGGTCAGGGTCAGGGGCGCGAACGTGGCCGCGAGGTGGGCTGCGAGCGTGCCCTCGCCTACGCCGATCAGGGCGTAGGGAGCGGGTTCGGCTCCGGTGGGTCCGGCGTAGCTGCCGGGCAGGCGTTCCAGAAGCGTGAGGAGGTTCATGCTCCCCGGTGTAGCACATCTCCCGCGCGCGCCCCCGAGGTTTCCCCGCCATTTGACCGATGCTGGAGGCGCGGCCGCGTGCGATCCTGCCTGGGTGACGTACCGCGAGTTCACCCCCGATTCCCGTTTGCAGGGCCTGGTGCGCCTGTACTGGGAGGTGGAGGAAAATCACGGTCCGGGCGAGGAGGAACACCGCTTTATGCCCGAGCGTTCGGTCCGGCTGACCTTCTACGCGGGCGAGTCGTGGCACGGCTCCCCGGTCACGGGTGAACTCGGGCCGATGCCCGCCGCCTCGCTGTTCGGCATGACCCTGGCGCCCCTGCGGGTGGTCTCGCGGGGCCACACCTGCGCGCTGGGCGTGGAGCTGTACCCGTGGGGCGCGCGGCAACTGTTTGGATGGGACATCGGCACCGCCTCGCTGGACCTGCTGCCGGAATACGGGGGGGTGAGCCGAGAGGTCTGCGGGCTCCTCGACGTGCAGGACTGGGCGGGGGCGCGGGCGCGGCTGGAAGTCTGGCTGCTGGCCCTGCACGGGGAGCGCGCGCGCGAGGCGGGCGTGGGCGTGCAGGCGGCCACGCAGCTTTACCGCTCGCTGGGTACCCTCCGCATCGGTGGGCTGGCCGCTGAACTGGAGCTCAGCCCCCGGCAACTGGAGCGGGCCTTCCGCGAAGAGGTGGGCGTGACCGCCAAGACCCTCGCCCGCCTGATCCGCTTCGAGGAGGTTCACAACCGGCTGTGGCTGCGGCCCACCACACCTCTGGCCCCCCTCGCCTATGCGCTCGGCTTCTCGGATCAGGCCCACCTCACGCGTGAGTTCCGGGCGCTGTCGCACATGACGCCGCGGGCCTTTACCCACTTCGTTCGGCAGCACCTGTACGGCGAGCGGGCCGAGATCGAGTCGCGGCTGCAGCACTCGGCACTGGATCACTGGGGCCCGGATCACTGGGGCCCGGATCACTCGGGCCTGGACCACTCGGGCCTGACGGGCCACGGCCTGGCAAATCCACGTGCGGGTGACCCACAGGTGGGGCCGGCGCAAGGGTTCAGATCGGCGGCGTCACCTCCCATGTTGTGAGGGCGGTGCAGGCTTCTCAGGGCGCAACAGGCGTGTCAGGCTCCCGCGGAGACGAGAGAGCTTCCCGGCTGCAGGAAAAGCCTGGGAAGCAAAGTGGGGTCCTCTCCGTCTGTGTCGAGGGCAGGCTGCGCTTGCCACCCCATCCTCTCCTGGGGAGCTCGACCAGTCCCGCACAAGGGGAAGGAGCGTACAACCACGCCCCACCACCCCATGTAAGACCCCACCTGGCCTGAGCGCATGAGTGCGTTCTCCCCTACGGCCCCACCGTCTCCCCGTCCCCACGCGCCGCCGCTGTTTATGCCCGTTACGGCCTTTTTGTTCGCCGTCGGTATTGGGCTGGTCTTTCCGGTGCTGCCATACATCGTGGCGCAGCACGTGCCCAGGTCTCGCAGCAGGCCGCTGTGATTGGCTTTCTCGGCGCGACGTACGCGCTGTGTTCTTTCTTTGCCTCCCCGGTGCTGGGAGCCCTGAGCGACGCCTATAGACGGCGGCCCGTGCTGATGCTCAGCCTGCTGGGCTCGGGCACCGGGTACCTCGTTTTCGGGATCGGGGGCAGCCTGACCATGCTGTTTTTGGGCCGCATCATCGACCGGCTGTGTGCGGGGGGGCCTGAGCGCCATCTTCGGCGACGTGGCGGACACGACCCCGGAGGAAGAACGCGGCGAGGTGTTCGGGCAGATCGGCGCGACGGTGGGGGCAGGTTTTATCATCGGCCCGGCCATCGGCGGCCTCGCCTCTCACCTCAGCCTGAACGCCGCGATGTTTCTGGCGGCGGGCGTGTCGCTGCTCAATCTGCTGTGGGGCGCGTTTGTGCTGCCCGAGAGCCTCTCGCCCGAAAAGCGCAGCAAGCACTTCGACGCCGCGCACCTGAACCCACTGCGCCAACGCTCGCGGGCGCTGGCCTACCCGGCCGTGCGGCGGCTGGTGTCGGTCAGCGTGCTGTTTATCCTGCCCTTTTCCAGTATGCAGGTGGCGCTGTCGCTGCTGGGACGCGGCACCCTGGGCTGGGGGCCGGCCCAGGTCAGCACCGCCTTTATCCGGGTGGGGTGCTGCGACATTGTGGCCCAGGGCCTGCTGCTGCCGCACTTGCGAAAGCGGCTGGGTGAGCGCGGCGTGGCGCTGCTGGGCCTCTCGCTGGGCGTAATGGGCATGGTGTGTGTATGGCGCTGCTGCCCGCGCTCCCCTTCCCGGGCCTGCTGTACTTCAGCGTGATGGCCTTCGCGGTGGGTGAGGGGATTTTCAACGCCGCCCTGGGCGCGCTGGTGTTCATCGCCGCACCGAATGCAGCGCAGGGACAGGTGCAGGGCGGCGTTCGGCTCACTGGCGCAGGTGGCCAGCGCGGCGGTCAGCTCTACGCGCGCCTGGGTCCGGCGGCCACCTTCGGCACAGGCGCGGTCCTCGTGTTCGCCGCGCTGGCCCTGCTGACCTCGCAGCGCCCGGGGGCCCAGGTGCAGGCGGCAGACTGACCCCACCACATGAGAAGAAGCCGAAAAAGACCCGCCCCAGCGTCTTTTCCGGCTTCATGTGATCTTGAGGGTGCGTGCTAGAATCGCCCGCGTGCGCTTTCGGAACTGGCCCCACGTTCCCCTTGCCCTGAGGGGACACCACAAAAACACCACCCGGAAGGGGTGGCGTTCTTTGCGGTTGTGGCGCGCTCGACAGGACTCGAACCTGTGGCCTTTGGCTCCGGAGGCCAACGCTCTATCCACCTGAGCTACGAGCGCAAAGCTCAGGTACCCTAGCACGGCTGTCAGGAGGAGATCAAGTGAAGAACAAGAAGGTCGTGAACGTCCTGCTGGGCGTTCTGGCACTCATGCTGGTGGTCGGCATGGCCTACCAGTTCACCCCGAACCTGGGGTCGCTGTTCGGCAAGAAGCAGGAGGGCACCCCCGCCCTGACGGTGAACGGCGAAACCGTCACCGCCGAGGACCTCGAATCGCTGCGTCGCGGCAACCAGGTGCTGAGCAGCGTGACGACAGGCCCCCTGAACGACGACTTCAAGACGCTCGTGGTTGCGCAAAAGGCCCGGCAAGTCGCCATGACGCAGGCAGCCAAGGGCATCGACGTCAGCCGCGCGGACGTGAACGCTGAGGTCCAGAAGGTCCGCGAGCAAAACCAGCTGACCGACGACAAGGCC
Source organism: Deinococcus hopiensis KR-140 (assembly GCF_900176165.1). Lineage (NCBI taxonomy): Bacteria > Thermotogati > Deinococcota > Deinococci > Deinococcales > Deinococcaceae > Deinococcus > Deinococcus hopiensis. Next base: position 2,350,502 of record NZ_FWWU01000009.1, read on the forward strand.
TGGACCGACGCGCTGCAGGGCGCGGGACTGACCGACTCGCGGTTCCGCGCGCAGGTGCGCGATCAGCTGATGGTGCAGCGCAAGGTCGAGGAGCTGAAAAAGACGGCCCAGCCTGCCACGGACGCCGAGGCCAGGCTGTACTACGACCTGCACCCCGACAAGTTCGCCACCGAGGCCAGGATCGTGGGCCGACAGATCGTGCTGGACGACAAGGCCAAGGCGGCGGAGCTCCTCAAACAGCTCAAGGGTGGGGCCGACTTTGCCGCACTGGCCGCCGCCAACAGCACCGACGCCACCACCAAGGCGCGCGGCGGGGCACTGGGACCTATCGAGAACGGCCAGCCCCGCGCCGTGGCCCAGGTCGCGCTGCCGACCGAGGTGGGCACGGCGGCCTTCGCCCTCCAGCAGGGCGGGCTGACCGACGTCTTGGAGAGCGGCGGCAAGTTCTACATCGTGAAGGTGGAAAAGTACCTCGCGCCCGGCACCAAGCCTTTTGACCAGGCCAAGGCAGACGCCGTAACGGCCGTGAACGAAGCGAAGAAGAACGCGGTGGTGGAGCGCTGGCTCACCGACACCGAGCGCGCCGAGAAGATCGAGGCCACGGACCCCAACTGGAAGACGCAGAACCCGTCGGTGGCGAGTGTGGCGGGGCAAGACATTCCCTACTCGGACGTGGTGGCCCAGATCGCGGGCAACGAGCAGTTCTCCAGCCTGCTGGGACAGGTACCTGCCGAGCAGGCCGCGCCGCTGGTGAACAACCTGCTCAAGCCCCAGGTCGTCGAGCAGTTGATCGCGGTCTACGCGGCGCCCAAGATCGCTGCGGCCAAGAAACTGGCGCTGACGGGTCCCCGCGCTGAAATCGCCGCCGCTCTGGCCGCTTACGGAGCCAGGGACGTGAAGGTCACCGACAGCGATATCCAGGCGTTCTACAGCAAGAACAGCAAGGAATTCGAGACGCCCGCCAGCGCCAACGTGACGGAGGTCAGCTTCACGGACCGCGCGCAGGCGCTCGCCTTCCGCCAGAGCTACAGCGGTGGCGACGTGGTGACGGCGGCCGCCACACTCGGCGGCACCGTCAGCGAACGCGGCGAAGTCGCGCCGGGCACCGCTCAGACGCCCGGCCCCCTCGACCCGGCGCTGGAGTCGGTCGTCTTCACGGGCAAGAACTTCAAGTCCGCCGGCGAAGGCAGCCTCAGCGAACCCCTGAAGGTGGGCCAACGTTTCGTGGTGGCCTACGTGACGGACCTGAAAAAGGCCAACGTACAGCCCCTCGCCAAGGTCCGCAGTCAGATTGAGACGCAGGTGCTGAACCAGAAGAAGCAGGAGGCCGGGCAGGCCTTCCTCGCGAAGGAAGTCGCGGCCCTGAAGCCCGTGAACAACCTGAAAAAGATTCTGGCGGACCAGGCCAAGCGCGTGGCGGCAGCCGAGCCCAAGAAGGAAACGCCCAAGGCGGGAACGGGCAGCACCGGTGGTGCGGGCAGCAGCACCCCGGCGACGGGCGGCACCAAGCCCTAACCCTTCCCCCCTCACGAGCAAGGCGGCTTCCCGAACAGGGGGCCGCCTTCGTTGCGTTTCTGCTCTCGGCCCCCCCGGCCCTTCTGCTGTACCGCTCCCCCCATTCCCACGCCCCCGGCCCGCTAGAATCCTGCCCTATATGCCTCGCGTGTTTTCAGGAATCCAGCCGACGGGCGATCCGCACATCGGGAACTACTTCGGGGCCATGCGCAACTACGTGAGGCTGGGCGAGGAGTACGGCAAGAACGCCATCTACTGCGTCGTCGACCTCCATGCGCCCACCAATCCGGGGGCCTACGATCCGGCACGGCTGGCGGAGCGCACCTTCGAGATGGCGCTGGCGAACATGGCCTCGGGGCTGGACCCGGAGAAGGTGATTTTCTTCGCCCAGTCGCACGTTCCCGAGCACACCGAGTTGGGCTGGCTCTTTACCGTCATCACGCCGGTGGGCGAGCTGGAGCGCATGACCCAGTACAAGGACAAGGCGGGCAAGCTGGAAAGCATTCCGGCGGGCCTGCTGATGTATCCGGTCCTTCAGGCCGCCGACATCCTGCTGTACAAGGCCGACACCGTGCCCGTGGGCGAGGACCAGGTGCAGCACATCGAGCTGACCCGCGAGATCGCCCGCAAGTTCAACGCGTCTTTCGGCGAAACCTTCCCCGAGCCCAAGGCCGTGCTGGCCAAAGACGCCCTGCGGATTCCCGGCGTGGACGGCGACGGCAAGATGAGCAAGAGCAAGGGCGACGCGAGCACCCTGGGCATTCTGGAGCCGATGGATTCCATCTGGCAGAAGCTGAGGGTGGCCCCCACCGACCCGGCCCGCGTGCGCCGCACCGATCCGGGAGATCCCGACAAGTGCTTGATCGGCGACTACCACAAGCTCTTTTCGGACCTGCCGACCATCGAACTGGTGTACCAGGGCTGCCGCACCGCCGGGATCGGCTGCGTGGACTGCAAGAAGATGCTGATGCAAGGCGTACGGCGCGAACTGGAGCCACTGCAGTCCCGCGCCGCCGACCTGCGGGCCGATCCGGACCGCGTGCGCGACGCCCTCGCCACAGGGGCCCGGCTGGCCCGCGAGATCGCCCGGCCCGTCATGGAAGAGGTGCGCGAGAAGGTGGGGTTCCTAAAGCTCTGATGGGGGGAGACGCAGGGCAAGGGGGGCGGGGATGACCGCGGCGGTTCCTCCGCCTGCCGCCGGAGCGACCAGCTTTACCGTCCGGCTTCCCGGATTCGGGGGGACACTCGCGGAACTCGCCTCGGCGCTGCGGGCAGGGCGACTCCTGCCGGAAGACGTGCCCCTGCTGGCCCTGACGCGGGACGTGCTGGCATGGGCCACCGCGCAGAGCGGGAGCCTGGAAGCCCACCCCGAAGCCCTGCCCGCCCTGGCAAACGTGATCGCCCTGAAAGCCCGGCTGCTGCTGCCCCAACCCGAGCCGGATCCGCCTCCCGGTGAGGACTGGGACGCCGAGCTTCTGGATGAGGTGGTGGAAGGTGTGGAAGCGCTGGCCGAACTCGACGCGCTGGTGAATTTCCTGTCGGCCCGCCGCCGGGAGCGCGAGGGCCTGATTCCCGCGCGGCCCTTTCCGGTGGCGCTGCCACGCCGGGCGCGCGAGAACAACCCGCAGGGCAGCCTCGCCAAACTGGTTCGGGCCGCGCAGAACGCCGTGCGGCAAGTGGAGGTGCCCCTGCTGGCGCGGGACCGCCTGACGCTGGCCGACGCCCTGACCGCCCTGCGCGCGTTTGGCAAGCGGCTGCGGACCTTTACCTTTGCCGGGATTCCCACGCAGGACTGGGGCGAGCAGACCACGTATTTCGCTGCCCTGCTTGAAGGCGTGAAGGAGGGCACCTTCAGCGCCGAACAGAGCGGCGTGTACGGCGAGATTCAGGTGGTGTCGCTGACCGCAGAGGACTGAGCCGCCGCCCGCATCACTTGATCTTGACCCCCTTGGTCACCGGCTGCTTGCGAACCCACTTCACGAAGCGCGTGACGCCCTCGTGTTCATTCAGGGCCTCGAGGGTGCTGTAGGGCCCAGACAGGTCCGCGCCGGAAAACGTGCTGTGAACGTAGCCGTGACAGGCCGAACACAGCCCGACGGTGGGCAGGTCCTGCACCTTCATGCCCTTGCGGCGGCCCTGAAGCACCGGCATCAGGTGATGTTGCGTCAAGGCCGGTGTTTCGCGCCCGCACAGGGCGCAGGTCAACGGTTCGGCTTCGGGCTGGGGGTCAGGCCAGGTGGACTGGGAAGGGCGGCGGGCCATTCACGCAGAGTACGGCCAAAGCGGACGCGAGGGGGCGGGCCGCCACCCCTTGCCTTCTCCCTACACGCCTTCCGGCACCCGGTAATCGTGCCCCGCCGCTTCCAGCCCCAGCATCACGTCCAGGTTCTGCACCGCCGCGCCGCTGGCCCCCTTGCCGAGGTTATCGAGGCGCGAGACGAGCAGCGCGTGTTCTCCGCCCGGGCTGGCATAAACGAACAGTTCCAGCCCGTTCGTGCCGTTCAGCGCTTGCGGATCGAGGATGGGGTCTGCGGGTTTGCCGCTCTCAAAGGGCATGACGCGGATGAAGCGTTCCCCGGCGTAGTGCCTGACCAGAGCCGCGTGCAGCCCCTCGGCCTTCACTCCCAACGGCCCGAGGTGCAGCGGAATCTGCACCAGCATCCCCTGACGCCACCCGCCGACATGCGGCGTGAAGAGGGGGGTGTGGGTCAGGCCGCCGTGCCGGGCCATCTCGGGCTGGTGCTTGTGCGTGAGGGTCAGCGCGTAGCTTTTGAATGGGCCTGCCATCGGGTGCGCCTCTCCTCCTCCTCTGCCCTCGTTGGCATCCACCAGCGTGCGCCCTCCGCCCGAGTAGCCGGAGAAGCCCTGCACGCTGACATGCGTGTCGTGCGGCAACAGGCCCGCGTCGGTCAGGGGACGCAGGAGGGCAATCGCGCCCGTGGCGTAGCATCCCGGATTGCTGACGTAACGGGCAGAGCGAATCTCGGCGCGGCTTTCCGGCATCAGCTCGGGAAAGCCGTAAGCCCACCCGGACGCGGTGCGGTGGGCGCTGCTGGCGTCCAGCACCTTTGTGGCTGGGTTCTCGATCAGGGCCACGGCCTCGCGCGCCACATCATCGTGGAGGCACAGCACCGCCACGTCGGCGGCATTGAGCAACTCCCGGCGAGCTTCCACGTCCTTGCGGCGGGCGGGGGCGATGCTCAGCACCTCCAGATCGGTGCGGCCTTGCAGGCGGGCGCGAATTTGCAGGCCGGTGGTTCCGGCCTCGCCGTCGATAAAGATGCGGGGGGTCAAGGGCGTTCCTTTCTGGCCCGCCACTCGCGGGCGAGCAGGGCGTATGTAGCGTCGTCGGTCCACTCGCCCCGGTGCAGGTAGCTCTCCAGGGCGGTGCCCTCGTGCCGAAACCCCAGGCGGGTGAGCAGGCGGGCCACAGGCAGATTACGGGGATCGGTGGAGGCGTAGACGCGGTGGAGTTGCCGCTCTCCGAACAGGTGATCGAGCAGCAGGGTCAGGCCCGAGGTGGCAACCCCCCGGCCCTGCGCGTGTGGCGCGAGGGTCACGCCAATTTCAGCCTGTTCGCCCGCGCCACGCACGGCCACGTCCCCGAGCAAGGTGTCCGTTGCAGCGTCGGCCAACGCGAGTTGCGTCCATCCGTCGTCCCCAGGGGCGCGGCCCTGCATGGCGGCGGTGAGGGCCTGCGCGGCGCTGGGTGGGTAGGGCAGCGGCCACGCTTGATAGCGGGACACGCTGGGATGGTTGCGGTACGCGGCCAGGATGGGGGCGTCGTCCGGACGGAGGGCACGCAGGGTCACGTGAGGGGCGGTGCGGAGGATCATGGCCCGGCCCCCAGCCGCACATCGCCGAACGTCATAAAGGCGGGCGCCGCGAAGTGCCAGGCGTCCGCCTGACCGCGGGTCAGGGTACCCTCGGTCAACGCGGCCGGGCCATGCCCGTGGGCAAAAGCGAGGACCCGCTCCGCATCCTGCCGTAGGGCAGGGGACAACGGCGGGTGGTCCCAGCCGCACAGCCAGGTGCCCGCCACCGTGCCGTACGCCCCCACCTCCTGCACCGAGCATTTGGCCTGCAGACGTTCGGTGGTCAAGGTCAGGGTGCCGGCCTGAAGGTCTGCCTGCCAGTCCGCCCCGCCCGGCTCCCAGATGCCGCCGTGCGCCTCTGCCTTGAGGCGCAGTCCGTACATGGCGCGCCCGACGATGTGGACACGGCCTCCAAGGCGCCGCGCGTCGGTGGAGGCCTGCCCTTCTTCGGGAGGCGTCACGCTTCTCCTTCCCCGTCGCAACGCTGCACCCGCTTGGCCAGATCGCCTTTGGCGCGGTCACCTGCGGCAATGCGCGCCAGCAATTGCCGGGGCCTCAACCAGAACGCCTCCGAGAAGTCCTCGCGGCGGAAGTCGGGCGCAAGGTCGCTGCAACTTTCGAAGACGCGCATAAAGGTGCTGAGTAACGTCCAAAAGGGGGAAAAAGCGCCGACCTCACGCCATTCCAGCGCGTCTACCTCCAGACGCATGGGAAACACGCGCTTGTTCTCCGCGCAGCGGGGAATCCAGCGTTCACCCCTGGAGTTGATGAGGAAGGCGTTCACCACCCGCACCGGCAGCCGACTGGCCCACGCCTCCTCCCGCATCACGCGGCCCACCACCTCGTCACGCCCATTCACGAGGTTCAGCCATTCCTCCACCACGCCAGCTGTCATGGGCACCGTTTTACCACCGGGGCCGCATCTCGCCCATCACGTGATACAGCAGCGCCTTTTGCGCGTGCAGGCGGTTTTCAGCCTGATCGAACACGCGGCTCTTGGGGTGCTCGGTGGCTTCCGGCACCGTTTCCTCGCCGTAGTGCGCGGGCAGGCAATGGAGGAAGATGCCGTCCGGAGCGGTGCGCTCCAACATCTGCGGCGTGACCTGATAGCCCCGGAAGGCCCGGCGGCGGATGTCGGCCTCGGCCTCCTGGCCCATGCTGATCCACACGTCGGTGTACAGCACGTCCGCGCCCTCCACCGCCGCGAGGTCGTGCGTCAGGTTGATCTGTACGCCCGCCTTCACCGCGTCCATCAGCACGCCCGCGTTAGGTTCGTAACCCACGGGGGTCACGATGGTGACGTCGCTGCCCGTCAGAATCCCAAGGTGAATGTGGCTGTTGGCGAGGTTGTTGCCGTCCCCGATGTACACCACGCGCCGCCCGCGCAGGTCCGGCCCGAACTCCTGCTCGATGGTCTGGTAGTCCGCGAGCAGCTGTGCGGGGTGCAGCATGTCGCTCAGGCCATTGATGACGGGAATAGAGGCGTGGTCGGCCAGTTCGTGCAGCGTCTGCTGGAGGTACACGCGGCCCATCACGCCGTCCACCCAGCGTTCCAGGTTGCGGGCCACGTCGCTGACCCGCTCGCGGGTGCCCAGGCCGATTTCCTGGTTGCTGAGGGTGATGGCGTGCCCACCGAGCTGGTACATGCCCACGTCGAAGGTGGTGCGGGTGCGTAAGGACGCCTTCTCGAAAATCAGCGCGAGGCTGAGGCCGGCCAGGGGCTTTACCCCCCTCCACTCGCCCCGGCGCATAGAGTGGGCCGTGTCCATCACGGCGCGCAGCTCTTCGGCCGTCATGTCGAGGTTGCTCAGGAAGTCTCGCCCGGCCATCACGGGGACAGGGAGCGTCTCAGGCGTCAGCAGCGCAGGATTATTCGCTGAGGCGACAGGTGTGGCCTGGACCGCCTCACCCCTCTTCAAACTGCTGGGCGACTTCTTACGGGGGGTGGTGGCCTTCGTCATAGAGAAAGAGGATACATAATTAAGCACAAAAGTTGCATAACTTCTCTATGCTCCCCGTCCCACATAGCGGCACGACAGTGGACACAAGGAGCGTACACTCCGGGGCGTCATGGCGTCGTCTTCTCTGCCTCTCCGGAGCCTGCTGCTCGCCCTGCTGATCACGTTCATCTGGGGCGTGAATTTCGTGGTCATCAAGTGGTCCGTGGCGGGGGCGTCGCCGCTGCTCGTCGCGGCGCTGCGCTTCACGGTGGCGGCCTTTCCCGCCGTGCTGTTCGTGCCGCGTCCGCAAGTTCCGGCGCGCGTCCTGTGGGGCTATGGACTGGCGGTGGGCGTCATCCAGTTCGGGTTGCTGTACCTCGCCGTGCAACTGGGCATGAGCGCGGGGGTGGCCTCGCTGCTGATGCAGACGCAGGCGTTTTTCACGGCGCTGCTGGCGGCCCGCTTTCTGGGCGAGCGCATCACGCCGCCGCAGATGCTGGGCATGACGCTCGCGTTCGGCGGAATGGCCCTGATCGGCACAGCGGCGGGCGGGGACGTAACCCTCGGGGGCCTGCTGCTCACGCTGGTGGCGGCGCTGGGGTGGGCGGTGAGCAACCTGCTGGTGCGGGCGTCGGGTGGGGCGAACGTGTTCGCGCTGGTGATCTGGAGCAGCCTCGTCGCGCCCATTCCGCTGACCCTGCTCGCCGGGCTGAGCGCCGGGTGGTCCGCCGTGGCGCACACGCTGACGCATTCGGACCTCGCCTTCTGGGCCGCCGTGCTGTTTATGGGGCTGGGCAACACGGTGCTGGGCTTCGGCATCTGGAGCCGCCTGATTCAGCAGCATGGGGCGTCGCGCGTCGCGCCGCTGTCCCTGCTGGTGCCCGTGTTCGGCATGCTGGCGAGCGCCGCCGTGTACCACGAGGGCTTTCCACCCCTCAAGGCGCTGGGGGCCTTGCTGGTGTTTGGGGGGCTGGTCTTGCATGTGGTGGGGGGAAGGGCGCGCCCCGTCCCCGCCCCGACGCCCGCCGACTGACCTACGCCCCGCAGGCCAGGAGGCGCAGGTGGTTTTCGCATCCGTCCCGTAACCTGAACAGCCTCTGGAGGTCACGCATGCTCAACGCTCAGGTTCTGGGCCGCCCGACCGAGGACAACGCCCTCTTCGTCACCGCGGACAGCGGGCAGGGGCGGACGCGGCTGCTGCTGGACTGCGGGATGAACACCGTGTCGACGCTGCCGCTTGCGGAGGTGCAGCAGATAGACCACCTGCTGTTCTCGCACCTGCATATCGATCACGTGGCGGGCTTCGACGCCTTCTTTCGGGCGAACTTTGACCGTTATTCGGGGCCGCCCGGACGTGAGAACCACATCTGGGGACCACCCGGCACCGCGCAGATACTGGGTCACCGCTTCCAGGGCTACTGGTGGAACCACGCGCCCGAGCTGCGCGGGACGTGGCGCGCGCATGACGTGGACGCCCACGAAATTCGTACCTTCCGCTTCGAGGCGCAAGAGGCGTTCGCAACGATGCACGCCGAAGGCGTTCGCCTCCATGACAGCCCGCTGATCGGCACCCCCGAGGTGACCGTGGAGGCGCTGCCCCTCTCGCATCAGGGGCTGTGCCTGGGGTACGTCGTGCGGGAACCGGAGCGGGTCAGCGTGGACGCGCAAGCGTTGAAGGCGCTGGGGTTGAAGGGTGGCCCGTGGCTGGCCGCCTTGAAAGCGGGAGCGGGGGGGCCGCTCGACGTTCACGGCGAGGAACACGGTGCGGACGAGTTGCGCGCCCGGCTCCTCCAGCGCCAACCCGGCGAGAGCCTGGCCTACCTGACCGACTTTCTGCTGAACCGGGCCGAGCAGGAGCGGATCGCCCCCCTCCTTTCAGGCGTGCAGACGCTGTATATGGAGGCGCAGTACGCCCCGGAGGACGCGGACCTCGCGGCCCGGCACCACCACACCACAGTGGTTCAGGGCGCGGCGCTGGCGCGGGCAGCGGGCGTGACGGACCTGTGCCTGCTGCACCTCTCGCGCCGTTATCGCCGGGAGGAGTGGGCGGAGATGCTGACGGCGGCGCGGGCAATCTTTCCCGCTGTCCGTTTTCCAGAGGGGTGGCTGGAGGGCTGATCCCGTACCCTGTCCTCCATGACGCTTCCCTCCCTCCTCTTCGACTCGCACATGCACACGCCCCTGTGCGGCCACGCGAACGGGCATCCGCGCGAGTACGCGCAGGCGGCGCTGGACGCCGGCCTTGCCGGAATCTGCTTCACGGACCATATGCCCATGCCCGCGTGGTACGACGCGCCGTGGCGGATGCGGCTGGACCAGCTGGCCGAATACGTGGACACCGTGCGCGAGGTCCAGGCCGAATATGCCGGGCGGCTAGAGGTACGCCTGGGTCTGGAGGCGGACTTTCACCCCGGCACCGAGCGCTTCGTAGAGCGGGTACTGAACATGTGCGCGTGGGATTACGTGATCGGCAGCGTCCACTATATCGGCGCGTGGGGCTTCGACAATCCCGAATTCGTGGCCGAGTACGCGGACCGTGATTCCGGCGAGTTGTACGGGCAATACGCGGCGCTGGTAGAGGGAGCAGCGGCGTGCGGCCTGTTCGATTCCATCGGGCACCTCGACTTGCCCAAGAAGTTCGGGCACCGCGCGCCGGACGAGTCGGCCCTGTTGCGGGCGCTGGATAAGGTGGCCGAGCACGACCTTGCGCTCGACTTCAACACGGCAGGCTGGCGTAAACCTGTGGCGGAGGCGTACCCCTCGCCCGAACTCACCCGCGCCGCCGCTGCCAGAAACGTTCCGTTCGTGCTGGGGAGTGACGCCCACAAGCCGGAGGAAGTCGGCTTCCGGTTTCGGGAGGCGCTGGCACAGCTTGGGGAAGCGGGCGGGCGCGTGGTGACGTTCACGGGGCGGGAACGCCGTGAGTAGCGTCACGAGAAAGGACCTGGCGGGCGTGCTGAAAAGTACGGCGGATCTGCTGGACCTGCTGGGGCAGGAAGCGTTCCGGGCCAACGCCTACCGCGCCGCCGCGCGCAGCCTGGAAGCGCTGGACGGGGAGGGGACAGACCTGGTGGCCTCGGGCTTCGCGGGGGTGCCCAAAGTCGGCAGGGGCATTGCCGCCGATCTGGTGGCCTACGCCCAGACCGGCACCTTCGGCCCGCTGGAAGACGCTGCCAGCCAGGTCCCGCCCGGTGTCCTGAGCCTCTTCCGGGTCCGTGGACTGGGGCCCAAGAAAATCCGGGCCCTGTGGAACGCGGGCATAGACTCGCTGGAAACGCTGCGGGAGGCCGCCCACGACGGACGTGTGGCGGCCCTGAAGGGCTTTGGCCCCAAAAGCGCGGCGTCTATGTTGGAGGCGGTGGAGTTCGCCCTGGGCGCGCAGGAACGCCAGCACCTCTCGGCGGGCGTGAGGGTATCTGAGGGGCTGATGGCCCGGCTGGAAGGGCTGTCCCCCCGCATGGCCGGAGACGCCGCGCGGGGTCTGGAAACCGTGCGGGCGGCGCGGGTGACGGTGACGGGCACGGCAGAGGAAGTCACGTCACGCCTGGGAAGCGCGGTAGAAGCCCTGGCCCCGGTGGAAGACCGGCCTGTACTGACGGGCCGGGTAGACGGCGTGCCCGTGGAGATCGGCTTCGGCCCTGCCAAGACGCGCGGTGCCCTGGACCTCGTGATGACCGGAAGCCGCACCTACCGCAAAGCCTGGCAGGCCGGAGCCGAAGCGAATGGGCTGACCCTCAATGGCCGGGGCCTGAAGCGCGGAGATACCCTCCTCCCCACGCCCACCGAGGCGGCGTTGAGCCGCGCCCTGGAACTCCCCCTGCGCCCCGCTGAGTACCGCGAACCCGAACACAACGCCCTGTGGGAAACGCTTCCGCCCCCGGAAGAACTCGTGACGGTGGCGAACCTGAAGGGCATGCTCCACACCCACTCGGTCTGGTCCGACGGCGCAGCCACCCTTCCGGCGATGGTGGAGGAAACGCTGCAACTGGGGCACGCTTACCTGGGCACCGGGGACCATTCCCGCGCCGCGCACTACGCCAATGGCCTGAGCCTGGAGCGGCTGCGCGCTTACGTGGCCGAAATCCGCGAGCTGCAGCGCGCAGGCCTGCCCATCCTGGCGGGGGCCGAGGTGGACATCCTGACGGACGGCTCCCTGGATTACCCCGACGAGGACCTCGCGGAGCTCGACTATGTGGTGGTGAGCGTACATTCCGCCTTTACCCTGGACCGGAACGCCCAGACCGAGCGCCTGATCCGGGCGGTGTCGCATCCCCTGGTCACCATCCTCGGCCACCCCACAGGTCGCCTGCTGTTGCGCCGCCCAAGCTACGCGCTGGATCTGGACCGGGTGCTGGAAGCCTGCGCCCAGGCAGGTACGGTGGTGGAGATCAACGCCAACCCCTACCGCCTGGACCTCGACTGGCGCGACGCCCTGCGCTGGCGGGATCAATTGAGCTTTGCCATCAACACCGATGCCCACGTGCCCGCTGGCCTGTGCGACGCCCGTTACGGGGTGATGGTGGCGCGCAAGGCAGGCCTCACCCCGGCGCAGGTCGTCAATACGCTGGGTCAAGAAGCGTTCCTCGCCTTCGTGAAGGCGCAGCGGGCACGAAGGCGAGGAAGACCGCTCACTGCTGCGGCTGGTGCCCAGCGCTCAGCTTGAGCGCGAGTTCCTCCTTGTCGGGGGCCAGCCGCAGCGTGTACGCGCGGTCGTCACTGACGTTGACGCTCGCGCGCATCACGTCCCCCTGCCCAAGCTTCAGGTAGAAGGGCGTGACCACCACCTCATGCTTGCCCCGGGCCAGCTCGCGGGGAAACATCATCGCCGAGTCGGCGAACACGTCGTCGAATACCAGCTGACCGTCCACATACACGTCCACCACACCGCTCGCACCCGAGTCGTTGTCGAAGTAGACGGGAGCGGCCGAGGCCGGCAACCCGGCAGTGGTGGCGGCAAACAGGGCGGTGAGGAGCAGGGCTTTGCGGGGGTTGAAGGTGGGCATGGAGCGTTCCTTTCGTGGTGCGGGCGCACCGGAGGAGGGAGAAGGGCGCGAGGTTCAGGCATAGGCCAGCCCTCCGCGCCGCCGAGGGAGCCGCGCGTACGAACTGCAGGGCTTGGGTGTGCCGCCAGGGCCACGAAGAAGGCGTTCAGGAAGGCCCAGCGGCCATTCCCCGATGAGGGGAAGCTTGTGTGCCCCGCTCATCTGCCACCTACTCTCGCCGTTTGGCGCGCCCGGCACATCATTCAAATGGAGTGAATCCCACTCCTCCAAAAGGAGGAGACCCAAAGGAGGTTGCGCAGGAGGCGGGGCAGCGGTTTCGCGGCGGGGTGGCCCCCGCGCCGCGCTGTCCGGGTCGCCCCTGACTTTTGCGAGGCCCTTTCGGGTTTGCAGCGCCAGGATGAGGAGTCCGGTTCATCGGTTATTGCATTACGGATTCATCCGGGCGAAGCGAGCAGGAAAAACGGTGACGGAGAGGCGTGGAATCACCGAAGCACAGCGGAGGGGATGGAACGGAGACCCCGCAAACCGTATGCGTCGCTCCGGGGAGAAGGGCAACGTCCAGCGCTCCTCTCCTCGCCTTCAGATGAGCGAACCCGCCGAACCCCATGGTCCTGGGCAGCGCAGCACCGCTCCCTGCCCAGCCGGATACTCGGCGTGGCGCTGCCTGCAGAGGGGGCTGGAAAAAAGCCGGCGCAAGGTGCCCTGACCCTCCCCATCTACTCGAACGCCACCTGCTTCGGCTCCGGCAACCGGTACGCGATCACCGCACTCGGAATCAGGAGCGTCAGACTCGCCAACGCCGCCACAGTGGGTGAAGTCACGTCCGCCAGCACCCCCACCAGAAACACCAGGAGTCCCGCGAACCCCCACGAAAATCCCATCATGATTGAACTCGCCACGGCCACATGCCCTGGCGCGTACTCCTGCGCGGCGACGACACCCACCGGAATGCTGGCGTTCACCGCCGCCCCGACGATAAAGGTAAGCGGGTAAAACCACCAGTTCGCCGGGCTGGACAGAATCAGCCCCACGAAAAAGGGAATGGTCGACAAGATCGCGGCGCGCAGCACGGGCACCCGCCCGTACCGGTCACTCGCCCGCCCACCCACAATTCCGCCCAGCGCGCTGGCAACCGAATAGACGGCGAGCGTGATCCCCACTTCCCGCGCCCCAAAGCCCCGCCCGAGCAGGATGAAGGGCAGCATGGCGTTGTAGCCCATACTCGCCAGTGAACGCAGCACGGCCATCGCCCACAGCCCCACCAGCGGCCCCCGGAAGATGCGCGCGTACTCCGCCACGCCCACCCGGCGGCCCTGCACCTTGCCAGGGGGGGTGACGACGAAGGTGGCCGCGGCGACCGCCGCGCCGATCAGCGCGAACCACGGCAGATGTGCCAGCCCGACGCCCGCGAACACCGGCCCCAGCGCCATACCCCCCGTTCCACCCGCACTAAAGAGGCTGGCCCACAGCCCGCGCTTCTGCGGGGGACTGCTCAGGGCCACGTAGGCCGCGCCCGCGGGATGAAAGAACCCGCTGCCAAACCCGGCCACCGCCACCAGCAACACCAGCGCCCCGAACCACGGCATAAAACCCATCATCGTCAAACCCAGGCCCGTCATCAGGGGACCGAGCGCGGCAGCGTAACGGCGGTCCAGCCGCTCCCCCAGAATGCCCAGCAGAGGCTGCAACACGCTGCTCGTCAGGCTGAAGACGCTGGAGAGCAGCGTGACGGCAGCGATGCTGACGCCGAACCTGCCCTGCAGGGCGGGCGCGAGGGGGGTGAGCATCGCTCCGTACGCGTCATTGATAAAGTGCCCTGCCGTGACGGCGACGGCCACAGCCGTTCCGTGACGCAGGGCGGTGTGGGCAGCAGCGGCTCGCATGGGGTCTACCCTACGCCGCGCCACCTGCGAGCAGAGGACACGCGTCCATGTCTATGGGCCACCCCCAGTAGATGAATATTGAATCAGTCGACGTATGAACTTCTTCACAGCATCTGAATTAAACTGAGGCATGAATCTGCCGTTCCGGGATGCGGTCGCGGCGGCCCTACCCTCTGAGGAACGGCTGCGAAATAAACTCGAACTCCTGCCCTTTACCGAATGGACCGAACTGGCCCTCGTCTTCTCCGCCTCGCTGCCAGAGGTGGACGCTGTGCTGGCCGTGCCGGGTGCGGAGGGATTTGCAGAAGCGCTGGCCGCCTCGCGAGGGATTCCGGTGCTGAATGCCTCCAGCCTGGAGGGTGCGCAGGCCGGGCAGGACATCCTCCTGGTGACGCGGGACCTGACCGACGGTCTGAACGAGTTGCGAATGCTGCTGCAGGCCGAACACCACTGCCTGAACGTCCGCGCCGTCGCCTCCGCCATTGAGCGCACCAATGATCTGGGGCGGGTCCGGCTGGAACTGCAGCGCTTGCTCGTGCTGTCGGCGGTGCGCCTGGCCGGGACACCAGAGGGGCTGGTGTTCGAGCGGCGGGTGCCGCAGTCCTGGCCGCAGGCGTCATAGGGGGCGGCGCGACTTTCTTCTTTCCCTGGCCCTCCGTACGGTTGCCGGGTCAGTCTCTCGCCGCCTTCCCCACCTGGTACGCCCGCAGCGCCCGCTCTTCGGCGGGTAGGCGAATAAGCAGGATCAGGGCGGCATTGAGCACGCTGTAGGCCAGGGCCGTGCGCCACGCCCCAACGGCCAGTGGCGCCGCAGCCATTTCCAGCGCCACCACCGCGTAGTTGGGGTGCCGCAGATACTGGAAGGGGCCGCCCGTGATCCGCTCACCGCCGGGCACGATCAGGACTCTGGTGTTCCAGTAGCGGCCCAGTGTGCGGATCACCCAGTACCGCAGCGGCTGGGCCAGCACGAACAGCGCGAGGGCAAGCCCGTTGATCCGTCCACGCGAGCGGCGGCCTTCCAGCAGCGTGAGCAGCATCCAGCTGGGGTGCAGCGCGAAAAAGAGGGGGTAGTGTTCCCGGCCGTACTCGGTGGCCCCCTGCTCGCGCGCCCAGCGCTCGTTGGCGCGGGCCACCCGCAGTTCGAGGAGGCGCTGTACGGTCAGGAAGCCGAAGATCAGGGGGGCCAGGGCGCGGGATTGCATGGGGCCCAGCTTACGGGGACGCGGTCATTCATGCGCTGCACAGTTCCAGGGCGCGGCACGGGCATTCGGCGTCTTCCACCTGGTCCTCCACCTGGGTCTCGTCCCAGACCGGAAGAGCACCCGGCGGGCGAAGCTGGACGCTCGCCTACGCTCCGGCCAGCAGTTCGTCCGCCGCCGTGTCCGCGTCCAGCTCGCCCCGGGCGACGCGGGTGTAGAGGTCACGGCTGAGCTCCCGGGCCCGCCTCATCACCCGGTCCTGAACGAGCGTGCGGACCTCGAACTCGGCGCGGCGGCGGCGGCGCTCCTGCAATCCGTCCTCACCCAGGAAAGCGCGGTGGGCCAGGACGGCCTCCACGATTTGCGGTGTGCCCTCCCCCTTCGCGGCCACCGTACGGCGCACAGGAGCAAACCAGGTGTGCTCGTCATGGTGGCCCAGGCCCTGCGCGGCCATCAGCTCACGCACTGTGCGGTCCGCGCCGGGCAGGTCAGCCTTGTTGACCGCGATCACGTCCGCAATCTCCATGATTCCGGCCTTGAATGCCTGGACGCCGTCGCCGCCGGCCGGCGTCAGCACGAGCAGCGTATGGTCACAGGCGGCGGCCACATCCACCTCAGACTGGCCCACGCCCACCGTTTCCAGAATCACCCAGTCGAACCCAGCACCTTCCATCAGCGCCAGCACCTGCATGGTGCGCGCAGACAGGCCGCCCAGCACTCCCCGGCTGGCGAGCGAGCGTACGAACACGCCTCCGTCGGCATGATGGCGCAGCATGCGGATGCGGTCGCCCAGGATTGCGCCGCCGGAGTAGGGGCTGCTGGGGTCCACGGCCAGGACGGCCACCCGCTTGCCCTCCTCGCGCAGATGGGCGATCAGGGCGTCGGTCAGCGTGCTCTTGCCGCTGCCGGGGCTGCCCGTGACGCCCAGCACGACGGTGCCGCCCGGGCCGCGGGCGGCCGACGTTTCGCGGGCGGCGCGCAGCAGGGGCCGCGCCGCGTCCAGGCCGCTTTCGGCCAGGGTGACGGCGCGGGCCAGGGCGCGGGGATCACCCGCGCGGAAGCGGTCTTCGAGGGTGGAAGCCATCATGTGCCCGTCAGGGTAGCAGGGGTGGAGCCAGCCGGGGGGGCTACGGGGCCTGTCCCAGCACGTCGTCGGCTTCCGTCGCCTCCAGCAGGTCTTCGAGGTGCGCGTCGTCGTTGAAGCCCAGCAGGGTGCCGTGGCTCCCCGCGAGCAGGACGCGGGTAATGGAGGTGTTCGTGACGCTCAGCCGCGCCCAGGCGTTGTGGGGCACCCCACCCAGCGCCAGGCCCACGGCCACGCGCACCACGCCGCCGTGGGTAAAGACGAGTACACGGCCCCCCGCGTGGCGCGCACGCAGCTGCTCAAACGCCTCGCCGCAGCGGGCGAAGAGGTCTTCCATGCTCTCGCCCCCGGGGCGCCGGGTGGCCCAGGGGTCCGCGCGCAGGGCGGTGAGGTAGTCGGCGTGCTGCACCTCGATCTCGCGGAGGCCCAGCCCGGCGAGTGCGCCGACGTCGATTTCGCGCAGGCCGGGGTCCGGCTGCACGGGCGGCTGTCCCTGCAAGCGCTCCACCACGGCCTCGGCGGTCTGGAAGGCGCGGGCGAGGTCACTGGAATACACCGCGTCGAAGCGCTGTCCGGTCAGGCGCTCGGCGAGGGCGGCGGCCTGCAACACCCCCACCGGGCTGAGGGGCACGTCGGTCTGCCCCTGGTAGCGTCCGCTGGCGTTCCAGGTGCTCTCGCCGTGGCGAACCACCCAGAACTCCGTCGCCGACCGGCGGTCCGGGGCCGTCAGCCCGGTGGGAGGACGCCGCTCGGTCAAGGGGTGACTCCCTCCGGGCCCGTCTCCCCGGGCGAGAAGGTGACGCCGCTTCCGGGTACCATCTGTCCGATCTCCCAGGGCGTCTCGCCTGCGCCGCGCAGGGCCTCCAGGGCCGCCTCCCGCTGCTCAGCTGGCACGATAAACAAGAAGCCCACGCCCATGTTCAGTGCCCGGAAAGCCTCAGCGCGCGCCACCCTGGCCTGCCGAACAATCAGCTCGAACACCGGCGGCACCGTCCACGAGGAAGTGTCCACCCGCATCCCGATGCCCTGCGGAAAGACGCGCGGCGGGTTGTCCACGAGGCCGCCGCCCGTAATGTGCGCCATGCCGCGAATGTCGGTCCCCGCCCCGGTGAGGGCATCGAAGGCCGCGACGTAGGCCCGGTGCGGCTCCACGAGCAGGTCTTCGAGCACAGCCCCACCAAGGTCCGCGCGTTCCTCGTGCCAGTCCAGGTCAGAGAGCGCCATGCGCGCGAGGCTGTAGCCGTTCGTGTGCAGGCCGCTGGAAGGCAGGGCGATCACGGCGTCGCCCACCTCGATGCGCGAGCCGTCCACCAGCCGGGACCGGTCGACCATTCCGACGATGGTGCCCACGATGTCGAGTTCACCCTCCACATACACGCCGGGCATCTCGGCCGTCTCGCCGCCCAGCAGGGCCACTCCCAGGGCCTCGCAGGCTCCCGCTGCGCCCGTCACCACCTCCGCCACGAGTTCGGGACTGAGCTGCCCCATCGCCACATAGTCGAGAAAAAACAGGGGCCGCGCGCCCTGCACCAGAATGTCGTTCACGCAGTGGTTCACGATGTCCGCGCCCAGACCCCGGTAACGCCCGGCGGCCGTCGCCACCTTCGTCTTCGTGCCTACACCATCGGTGGAAGCGACGAGGATGGGGTCTTGCATCCCGGTGAATTCAGGGCGAAACAACCCGCCAAACCCCCCGATGCCCCCCAGCACCTGCCGGTTGTGGGTACGGGCGACCGCCCCCTTCATCAGGGCCACCGCCCGGTGCCCGGCCTCGATGCTCACGCCCGCACGCTCGTAGGCGGAAGCCTCCCCGGACTGGGCCACCTCGGATTGGGCCGCGTCGGCCCGCTTGCTGTACGTCATATTCCTCCCGGCAACGCCCCACACGGGGCTTTCGCCCGGCAGTCTACCCGACTTCGGGCCCACTGCCCGCCGCCCGTCTGGCCCAATTGGCCGAACTGTGCCCCTGGGATTCCCGCAAATGGGGGCGTCAGGACCCGGCGGAGGAAGTGCCCGCGTGGGCCGCACGGCGGCCCAGCCACCAGCGCACCCCCGCCACGAGCGCCGCCACCCCCGAAAGCAGGGCCACGCCCCAGGCCAGGCGCTTTCCGCTGCCGCTGAGCCACACCACCAGTGCGGTCACGGGCAGCGCCCCCGCCGCCGTCGCCAGCAGGAAGGGCCGGAAGGGCACACCCGCTGCGCCCGCCACCAGGTTCATCACGTCGGCCGACAACACCGGCATCAGGCGCACGAGCAGCACGCCCTGCACCCCGTGGCGCGTGGCAAAGGCGTGGGCCGCGCTCCTGGCCCGCTCGCCGGCGAGCAACCGCACCAGCGTGTCGCCCACCGCGCGCCCCAGGCCGTAGCCGGCCACTGCCCCCAGCAGCGTGCCGATGTAAACGATGAAAAAGGCCTCGACAGGACCGTAGGCCCGCGCCGTCACCGCCGTGATCACCAGGGCAGGCACCACCGGCACCACCGCCTGCACCGTGAAACCTGCGACGAGGGCGAGCGGTCCGCCCCACCCCAGCCCCTCCACAAAGGCGCGCGTGACTGCCGGATCGTGCGAGGTCAGCGCTGCGAAGCCCCGCACCAAAAAGGCCCGCACGTCGGGCGTCAGGGCGACCCCGAGCAGCAGCAGCAGCGCCCCACCGAAAATCAGCGCCCGCAAGAGGCGGGGGTGGCGGAGGGCAGCGGCGGTCACCCCGGCAGTGTAGGCGAGCGAGGTGCGCCTGGGTGTCCCATGTGTGGCGTGGTCCCCCGGCCGCTAGACTGCGCCGCGATGCGCCCTGACCTGCTCCGACGCGTGCTGTCACTCCTGCCCGGCGAGGGGGAGGGCCGCCCCGAACTCCGCGCTTATGCCGCCATGCTGCGCGACTACCCCCAGCGCGGGGGCAAAGGCATCCGCAGCGAACTGCTGCTCGCCTCGGCGGGGGCGCACGGCGTTGCGCCGGAGTCACCGCGCTGGGAGCGGGCGCTGTGGCTCGCGGCCGCCCTGGAACTGTTTCAGAACTGGGTGCTGATCCACGACGACATCGAGGACGACTCCGAGGAGCGCCGGGGCCGCCCGGCCCTGCACCGACTGCACGGGGTGCCGGTGGCGATCAATGTGGGAGACGCCCTGCACGCCTACATGTGGGCGGCCGTTCACCGGGCAGCGGTGCCGGGGGCGATGGACGAGTTTCTGAAGATGATCCACCGCACGGCCGAGGGCCAGCACCTCGACCTGAGCTGGGTGGAGCGCCGGGAATGGAACCTGCGGGAAGCCGATTACCTGGAGATGGTGCAGCTCAAGACGGCGTACTACACGGTGGTGGTACCGCTGCGGCTGGGCGCTCTCGCCGCCGGCTGCCCCCCCCACGACGGCTTCACCGCTGCAGGCTTGGCGCTGGGCGCCGCCTTCCAGATTCGGGACGACGTGCTGAACCTAACGGGCGATGCCAGCAGGTACGGCAAGGAGATCGGCGGGGACCTGCTGGAAGGCAAGCGCACCCTGATCACCCTGCACTGGCTGGGGGGAGCGCCAGAGGATCAGCGGGAAGCCTTCCTGGAGCAGATGCGCCGGGAACGGGTGAACAAGGACCCCCAAGTGGTCGATCAGATTCACCGCTGGCTGCTGGAAGGCGGCAGCGTGGCCTACGCGCAGGAGTACGCCGCCGGGCAGGCGCGGGAGGGCCTGACCCACCTCGAAGACGCCCTGCGAGACGCTGCAGACCGTGAAGCTGTGGCCGAGTTGCTGACGCAGATGCACACGCTGGCGACGCGCGAAGCCTGAACTCAGCGGCGGAAGGGCCTCAGATGGGGGCCACGCCCACAAGCTGCGGGGATTGACGACCAGCAGCCGGGCCTCTGTCCCGTAACCGCTCGCAAATTCATGCCGTGACGGACCGGTTTTTCTTCCCCCCCCCTGCACATCTGGAGCGGCGCAGGCCACCTCTCCCTTCACGCTGCCCGGAGAACTCCATGCCCACCCCGCTGCTCGCCGCCCCCTGATGATCTCCTCGCTCTCGGCCTCCCCCAGGGGGCCCCTCGCCGCCCAGATTCTGATCGGCATGTGGGCGATCTCGGCGCGCATGGCCCCACCGTCCTCAAGGTGGGCGGCTCCTACCACGCCTACTCCACGGGCACCGGGCGCGCCACGGACAATCCGGGCGGCGTGACCGTGTTCGACGGTGGGCTGGGCGCGCCTTGGCAAACGGTGGGCGAAACTCCAGTGCCGGGGTGGGTCAAAACCGGGTATGCGCCCAAGAACATCTGGGCCCCGGAGGTGGCGCAAAACGGCGGCACCTGACTTCCTGTGCGCAGCATGACCGCCCTGACGTGGCAAACACTTCCGTCGGGGCCCCTCCATCATCAAGCGCGGCAACTTCTACTGCCTGTTCACGCCCTGCGACCTGGGCTGCCGGGGCCTGCGCAGCCCCTCCTTCCGTTCAGGTGGGCCGCGCGACGGGCATCACCAGGGCCGTACTTCGACAAGAGCGGCGTGCGGCTGGACGCGGGTGGCGGCGCACCGGTGCTGGGCAGCCGCCTCAACCAGGACCGGCCCTGGCGGGCAGAACATCTTGCAAGACGGCACCGGGGATAACCTCGCGCACCACCTCTACGGCACGGACGCGAACGGAGCGCCCAAACGGGCTGTGCGGAAACTGGCCGGTGCCGTACGGGCGGTCGGCCGTCAGCTTTCAGCCGTCAAGGACAGCGCCGCGTCGGCAAACTGCTCGAAGCAGTTTGCCAGGGCCCGTATCTCTTCGGGCATCGGCTCGCCCGCCTCGGTCAAGTACAGGGCGACGTTGACTTCCAGGCCGAAGGCGGGAATGCCGGCCCTGGCCCGCCAGCGGGCACTGAGGGTGTCGGTGGTCCAGGGATCGCCCACCGCCACGCGGGTGAGGTGGCCCGTCAGCACCGGGGCGAAGGCGGAGGCGCAGGCGGCCTGCAGGGCGTCCCACCGCTCACGGGGAAAGGTGGGGGCGTCGTCGGTGCCCAGCATCAGCGTGAGGGCCGGGCGCGGAGTGCCAGTGTCGCGCCCCAGCGCCGGTCCGCGCGAGGCCATCGAATGCCCCACGATCATCAGGGCCGCGCCCTCCAGCTCACGCCCCACCTGCGCGTCGAAGGCGTCCCAGACGCGGCGCAACCGGGCCTCACGCGCCTGGGGGGACAGGGTGAAGCCTGCTGGGTAGAGGGGACGCCGGGCGAAGTCGGTCCGTTTGATCACGCCGTTGTCCTCACGGTCATCGCGCTCGCGGTTGAGGTCCGCGGCAAAGCGGCTCCAGGGCGCTTGCAGGTAGCGCGCTCCGGGGACGGCGTAGATCAGGTCCGTGAAAGGGTCTCCCTCCAGAAAGACGCGCTGGAGGAAGGCCTCCCGCTTCGCTGGATCGAAGACGTCTTCGCCCAGCATCTCGCGCAGCACGTCGGTGGGCAGCGCCCCGGAAGGGTGCGGCGTGAGGATCAGCAGCGGATCACGGGTGGACGGCATGCACCGAGGATAAGGCGTTGCCACGCCTCCCGCGTCCTTTCAACTGCAGCCCCGCGCACCCCCGCCTTCCAGGCTGCGGCGGTAGAATGGTGGGTGTGCACCTCTCGGCCCTCTCCACGCTGAATTACCGGAACCTTGCCCCGGGGACCCTGAACTTCCCGGCGGGCGTGACGGGTGTGTACGGCGAGAACGGCGCGGGCAAGACCAACCTGCTGGAAGCCGCCTACCTCGCCCTGACCGGGCTGACGGACGTGACCCGGCTGGAGCAGCTTGTGCAGTCGGGCGAGCGCGAGGCCTACGTGCGCGCCGACGTGCAGCAGGGCGGCAGCCTCAGCATTCAGGAAGTGGGCCTGGGACGCGGACGGCGGCAGCTGAAGGTGGACGGGGTGCGCGCCCGAGCGGGAGACCTGCCGCGCGGCAGTGCGGTGTGGATCCGTCCGGAAGACAGCGAACTGGTTTTCGGCCCTCCGGCCGGACGCCGCGCGTACCTCGACGCCCTGCTCTCGCGCCTGAGCGCCCGTTACGGCCAGCAGCTCGCCCGTTACGAGCGCACGGTGTCGCAGCGCAACGCGGCCCTGAAAGCCGGCGAGGACTGGGCCATGCACGTCTGGGACGACGCGCTGGTGAAACTCGGCACCGACATCATGAGTTTTCGCCGCCGCGCCCTGACCCGCCTGAACGAGTTGAGCTGCGAGGCAAACGCCGCGCTGGGCAGCCGCAAGGAACTGACGCTGACCCTGACCGAATCCACCACCCCGGAAACCTATGCGGCGGACCTCGCCTCTCGGCGGGCCGAGGAACTCGCCCGCGGTTCCACCGTCACTGGCCCTCACCGCGATGACCTCACGCTGACCCTGGGTGAGTTTCCGGCGGGCGAATACGCCAGCCGGGGCGAGGGACGCACGGTGGCGCTGGCCCTGCGCCGCGCCGAACTCGAACTCCTGGCCGAGCGCTTCGGAGAGCGGCCCGTGCTCCTGATCGACGACTTCACGGCCGAACTGGACCCGGGCCGCCGCGCCTTCCTGCTGAATCTCGCCGCCAGCGTGCCTCAGGCCATCGTGACCGGGACCGAATCCGTGCCCGGCGCGGCGCTGGCCCTGCACGCCAACGGGGGCCGCTTTACCCCCGAAGATCACAGCACGGTGGAGGGCGCGCGAACGAAGGTGGGAGCGTGAGCGGAGGGCGGAGCGGCCGTGCCCGCCCTCCGCTCACGCTGAAAGGCCCTCACCATGGCTAATCCCCGCCGACTAAACGGACCGCGTGACTTTTCCGAGCTGCTGGGGGCCACGCTGGGAACCGCCCGCATCGCGAGGGGCGTGCAGCGGGCGCGGGCGCTGCTGGTCTGGCCGCAGGCGGTTGGCCCCGAGATCGCACGGATGACCCGGCCCCGCTCACAGCAGGGGGGAACGCTGTTCGTGGAGGTGCGCGACAGCGCGGCGGCGCACCACCTTACCATGCAGCGTCACCACTTCCTGAAGCGCTTAAACGAGCTGCTGGGTGAGCAGAAGATCACCGAGATCCGCTTCAGCGTGGGCACGGTGCGTTCGCCCACCCCAGCCCCCCGCGTCGCGCCGCTGCCCGCGCCGGACCGTGCCCGCGCCCGCGAACTTGTGCGGAACGTGGACGGGGACCTGAGGGACGTGGCCCTGAAGGCCGCCGAGGCGATTACCCGCGCCCGCAAATGGCGTGAGGAACAGGGCTGGCGTCCCTGCCCGGTGTGCGGCGAGGCCAGCCGTGAGCAGCCCTGCCGCGCCTGCCTCCTGACCCTGGAAGACCCCAACGTAAAGCGCGCCGCCCGGACGCTGACCCGGGCGCCCGAACGCCTGGCCGCCCTGCCGCCCCTGCTGGGCGACAGCGGGGCGAACGCGGCCCGGTATATCGCGCTGCAGACGCTGGAAGGCCAGCTCGACCTGCTGGCGCTGGAGTGTGTGCGCAGCGGAGGCGAGGAGGGCTACCGCGCCTTTCTGTTTCAGCAGGCCGAGGTCTACCTGGCCCTGCACCACCGCCGTCCACGCAGCGCGCTGATGGCCAAAGACCGCGCCGCCCTGCCCGAACGGGTACGGCAGGTGCTGGGGGCAGGGCGCTGAGGGTCAGGCCCGCCGCGCTTCCACCACCTTGAAGCCGCCCTCGCGCCGCAGCTCGCGCACCGCCCCCACCTCGCGCATCGCCGCCTCGTAGGGCAGCGGCTCGTTCGCCACGAGGTACAGGGTTCCGCCCGGGTTCAGGCGACGCGCCGCCGTGGCGATAAACTCCCGCGCCACGTCCAACACCACGCCCCGGCCCACATGAAAGGGCGGGTTGGTCAACACGGCGTCGAAGGTCCGTTCGCCCAACTCCGCGTCTACGTCGCTGTGGATCACCTCGCCGTGCAGACCGTTCGCGGCGAGGGTGGCACGCGCGCTGCGGACGCTCTGGAGATCGCCGTCCACCAGCGTGACCTGCGCGCCCTGCCCCGCCGCCCACGCACCGATCAGGCCCGTACCCGTACCGAGGTCCAGCACGTGCTTGCCTTCCAGCGGCAACCCGGCCAGCGTTTCCAGCAGCAGCGTCGTCGCCTTATCGGGACGGGCGGCGCTGAAGACCCCAGGCAGGCCTACCACGCGCACGCCGAACGCCTCGTAGCCCTCAGGCTCGGGGAAGGCCGGGGTGGGGCCTGGGCGGCGAATCAATTTCGCCACCCGCATGCCGCCGTCCCGGGCGATGGTTTCCCCCGTTCCGAAGGCTGTTCCCGCCGCGCGTACATAACGGTCAAAGCCCTTGTCCCGGTCCCCGGCGATGTAGAGGGTTCCGCCGGGGGGCGTGGAGGCGTGCGCCCAGGCCACCTGCGAGAAGGCGTAGGCGTTGCCCCGGTCTCCCGCCAACACGAGGGCCACCGTGCGGGGCCGCTCAGGCCAGCGCTCGCGCAGCTCGTCGCCTGGCGCGGCGGCGTGGGCGTCGAAGCCTGCCGCCTTCAGGACTGTCAGGGCTGCCGCCGCGCCCTCCACTGCCCGCAGGGTCACACCCTGCAGGCTGCCCAGCAGGCCGCCCATCGCGGTCAGGTCCAGCACCTCGCCGCGTACGCGGTCCTTGCGCATGGTCTCCATGAGGAGGGCCTGCGCCGCGTCTACCCCCGGAAAGCCGCGCACGCCGGGTTTGGTCAGCACGCTCAGCCGGTCCAGCCGGGGACCGAGTGTGGCGGGCCGCACGCCGAAGTAGCGCTCCGCCTCTGCCGGCTCGGCCACCTCTGGGCGCTGTCCCTCGGCCCGCCTCGCCTCCGGCCTGTTCAATCGAATCTTCTGCTTGCCCTTACCAGTCACGCCCCCAGAGTGGCACACAGGCGGCCGGGTGCGCCGTTTGACCTTGCCCCTACGCCAAAAACCCGTGCGCCAAAACGGCTATGCCCGCCGCTGCCCACGCTCCCTACAATGCCCGCTATGGAACACGCCTTCAAAGTGGATCTGCGCGGCATCATCGATCTGCTGTCCAACCACCTCTATTCCGATCCCAGCGTGTTCGTCCGCGAACTGCTGCAAAACGGGGTGGACGCCATCACGGCGCGGCGGGCGCGGTTCGGCGACTTTCAACCCGTCATCGAGGCCCGGCTCTTCCGCGAGGAGGGTCAACTCCCGCTGCTGGAATTCCGCGACAACGGCGTGGGCCTGACCGAAGCCGAGGTCCATGAGTTTCTCGCCACCATTGGGCGCTCGTCCAAGCGCATCGATGAGGCGCGCGACACGTTTCTGGGGCAGTTCGGCATCGGCCTGCTGTCGTGCTTCATGGTGAGCGGCGAGATCGAACTGCTTACCCGGAGCGCGACGGGCAGCTCCGCTGTGCGCTGGCTGGCCCAGGCCGACGGGACATACACGCTGGAGGCCTTGGCGGACACCACCCTGGACGTCGGTACCACCGTCCGCCTGCGCGCCCGCGAGGACACCGACTTCTACTTCGAGTACGGCGAGTTGCGCAGGGCGCTGGAAAACTACGGGCGCATCCTGCCGTACCCCATTCACGTCACAGACGGTGAGGAGTACGCCCACGTGAACGCCGTGATGCCGCCCTGGCTGGCTTACGCTGCGGGCGACGCGAGCAAAAGGGACGAGGTGCTGGCCTATGCCCGGGAGGAACTGGGTGTGGAGGCGCTGGACGCCGTAGCGCTTCGCAGCGAGGAAGGCGGGCTGCTGGGCGTGGCCCTCGTGCTGCCCCACGCCACCCAGCGCTCGTCCCGGCAGTGGCACTCGGTGTACCTCAAGCGGATGCTGCTGGGCCATGACCTGAGCAACCTGCTGCCCGACTGGGCCTTTTTCGTGCGCTGCCTGCTGAACGTAGACCACCTGCACCCCACTGCCTCGCGCGAATCGTTTTATGAAGACGGTGCCCTCAAGGCCGCCCGCGAGGCCCTGAACAACGGGCTGCGCGGCTACATCGGGGAGCTGGCCGAGCGTGACCCGCAGCGGCTCGAAGCCCTGATCTCGCTGCACCACCTGCCCCTCAAGGCCCTGGCCACCGAGGAAGACGACTTTTTCCGCCTGCTCGCCCCCGAATTCGCCCTGGAAACGTCCACCGGGAGAATGAAGCTGGGCGAGTACGCGAGGCGTTCGCCCACGCTGCGGATGGTGACCAACCTGGACCAGTTCCGGCAGATCGCGCAGGTGGCCAGCGCCTACGGGCACAGCGTCGTGAACGCGGTGTACACCTACGACGTGCCCTTGCTGCGCGCCTACGCCCGCCTCTTTGGACGCGAGCTGGAGGAGGTGGACGCCCAGACCTACGCCCTCTCGCTGGAGGACGTGGCCACAGGCGGCCTGGGGGGTGTGCTGGAACGCGCCAACGTGGCCCTCTCGGGCCTGGGGTGCGAGGTCGGCGTCAAGCGCTTCGCGCCGGCCGAACTGCCCGCCCTCCTCATCGTCACGAACGAGCGCCGCCTGCTTTCGGACATTGAGGCGTCGAAAGAGGTCTCGGACGGGCTGTTCTCAGAATTTCTGGACGACTACGCCTCCGAGTACGAGGACGTTCGCGCCTCGCGGCTGCACCTCAACCTGAACCACCCGCTCGTGCAGGACCTGCTGCACGTGGAGCAAGAGGCCGTCTTTTCCCGACTGGTCCAGATGCTGTACGTGCAGGCGCACCTGCTGGGCCACCACCCCCTGCGCGCCGAAGAACTCGCGCTGCTCGCCGAAGGCCTGACGGACATGATGCGCTGGGGCCTGCGGGCGACGCACCTGGGAACACTGAACTGAGGGAGACGGCCGAGCGCAGGGGAGCAGAACGCCTTTTTTCCCTCGCCCTCCGTCCTCTTCGTTCCGGAGGAACTATGGAAACTGTAGACGAACTGATCGAACTCGCTGAGGCGCAGGATCCCCCTGAGGGGGCCATCGGTTTTCTGGAACGCGCCGTGCGGCTGGCGGACAGCCAGAAGGACCGTCCGGCGGCCTTTCGGGCACGAATGGCGCTGGTACGGGCCGCAAGTTTCAGCGGCTTTCCAGACAAGGCCATGATTCACTTCGCGTGGCTGATCGGCACCTTTGACCGCCACCCCGCCGAGTTCGGACACCAGGCGTATTACGTGATGTGGATGTACAAGTGGCTCCTGAGCAGCAGCCTGGACAACCCAGCTTTTCCGCTGAACCGCCTGCGCAAACTGCAGGCCGACTTCGAGCGCCGGGCGCAGGTCTTCGGCTCGGGCGCGCACTTCGCGGCCTACCACCGCCTCAGCCTTGCCAACCATATCGGGGACAGGGTGGGCGCGCAGCGGGCCTTTCTCGCCTGGCGCTCCCTGCCGCGCGACAGCCTCAGCGACTGCGAGGCGTGCGAGCAGAACAAGGTGATGGTCTACTACGCGGAACGCGGCAACCCGGCGGCGGCCGTGAAGCTCGGGCGCGAGATCATCGAGCAAGGCATGAGCTGCCATAACGTGCCCACCGTGACCCACGCCAACCTGCTCCTACCCCTGCTGCGGCTCGACCAGCCCGAAGACGCCCACGCCGCCCACACAGAAGGGCTGCGCCTGGCCCGACTCGACCGCAACTTTATCGAAACCATTGCCGAACACGTGACCTACCTCGTGGCCGTCAAGGAACTGGGCCGCGCCCTGACGGTGTGGGCCGAACACCTCGATCTGGCCCTGGGCCTCCGCTCTCCTTCAGACCTCTTTGGCTTCCTGGGCGCGAGCGCGACCCTATGGCGCGCCCAGGAAGGCCAGGGAAGCGTGAAGGTCCTCCTGCCGCGCACCTTCGCCCTCTTCCGCAAGGACGGCGCTTACCGCCCGGAAGAGCTGGCCGAACACTTCACCCGGGAGGCTGGAGCGATGGCCGCCCGCTTCGACGCGAGAAACGGGACGGACCGCTTCGCGCGGCGGCTGGAGGAACGGCTGAGGGTGGGGTAAGGGGGCCGCACAGGGCGGCCTTCGGCGTCCACCCCCTCCTGGCCTCCTTCATAAGGGAGGAGGGGTCCAAAGGCCATGGCGCCCTCCTCCTTCCCCCTTCGCTGCCCAACACCCACCAAGGCCGCCCCTACGCGCAGCCCACGCGCCCCTTTCAACAGCCGTACACGCCTTCAAACGAACGGCGCCGAGCCTGTTGAGCGCAGCGCTGCTCCCCTGCCCTCTCAGGGAGGTGGAGCAACCCACGGCAAGACCCCCGCCCCCAAACCTCCAAAACCCCGCCAACCGTTACCCTACCCCCATGCCCCCTTCCGTCACCCCCAACTGGGCCTTCGAACGCGAACACTGGCGGCGGGGTCACGTCCGGGTGGCCGGCGTGGACGAGGCTGGACGCGGAGCCTGGGCCGGGCCCGTGACCGTGGCGGCCGTTCTCCTGCCCGGCCTGGCGACGGACTACCCCTTCCGCGACTCCAAACAACTCTCGGCCGCCCAGCGCGAAACCTACGCCGAGGAGGTGCGCCGCGTGGCCGTGGCCTGGGCTGTGGAACACGCCTGGCCCCAGGAGATCGCGCAGCTGAATATCCTGGGTGCGACGCACGCCGCCGCCGCCCGGGCGCTGGCCCGCCTGGACCCCGCCCCCCAGGCCCTGATCACCGACTACTTGCGCCTGCACACGGCCCTGCCCCTCCTCGCTCCCCCGAGGGCCGACGCCCTGAGCTACTCGGTGGCGGCGGCCAGCCTGCTGGCCAAAACCGAGCGAGACCGGCTGATGACCGAGCTGGACAGCCAGTATCCAGGCTACGGCTTCGCGGGGCATAAAGGGTACGGCGCACCGGCCCACAGAACGGCCCTGGAACGGCTGGGCGTGTCGGACGTTCACCGCCGCACCTTCGCGCCCATCGCCCGGATGCTCGAAACGTCCCCAGACCGACTGCCCAGCCCCACGGAGAAAGAGCCATGACCACAGAGCCCGCCAGGACGGGAACCGTCGAAGCCGTTAGCCGCAAAGCCAAACATACCTTCAGCAAGGACCCCCGCCCCGCCATCCGGTTGCTTGAGGGCCTGGGTGTGGAGGGCGACGCCCACGCGGGCCGCACCGTCAAGCACCGCTCGCGGGTGGCCCAGAACCCGGCGCAGCCCAACCTGCGGCAGGTTCACCTCATCCACGCCGAATTGCTGGACGAACTGCAGGACAAGGGCTTTGCGGTAGAGCCGGGTGACCTGGGCGAGAACGTCACCACGCGGGGCATCAGGCTGCTGGACCTGCCGCGCGGCACCCGCTTGCACCTGGGAGCAGAGGCGGTGGTGGAAGTCACCGGCCTGAGAAACCCCTGTGCCCAGATCGACAACTTCCAGCCGGGCCTGCTGAGCGCTGTCCTCGACCGCGACGCGGAGGGGCACGTCATCCGCAAGGCCGGAATCATGGGCGTGGTGATCAGCGGCGGGATAACCCGGCCGGGCGACGCCGTGCACGTGGAACTGCCACCGGAGCCGTACGAACGGCTGGAGCGGGTGTAGGACCTGGAATCCACCCTTTCTTGAAGGTCTCCTCAGGCACGCCCGCCACTGTCGGGAATCGTGCAGACGGGGCGAAAGGCACCGGGCGACAGTGGCGAACAGCGCGGTGCCGAGGCGGTCCGCGCCCAGGAGGAAAACCATGCGAAACGGTGAACTGGTCAATCTGCTGCGGCTGGGGGGCATTGCGTCCATCGTCGGGTCCATCGCCATCTGGGCTTCTCAGGGAGGACAGGGCAGCACGGCCGAGGAACGCGCCCACGGCGAGCGCTTCGGCATCTTCGTGGGGCTGTGGGCCCCCACCTTCTTTATTCTCGCCAACCACTTCAACCAGCAGGACTGAAGGCGGACCCAGGCCTACCGGGCCGGGACACACGTTCAGCAGCGCGGCGACGGCGGGAAGAAGCCCGTCGCCGCACGCCCTTTGACTGCAGGCCTAGAGCGTGGAAGCCCATCCCTCACGGCGCCATTCTCCTCCACGCCCATTCAAGTTCGCCCGGCGGGCTTTCGGTCAAAAAGAAGGCCTCTTTTTGACACACGCTCCAACTGTACTTCGGGGGTATTCGCAGGCCACGCAAAAGCCGTCCGAGACGTGACCCGGCCTTGTCGGCCTGAGCGCTCAGGAGCAAATGGTGCGGCGTTGAACCCCCGGATCTGGGTTTCACCGCTGGCGCCATGACTCCATTCCTCCGCCAGACCGAAGGGCAGCCACTCCCTCCCGTCTCTGGACCACAGCACACAGTGGTTTCAAGATCGTACAGGTCCGTAGATGCTGTGCCAGACAGCGAATGTGTACGCTCCTGAATTTCCCCGAAGTACAGCTCATGGTCTGATGGAGAGGGACTTCGGGAGCTGAATTGAAGGGGTCCTTTTGGCTTTGCGTCGTGATTGCACGCTCTCCGGTGCGGAGGGAAACTTATCTCCCAATTTACTTCCCCATTGGACCACTAACACCCCTTGCTGCTGAAGCCCTCGCAGGGTCCATCGGGCGTCCAGGGCGCCTTCAGCGCCGTCTCGGCCAGCTGGGTGGCGAAGACCGCCGCCTGCGTCACGAGGGCAGGCGAGAGCGTTCGGTCCGTGGTGGCGTGGTAATTGACGTCCAGGCCACGGTGGACAAATGCAGTCCGCACGCCCCACTCCTTGAAGGCCAGGTGATCGCTGCGCCCGGTGACGTTCATGGAACGGCCGAAGGTTTCCCGGGTGTTGACTGGCTCATCCCCGAACACGCGCACGCCGGGCCACACCTGCCGGGCCAGCGGTATGAGTTCGGCGTGGGCCGCTACACCCAGGGGCGCTGCATTCACGCCCACCATGTCGAAGTTCAGCATGGCGCGGGTCTGGCGCAGGGGGTAGCGGTGCGCGTCTACGAACAGGCGGCTGCCGATGGTGCCGTCTTCCTCGGCGTCGAACAGCACGAACCACGCCCGGTCCGCCAGGGGGTTCGGGCAGCGCGCCGGGCCACCTCCAGCACCGCGAGCACGCCGCTGGAATTGTCGTTTGCGCCGGGCGAGCCGTTCACCGTGTCGAGGTGGGCCCCGAACAGCACCTCCGGCGCCGCGCCCACCCGCGCCGCGATCAGGTTGTGGCCCGTGATCCGCCGGACCTCCACCTTGGAGGACAACTGGGCCTGCTTCCCGGCCAGCGGCCATACGTTCGCCCCGTCCGCCACGCTGATCTGCACGAGGGGCAGCGGGGTGGAGGCCACGCGCTGAAGCTGGGCGCGGGGGCAGTCCTGCACGATCACCAGGCCGAGTGCCCCAGCTCCCATGACCCGCTCCACGAGCTCACGCCAGGGCGTCTTGCCGCAGGTGG
Source organism: Deinococcus hopiensis KR-140 (assembly GCF_900176165.1). Taxonomy (NCBI): domain Bacteria; kingdom Thermotogati; phylum Deinococcota; class Deinococci; order Deinococcales; family Deinococcaceae; genus Deinococcus; species Deinococcus hopiensis. The sequence goes on from NZ_FWWU01000009.1 coordinate 2,382,099, forward strand.
TCAGCGCGATCTGTCCGCGAAGTCCTAAAGCTTCCATCCGCTCCGAGGAAACGTCCGGCGAGACGCGCACGAGCCTCCCCTCCTGTTCCCCGCCCTGGCTCCCGTACAAGGCGGAGGCGGGGACGCTCAGCCCGCCCACCTTCAGTCTTCCGCCCCGATCATAGGGCCGCTCGAGCGTGACGGCCTCCCGGGTGACGTTGTACCCGAGGGCGCGCAACTCCCCCTCCAGCCATCCGAGCGTCCGTTCATGCCCCGCGTTCCCCACCGGACGGGGACCGAACCGCGCCAATTCTGCCCAGTCCTGCGCCACGGTGCGCGAGAGGGCCGCCGCCTGAACGGGAACGTTTTTCGGACGGGACTGCCACCACGCGCCGCCCACGGCGAGGAACACGAGCAGCAGGGGCAGCGGCCGCTTCCAGACCGAAGGGCGAGGACGGGTGGGCAGGGCGCGGCGCGCAGTCATGCCTGCAGGGTACGTCCGCGGGGGTCTGACCGCCTCAAAGGTTGACCGTGGCACCGCCGGAGCCGCTTTTGCAGCTGACCGGTCCGACCTTTTGCCCCAATCCCAGGCCTCCGCCCCCGCTACACTGCGTTCCGTGAGTGTCCGGCCCCCAACCCAAGTCAGAAATTTTTCCATCATCGCCCACGTGGACCACGGCAAGTCCACCCTGGCCGACCGCATTCTGGAACGCCTGGGCGCGATGGGTGAGCGCGACAAGCGCGACCAGACCCTCGACACCCTGGAACTGGAGCGCGAGCGCGGCATCACCATCAAGAGCACGCCCGTTCGCCTCTCCTACACGCGTGACAACGGCGAGGTATACACCTTCAACCTGATCGACACCCCCGGGCATGTGGACTTCAACTATGAGGTGTCCCGCTCGCTGGCAGCCTGCGAGGGCGTGCTGCTGCTCGTGGACGCTTCGCAGGGCGTAGAGGCGCAGACCATCGTCAACGCCTACCTCGCCATCGACAGCAACCTCGAAATCGTGCCGGTGATCAACAAGATTGACCTGCCCGCCGCCGATCCCGAGGGCGCGGCGCAGGAACTTGAGGACGTGATCGGCATTCCGGCGAAGGACGCGGTGTTCGCCTCCGGCAAATCGGGGCTGGGCATTCCCGAGATTCTGGAAGCCATCGTGGAGCGCATTCCGCCGCCCCCCGGCGACCCCGAAGCGCCCCTCAAGGCCCTCATCTTCGACTCGTTCTACGACGCCTACCAGGGCGTGATCCTGTTCGTGCGCGTGCTGGAAGGCACCCTGAAGCCGAAGCAGCCCATCATGCTGTTCAACTCGGGCAAGACCTTCGATGTGGACCGGGTAGGCACCTTCACGCCCGGCCTCGTGGTGGGCGAGTCGCTGCCTGCCGGAAGCGTGGGCTGGATTGCCGCGGGCATCCGCGACATCCACGACGCGCAGGTGGGCGACACCATCACGCAAAAGGACCGCCCTACGCCCGAGCCGTTTCCCGGCTTCAAACCCGCGCAGCCGGTGGTCTTTTCTGGCCTGTACCCCACCTCCACCGAGGACTACCGCAAGCTGCGCGACGCGCTGGAAAAGCTCAAGCTCAACGACGCCGCCTTCAATTTCGAGCCGGAGACCTCCGAGGCCCTGGGCTTCGGCTTTCGCTGCGGGTTCCTGGGACTGCTGCACGCCGAGATCATTCAAGAACGCCTGGAGCGCGAGTACGACCTCGATCTGATCGCCACCGCGCCCGCCGTGGTCTACCGCGTCACGCTGACCAACGGCGACGTGTTCGAGACGCAGAACCCGGCCGAGTTTCCCACCCGCGACCGCATCACGAGTGTGGAGGAGCCGTACATCAAGCTGAGCATCATGCTGCCCGAGGACTACGTCGGGCCGGTGATGCAGCTCTTGCAGGAGCGCCGGGGATCTATGATCACCATGAACTACGTCGGCAAGCGGGTGGAGCTGCTGTACGAGGTGCCCTTCGCGGAGATTCTCTACGACTTCCACGACCGCCTCAAGTCCATCTCCAGGGGCTACGCCTCCATGGACTACGAGCAGATCGGCTACCGCGAGGGCGACCTGCGCAAGGTGGACATTCAGGTCAACAATGAGGTGGTAGACGCCCTCGCCGTGATCGTCCACGAGGACAAGGCGTACTCGCTGGGCCGCAAGATCGTGGACAAGATGGCCGAAGTGATCCCCCGGCAGATGTTCCCCGTGCCCGTGCAGGCCACCATCGGCGGCAAGATCATCGCCCGGGCCACCGTGAAGGCCTACCGCAAGGACGTGCTTGCCAAGTGCTACGGCGGCGATATCTCGCGCAAGAAGAAGCTGCTGGAAAAGCAGAAGAAGGGCCGCGCCCGCATGAAGCAGATCGGTACGGTGGAGGTGCCGCAAGAAGCGTTCCTGGCGGTGCTAAGTACCGAGGAGTGAGGGAGGCGGTCAGCTTCCAGTTGCCGGCGAAGAGCAGTCCGAACGCCCCCGCCTGAGCGGGGGCGTTTTCGCGTTGCCCGCTGACAGCTGGAAACTGGCCGCCTCCGCCGCAACGCGCGCCAGGCTCTAGTGTGACTGCTTGCACAAAGCTGTTCGGCTGTGTTATGTTTTAAGCGTAAAAATCAACCCGATTTCGCGGAGGAAAGATGACAGAACACGATTCCCAGACCTTGCAGGAGGCTTTCAAGGCGTTGCGCCAGGAGCAGGCGGCGGCAAAGGGCCGGTTTCAGAGCCGCGCCGAGGTGCAGCAGCAGCGCAAGAACCGTGAGGTGCTGAACCACGCTGCCGGGTACACGGTAGACCGCATTGTGCGCGAGTCGGCGGACGTGCAGCTCGAAGTGGGCTCGGTACTGGCCCAGCTCGAAGAGCGGCTGTCAGGGCAGGCGACCAAGCTCAGCGAACTGGTCACCGCCACCGAGGTGGCCCGGCGCGAACTGGCCGAGCTGCGCCGTATCCGCGTGGCCGCCGACGCTCTGGCCGCCCTCCAGCAGGAGAGCCGCGACCGACTCGCTGCCCTGGAAGGCGAGCATCAGGCCCGGCTGGACGCGCTGGAACGGGAGCAGGCCGACACACGGCGCACCTGGGAGCGTGAAGACGCCGGGTTTGCCGCCGAGGAGAGCCGCGGGCGTGAGGAAACCGCCCGCGAGCGCCAGCAGGAGGAAGCGGATCACACCTACCGCCGCCAGCGCGAGCGCCAGCACGACGCAGACGCGCAGCACGCGGCAGACCGCGCCCAGGAACGCGAGCTGGCCGAGCGTCGCCTGACCCTGGAGCGCGGCTGGCGCGAGCGCGAGGCAGCCCTTCAGGCCACCGCCGAGCAGTTTGAGAAGGACCTTGCCAGCGTCGAGGCTTTCCCCCAGGAACTCGAAGAGGCGGTCAAAAAGGCCCGCGAGGAAGGCGTCCGGCAGGCCACCGCCGACGCCAAGGTGCGCTCGGACCTGCTGGAACGCGAGTGGGAAGCCAGCAAGCAGGGCCATGAGCTGCACCTCGAATCCCTTCAGGCGTCCATCGCTGCCGCCGAGGCGCAGGTGGCTGAACTCCAGGCCCAGCAGCAGCGCGTCAGCGAACAGACCCAGGGCCTCGCCGCCCGCGCCTTCAGCACCGCCAGCAGGAGTGAATCGTGAGTACCAAACGTCCCGCCGAAACCGCCACCAAGGCCAAGATTCTCGAAGCGTTCGACGACCTCAGCGGCGAGTACAGTCGGCTTGAGGGGCAGCTCAGCGCCCTGAAGACGCAACTGGTCCAGAAGGAAAAGGAGGCCGGCGAGGTTCAGAAACAGGTTCAGAAGGCGGCTGTCCCGAGAAGCCCCGTGGCCGAGGCGAGCCGCGGGTTGCCGACCACGCCCGAAGGCCAGGAGGGCAAGCCAGGCCGTATGGAAGTCGCGCTGGGGCTGCTGGCCCAGTTGCAGGCCCGGGCCTCCGGCACGCTGGCCGAACTCTCCGAACAGCTCAGCGCCGAGGCTGCCGGGCTTCAGGGCGTGCTGAAGCTGGCCGGGGCCGAGCGCGAAGCCTTGAAGGAGCTGTACGGCCTGGGAACCGGTGAGGACCCGCTGCGCGACCTGATGGCCGAGTACGACGCGGCGGAGGAGCAGGCCCGCACCGGGTACGAGACCCGGCGCGTGGCGACGGCGGAGGACTGGGAGGCCCGCCAGCGCGAGTGGCAGGCCGAGCAGGACGCCCGCGAGCGCAGGGTAGAAGAGCGCGAGCAGGCCCTCACCACCGTCCGGACGCGCGAGGAAGCCGACTACGCCTACGCCCGTGACCTCGCCCGACAGCTCGACGACGAGACCTACCGCGCCGAGCAGGCCGAGCGGACCCGCACCCGTGCCGAGCGGCTGGACGTGCAGGAACGCGAATGGAATACGCGCGAAGCCGAACTGGCCCAGCGCGAGCGGCGTTACCGCGAAATCACCGACCGGGCCGCCGCCCTGCCCGCCGAGCGCGAGGCCGCCCTCAAGCGTGCGGAGGGCGAGGGCGCGGGCATCGGCAGTCGGCAGGCCCGCGTACGCACAGACTTGCAGGAAAAAGAGACCGAGGGCCAGCGCCGCATCTACGAGCAGCGCATTCAGAACTTCCAGACCCGGCTCGACCTGCTGGACCGGCGCGCCGGGCAACTCTCCGAGCAACTCGGAGCCGCCAGCCGCCAGATGCAGGACCTCGCCGTCAAGGCCATCGAGGGACAAGCCAACGCGAGTAGCCTCAGCGCCTTCAAGGAGCTGGCGATGGAGCAGGCCAAATCCCAGGGCAAGGGCAAGAACTGAGCGCCTGCGCCGGATACGGTGGGTCACCTCCCACGGGGGAGGTGGCCTTTTTCCCGTCAGCACCTGGCCCTCAACCTCAACCCAAGACCACCTCAACTGGCGTTAGGGCGCGGGCAGGCGGGCACTCATGCGGCCCTCCTAGCGTGAGAAGGACGCGTTCACTTTCCCCTTCCACGTCCCCACCGAAAGGATGCCCACCATGACCCAAGCTTCCCTGCCCCCTGTCCGCCCGCCCGCGCCACCCGTCTCGACGTTTGGAGGCTCGCAAGTGCTGCGTCCCGATGTGGTGCGGGTGCGGCTGCCGATGGTGAACATCTACATGCTTGGTGTGCCCGGCGAGGGCTGGGTGCTGGTAGATGCGGGAATGCCCGGCACAGCGGGCATGATCCGCGCGGCGGCGCAGCGGCATTTCGGCGATCAGCCACCGGCGGCCATCGTGCTGACCCACGGGCACCTCGACCACATCGGCGCGCTCCACGACCTGCTGGAAACGTGGAAGGTGCCCGTCTACGCGCACCCGCTGGAGCTGCCCTATGTGACGGGACAGGCTCCCTACCCCTTCCCCGATCCCACGGTGGGCGGTACCATGAGCGCCCTTTCGCCCGCCTTCGTGCCCGGCCCTTTCGACTTCCGCCCCCACGTGGAAGTGTTGCCGGCGAGCGGGGAATTTCCCCTCCTGCCCGGCTGGCAGGTTCTGCACACGCCCGGCCACACCACGGGCCACATCTCTCTGTGGCGCGAGTCGGACCGCACCCTGATTGTGGGAGACGCCTTCGTGACCACCAAGCAGGAGTCGGCGACGGGCGCCCTGACCCTCAAACCCACCCACCTGCATGGGCCGCCCGCGTACTACACACCCAACTGGGACGCTGCGCGGGACTCCGTTCAGGCGCTGGCGGCGCTGGACCCCGATCTGTCGGCGACTGGGCACGGACATCCCATGTCGGGACCGGAAATGGCCATCGAGCTGCACCGTCTGGCGCGCAACTTCGACGAAGCCGCGCGGCCCGTGCGAGGGTGGTATCTGAAACGGCCCGTGCCCATTACTGCGCCGCAGCCGGGCCGGCCCGATCCCCTCAAGCAGCTGGTGCTGGGCGGTCTGCTGGGTGCAGGCGTGCTGCTGCTGTTGGGCCGGGGGCGTTAGGGCTTCTCATCCGGCTTCCGGTTCATCAGCAGTGCAGCAACTGGTTTACCCAAGCGGAGCAAGCAGGAAAAACGTTGACGGATCGGTGTGGACGCAGAGGAGCAAAGCGGAGAGGCCCTCACGGATGAACCGAAAAACCCATCAGACTGTTCACTCCCGAAAGGGAACCGCGTGCCTTTGCTGCACGCGGTCCTTTTTTCTGGCCCATACCTCCTGAGTGTGGGTTTTCTGTTAGAGGACTGTTTCTAAACTTCAGGACGTGAACGTGAACGCACCGGAGGCTTCCCTGCCCCCCACCCCGCTGCCCCGGCAGCGCGGGCGGCAGAGTACCTTACGGGCACAGTTCACGCTGGTGATCTCGCTGCTCACCTTCCTGCCAAACCTCGTGCTGAGCTTTGCCGCGCAACCTGATGTGAAGCGGGAGGTCCTGACCGGGTGGATGCTGCTGGTGGCGGCGTTATCCGGACTGGTGGGTTACCTGCTCAGCGGGGTGATGCTGCAGCCCCTCAGCCGTCTGGAGACTGAGGTGCAGGGCGGCAACTTCACCCAGCAGCATGCGGATGACCCGACCGAAATCCGCTCGCTGCGCCGGGCGTTTACCGGGCTGCTGGAGCGGCTGCGGACCGAGCAGGGGCGTCGCAACGCCTTTATGGCAACGCTGGTGCACGATCTCAAGACGCCGCTGATCGCCACAGGGCATCTCACGCGGTTGCTCGCGGGAGGACAGCTGCCGGAAACAGACCGCGAAGCGGTGACCCGCGAGTTGCTGGACGAAAACGCCCGGCTGCTCGCGCTGGTGGGCCAGATGGCCGACGCCCACCGCTTCGAGCGCGAGGATGTGCGCCTCTCGCCCCAGCCCACGGACCTGCGCAGCCTGATCGACACCGTGGCGCGGCGGCTGCTGGGGCAGGCGCAGGTCCGGGGACTCAACCTGGAGGTCACCGGCATGGGCACCGCCCCCGCCGACCCCAAGGTGCTCGAACGCGCCGTCACCAACCTGACCGAGAACGCCCTGCGCTACGCGCGCAGCCGTGTGGAACTGGCCGTAACGGGGGCGGGCGTGGAGGTGCGTGACGACGGCCCTGGCCTCGGCGCGCCCATCGAAGAACTGGCCCAGCCCTTCAACGCGCAGCCCGCCACCATCGCCGGGCAGCAGTACACCGCCGGCACCACGGGCCTCGGCCTGTTTATCGTCCGGCGCATCACCGAGGCGCACGGCGGCTCGCTGACCTACACGCGCACCCCTCCTCCCCATCCGCTGTCCGTCTTTGCCCTCAACCTGCCGGAGGTACTCCCTTGAAACTCGTGATCGCCGACGACCACCCGCTTTTCCGTATGGGCCTCAAATACGCCCTGCTGCACCAGGGCTTCGACGTGGTGGCTGAGGCTGCCGACGGCATCCAGGCGCTCGAAGCCTGCCGCACGCATCAGCCCGACGCAGCGCTGCTGGACGTCAAGATGCCCGGCCTGACCGGCATCGAGGTCTGCGAGCGGCTGCGCCTGACCCACCCTGGGGTGGTCAGCGTGCTGATCACGACCTTCGCCGAACCTGCCATCGTGCAGGCTGCCCGCCTGGCTGGGGCGCGCGGCTACGTCAGCAAGGAGACGGACCCCGAGACGCTCGCCCAGCAACTGCGCGACATTGTGGCCTACCCAGATGTGGACCGGCTGCCCCATGTGGACGTGCCCCGGCTGACCCCGCGTGAGTCTGAGGTGCTGCCCCTGCTGGCCCAGGGCTTTTCGAACAAGGAGATCGCCAAGAACCTCGGCGTCAGCCCCGATACCGTCAAAGACCACCTCGCCCGCCTGTACGCCAAGCTCGACGCCGGGGACCGCACCGAGGCCGTCAGCCGCGCCCGCAGCATCGGGCTGCTGCACTGAGGACACGAACGTGATTCGCCCTGTGATTCCCCCCACCCACCCCGCTTCCGTGTGCGTCCAGGTCATCCTGGAGGCGGGCGCGGCGCGGCAGCAGGCGATCTTCCAGGCGTGGGTACAGGGCCAGGGCATCGACGTTCAGACCCTGAAAGGCGAGGGGGCGGGAAGCGGCGTGCACACCTACCGCCTGACCCTCTCCCCGGGCCCCGCCGTCAAGATCGACCTGCTGCTTCAGGCGGCCGGCGCGGAAGTCACCTTCCTGCCGGATGTGGCCGGTCCAGAGTTGTCCTTCGGGGATCTGCTGCTCGACGGCACCGGTTTTTGAAGGCGGGGAGGGAGCCTTGCGCTTCCCCGCCACTGCCCTCACCCTGCTGGCTTCCACCGCGTGGAAACAAACCGGCAGGGTGGGATTGTGCCGACGCTGGAGGCGGCGCGCTCGCGCCGCCTTTTGCTTAAGAACGCGCCCCCGCGCCGACCTGCCCGGGGCTTTTCCACCGTCTTGTCCGGCCCTGGCTTTGGCCGGACGAAGCGCTTCTTGCGCCGCTTCTAGCCTGAGTCTTCCTGGGCCCCACCCCCCGCCCTGTACCCTCGTCCCCATGAGCGGCCCCTCTCCCTTTCAGCTGTCGGCACGCGCCCTGAGCCTCAAGCCTTCCGCAACGGTGGCCGTCACCTCCCGCGCGCTGGAATTGCAGCGCGCGGGGGTGGACGTCTTGTCCATGAGTGTGGGCGAACCCGACTTCGATACGCCGCCCCATATCAAGGCCGCCGCCATCCGCGCCATTGAGGAAGGCAAGACGAAATACACCGCCGTGAGCGGCATTCCCGAATTGCGCGAGTCGATCAGCGCCAAGTTCCGGCGGGAAAACGGGCTGGAGTACGCGCCCGACGCCGTGACGGTCACGAGCGGAGGCAAGCAGGCCCTCTTCAACGCCTTTTTCGCTCTGCTGAATCCCGGCGACGAGGTGCTGATTCCCGCTCCGTACTGGGTGAGCTACCCCGAGATGGTGGCCCTGACGGGCGCGGTGCCGGTGGCCGTGCCCACGGCGGCGGAAAGCGGGTTTGTCCTCGATCCCGCTGAACTCGAGGCCCGCGTTACCCCCCGCACCCGCATGATCGTGCTGAACAGTCCCGGCAACCCCACGGGCGCGGTTTTTCCACCGGGGGTGCTGCAGGCGGTGGCGGAGGTGGCGCAGCGGCGTGGCCTCGTGATCGTGACCGACGAGATGTACGAGCACCTCGTCTACGACGCCGAGCAGGTCAGCATCGGGCGGTACGCGCCGAAACATACCCTCACGATCAACGGGGCGAGCAAGGCCTACGCAATGACGGGATGGCGCATCGGTTACGCGGGCGGGCCGCGTGAGGTGATTGCCGCGATGAACGCCCTGCAATCGCAAAGCACCAGCAACGCGAGCAGCGTGTCGCAATACGCGGCCCTCGCCGCCCTGAGTCAGCACGGGGAGACGGCCCGCTTTATCGGGGAGGCGCGGCAGGCCTACCGCGAACGGCGGGACCACATCGTGGCCGGGCTGAACGCCCTGGGCCTGCCCACGCCCACGCCGCAGGGAGCCTTTTACGTGATGGCGGACACGACCCGAATCCACCGGGACGAACTGGAAGCCAGCCGCATCCTGCTCGAGCGGGCGCGCGTGGCCGTCGTGCCGGGAACGGATTTTGGAGCGCCGGGGCAGGTGCGGCTGAGCTACGCCACAGGCCTGGAACAGATTGAGGAAGTGCTGCGGCGCATCGGGGAAGTGGTGGGGACCGCAGGAAACGTTTGAATCACTCTACCCAGCGCACCTTCTCCTCCACTGCGCGGCGCTCGCCCTGGGGCCACTCACCCGCCGGGTAGCCCAGGTAGATCAGACCCATCATGTGGGCACGTTCGCTGAAGTGCAGCCTCTTGCGGGTATGTTCGTGCATGCTCGGCGCGTTGGTGATCCACTTGCTCGCGATGCCGAGGGCCCGGGCCGCGAGCAGGAGGTTCTGCACGGCGCAGACCGTCGCCCACTGTTCCTCGTGAAGGGGCATTTTGGGCTTCTCGGCGGGCTCCGCAGCCACGGCCAGCCATACGGGGGCCAGCAGCTGACGCTCACGCTGAGCGCGCACGACCTCGGGGTCGGCCTGGGGCTCACCCTTGATGAGGGCCAGCGAGGTGGCGAGCGCGTCTGACAGCACCCGGCGGCCCTCGCCCGTGAACACGGCGAAGCGCCAGGGTTCAGTGCGCCCATGGCTGGGGGCCCAGTTGGCGGCCTCCAGCAGGCGCAGCACGGTGCCGTGGGGAATGGGGTCCGGCCTCAAGGCGGCGAGGTCCACGGTGCGGCGCGCCTGAAAGGTGGCGAGCAGATTCGGGGGTTCGGCGATCACGCCCCGCAGGGTACGCCCTCCTGCAGCCGGGGAACTCCGGCGAACCCCGCTCCGTATCTGGGAACATGACGAACAGTGACGGCAGTTACAGCCTCCGCGACTTTCTCGCCAAAACCGCCGAACGCGACAACCCCGGTGAGGTGTTTGAGCTGGAAAGCGCCAAGATGCTGGAAGTCCGGGTCAACGGGCGGATCTGGAGCAAACTCGGCGCGATGGTGGCCTATAAGGGCAGCCTGTCGTTCAAGCGCGAGGGCACGCTGGAGGGCGGGCTGATGAAGGCCCTCAAGCGCGCGGTCAGCCAGGAGATGGGCCCGCTGGCCAAGATCGAGGGTCGGGGCGTGGCGTACCTGGCCGATCAGGGCAAGGAGGTGCAGATCCTGCGCCTGGCGGGCGACAGCCTGAATGTGAACGGCAACGATCTGCTCGCCTTCGAGGACTCCGTGAACTACGACGTCACCATGCACCGCCGGATCGCGGGCATCGCCGCGGGGGGCCTGTTCAGCGTGAAATTGCAGGGGAGCGGCCTCGTCGCCATTCTCAGCCACGGCAAGCCGCTGACGCTGCGGGTCACGCCCCACGAGCCGATCTTCACGGACCCCAACGCCACGGTGGCCTGGAGCGGCAATCTGCAGCCACAACTCCGTATGGACGCCTCGCTGCGCAGTATCTTCGGGCGCGGCGGCGGCGAGACGTACCAGATGGTGTTTCAGGGCGAGGGCTTCGTGGTGGTGCAGCCCTACGAGGAATTCGAGCAGGGCCTGAGCGGCGAGGGCCAGGGCGCAGGGGTGGGGCGGGCGATCAGCGATATGTTCGACTGACCCCGGGCGAAAGGGGAAGGGACCGGCGCTGGCTGCTTGGTCCCCTCCCCTTTTCAGCGCGACTTCTTCAGCGCAGCATGGACTTGACGTGCGCGGCGATGGCGTCCTTGCCCGCCTTGCCAAGCTGGGTCAGAGCCGTGATGCCGTACTGCACGTTCTGGTCCAGAATCAGGTAATCCTCGTCCAGATCGGCCTCCAGCTTCTTGCCCAGCAGGGTCTTGACGGTATCGACGTGCGCGCCGTTGGCCCCGAGTTCCAGGGTGCTGTTGTACAGGTAGGCCTCCACCTGCTTGTTGGAAAAAGCGTCGAGACCGTAGGTCAGGGTCAGGGCGCAGGATTTGTCGCTGGACCACTTCACTCCCCGCGGCCTGAGGGCCGCCGTCAGGTCGCGCGAGAGGGCCACGTTCTCCTCGTCGTCCACAAAGACCGCGGCGGTCGGGGCGCACAGATCGTCGCCGTCCACGTCCTTGAGGTCAGGGCCGAGGCACCCGTCATAACACTGGACAGCGCGGCGAGCAGCAGCAGTTTGTTCACGATGTGTTCAGCGTACAGAAACGGCCCTCCACCTGGGGCCGCGCGCCGCCGGGCCGCGCTACACTCGCCCGCGTGAGCTTGGTCGTACTGGCAACGGGGGGCACGGGGGGACACATCTATCCGGCGGTCGCCACCGCGCGCGAGTTGATGGGGCGTGGGCACGAGACGGTCCTGCTCGGACAGCGCGGCGGCATGGAGCAGCGGGTGGCCGGGGAACAGGGCCTCGCCTTTCATGGGGTAGACGCGGGCAAACTCGCCCGCAGCGGACAGGGCCGCCCCGATCCGCGCGAGCTCCTGAAGGCGGTGCGGGGCCTGGGCGAGGCCCGCCGCTTTTTGCAGGGGGCCCAGCCCGCCGCGGTGGTGGGTTACGGCGGCTTCGCCAGCCTCCCCGGCGTGCTGGCCGCACAGAGCCTGGCGTTACCCACCGTGCTACACGAGCAAAACGCCCGCCTGGGTCTCACCCAGCGGTTGGCCGCTTCCCGGGCGCGGGCAGTGGGCACCGCTTATCCGGAGGTGCTGGGCCTCTCTCCCGAAAAGGCCACCCTCGTGGGCATGCCTGTGCGCGAGGAACGCCGCCCCCGGCAGGAGGCGCTGGCCGCGCTCGGCCTGCAGCCCGGGAGGCTGACCATTTTCGTGATGGGGGGCTCGCAGGGCTCGTTGGCGCTGAACAATGCGGTGCCGGACATTCTGCGCGGCCTCTTCGGACCGGAGGGGCGTGGGCCGGACAGCGAGGTGCAGGTGCTGCATTCCACTGGCCCGCGCTGGGTGGAGGAAGTGGCGCCGCGGGTGGCGGACCTGCCCTGGTACAAGGCTGTGGGATACACAGACGCGGTGGCGGCGTGGGCAGCGGCGGACCTGGGCATCACGCGGGCGGGCACCGGCACGCTGGCGGAGGCGGCCTTTCACGGCGTTCCCCTGGTGATGGTGCCGCTGCCCGAATCGGCGGAGAACCACCAGTTTCACAACGCACTGAGCGTTCAGGAGGCTGGAGCAGGTCGGGTGGTTGTGCAGCCCGAGATGGAGCCGGCGCTGGGAGGCGCGGTGCTAGAGTGTGCGGCACCGGGCACGCGCACGGCCATGCGGACGGCGGCCCTTTCCCGCTCGCCCGCCGGAGCCGCAGGCCGCCTCGCGGACCTCGTGGAGCGGCACCTGCGCTAAGCGGCAGGCTGCGCCCGCGTGCCCTTTGGACCCCTTCCCATGACTAACTCCTCCCCTTCTCCGGCCTCTCCCTCCCCCGCCTCTTCCCCCACTGCCGCGCCCCATTACCACCTGATGGGGATCGGCGGCATCGGTGTGAGCGCCTTTGCTCGGCTGCTCTCCGCCCGGGGGGTGCGGGTCAGCGGCTGCGACGCGCATGCGTCCGAACTCACCGCACAGCTGGAGGCCGAGGGCATCGCCGTGTCGGTGGGCCACGACGCCGGGCACGTGGGAGGCGTGGA
>NZ_FWWU01000009.1:2400000-2602500 GCF_900176165.1 Deinococcus hopiensis KR-140
GGCGAGAAGGTGGCCGAGGAAGCCGCCATGAGCGCGATCCACTCGCCACTGCTCGAGCGCGGCATCGACGGCGCGCGGCGCATCCTGATCAACGTCACGGGCAGCTATGACCTGTCCATGACCGACGCCAACGAGATCGTGGAGAAAATCCGCGACGCCACCGGTTTCGAGGACCCCGACATTCTCTTCGGCATCACGCCGGACGAGGCCGCGGGCGACGAGGTGCGCGTGACCGTGATTGCCACCGGTTTTGGTGACCCGGCCTTCCCCACCGGCTTGGGCGTGGGCAAGGCGGGCAGCCGGGGCAGCAGCCTGGACACCATCGTTCGCCCGGTGCGCGGCCAGGGTGGCAGCAGCTACGATCCCAAGGACTACGACATTCCGGCGTTTCTGCGCAGTGGTGGGCGCGACTGAGGTCGAGGGCATAGAGGAGAGAAGCCGGGGCTGGGTGCCTGCGGCTTCTTTTTTTGGCGCTTTCAGCCGCCACCGGTCGTGGAAAAGGCCGGCATAACCGGAGCGGCAGCGCCCGGTGGTCACTCAGCACGTCGGGGAGGGGCATGACGCGTTCGGTCCAGGTCCCTCGCGTTCAGGCGGAGTCGATGCGGGAGTGAGCGAAGCGGGCCGCATGGGTAAAGCCGCACCCTGCTCCAGCCGTCCCAAAGGTGCCGGTTACGCCGAGGTGCACGAGGCGAGCGTGGCGTTTCCCCCTCGGCGGCAGGCGCCGGCCACTCGCGCTCGGCAAACTGCCCCGGGTTGGGCAGGTGGGTGTTCACGGTGGTAACGCTCTGCTCCCGGCAACTCCACCTCGGTCACGGGGACGACGTGAGGGGAGCGGGGGAAGCTGACGGTGCGGAAGGCAGAGACCGGCAGGCGCGTGAGGGGCAGCATCGTGCCGGATCACACTCCAGCCTGACAGGGCGGCGCGAAAACGGACTCCATATCCCGCCCCTGCCGCTGCCCGCCCAGCTCCTCCTGCAGGGCCACCACCCCTTCCCGCTGAACAATGGCGGCGATGCGGCCAGGTTCAGCGCCCGCGAAGTCGGCGTTCAGGCTCAAGACGGCAAAAGGCCGTTCGCCGCCGTTCCCGAGGGTACTCAGGGCAGCGCGAAGCCCACCTGAAGCGCGGTGCAGGCCAGCCGCGGCCCCAACCGCACAAGCGGCGCCGCAACGTTACCCAGAGCAGCCCCAGGGGGACCGGCAACAGCACCTGCGGCGACATTGGAGCATTTGTCCGAGTGACGCCGTGAGTGGAAGGGCAGCCCTCACGGCGCCATTCTCCCCATGCCCATTCCAGTTCGCTCGCGGGGCTCGGTCAAAAAGAAGTCCGCACTTGGACACATGCGCCAGATCAAGGGCGGTCACCCCGGTGACCCGGAGCGGGGGTGGGATCGGGCAGGGCCCAGGGTGAGGAGGGCGAAGGCGAGGGTGACCCGGGGCAGGCGCGGCCTCACCTCAGCGCCCGCCCAACCTCACACGCTGAGCATCTTCGCGCAGCGGTAGAGATCGCGGCTTACGTCCTTGCTCTTTTCCCAGGTTTCGTGCAGGGGTGTGTGGACGATCTGCCCGTTCTCACGGCCGACCATCACGCCCTTTTTGCCGTCCATCAGGGCGTAGACGGCCGCCTCGCCGAGACGGCTGGCGAGCACGCGGTCACTGCTGACGGGCGAACCACCGCGCTGGATGTGACCCAGGATCGAAACGCGGGTTTCTAAGCCTGTGCCCTTCTCGATGGCGTCGCTGACGCCTGTGGCCCCACCGGGATACCCCTCCGCCACGATGATGATGGAGCTGGCCTTGCCCTTGGCAACGCTGTCTTTCACGATCTGCACCACACCGTCTACGGGCTTCGGGTCTTCAGGGATAAAGACCTCCTCGGCGCCGCCCGCCACGGCCACTTCCAGCGCGATGTGCCCGGCGTGGCGGCCCATCACCTCGATCACGAAGATGCGCTCGTGTGAGGCTCCGGTGTCGCGCAGCTTGTCCACGGCGTCGAGGGCCGTTTCCACCGCCGTAAAGTAACCGATGGTGTGGTCCGTGCCGTAGAGGTCATTGTCGATGGTGCCGGGAATGCCGATCACGGGCACACCGTGCTCTTCTTGCAGGAAGTAGCCGCCGTGGAAGGAGCCGTCGCCACCGATCACGATCAGGCCGTCCACGCCCCACTCGCGCAGGTTGGCGGCTCCCTTCGCGCGGCCCTCGGGGGTACGCCAGGTGTGCGAGCGGGCGGTGAGCAAGATGGTGCCGCCGCGCTGAATGGTGTTCGCCACGTCCCTCGGGCCGATGATGCGCATGTCGCCCCGGTGCAGCCCAGAAAAGCCCCGGCGCACGCCCACGATTTCGATGTCGTGGTGGGTGGCGGTGCGGACGACGGCGCGAATGGCGGCGTTCATGCCCGGTGCGTCGCCTCCGCTCGTCAGGACGGCGAGGCGCTTGATGGCGGCGGGGTTGGCGTGGTCAGCGGGATGGAGAAGATCGGTCACGTGGGCATATCCTCGGGCGTGGCGGGCACCTGCAGGCACGGGGCCTATAGACAGGACCGGGGAAGAAAGGGAGGTCAGCGGGTCTGCGTGACCTGAAGGGCCAGCGCATAAGCGTCATTCTTACGCAAACCCTGCGCGATCAGCAATTCCCGGATCTCGCGGGCACTGCGGCCCTCCCCGGCCCATGTGCGGGCCAGCGCAGGATGGTCGGGCACTTCCTCGCCCGCCAGCGTCTGCCCCGCCTCGCGGCCGGCCACCACCACCACGATCTCGCCGCGCACCCCTCGCGCGAAGTGGATGGCAAGTTCGGAGAGGGGACCGCGCCGCGTTTCCTCGAAGCGCTTGGACAGTTCGCGCGTCACGCTGGCCGCTCGCCCTTCCCCGCAGGCGGCGGCGAGGTCCGAGAGGGTATCTCCCAGACGGTGCGGGCTCTCGTACAGCACCGTGGTCTCGGAGCGGGCGGCGATGGCCGCGAGGCGCTCCTTGCGCGCTCTCCCCGAACGGGGCAAAAAACCCTCAAAGGTAAAGCGGGCATTGGGAAGTCCAGACAAGACCAGCGCTGGCACGAAGGCCGTTGCGCCGGGCAAGACCTCCACGGGAACGTCGGCTGCTACCGCGGCCTGCACCAGTTCCGCCCCCGGATCGCTGATGCCCGGCGTGCCAGCGTCGCTGACGTAGGCGAGGCGGGGGTGCTGCTCCAGCACCTGCGCGGCGCGGTGCATGGTGTGTGCGTCCAGGCGCACAAGCGGTTTGCTGATCCCCAGGTGGGTCAGCAGCGCCCCGGTGCGCCGGGTGTCCTCGCACGCCACCGCGCCGCAACCGCGCAGCACTTCCACGGCCCGCACAGTGATGTCGCCCAGATTGCCCACGGGCGTGGGCACCAGCCAGACGTGAGGGGCGGCGGGCTCTGAGGTCATGGGGAAGCACCTGAAGCTGAAGCCGCCTGCGGCCCGTTGCCCGCACATTTGCTTGAAAGCTGGCCGCCCCTCATTCCCCCACTTCGCCCACCGCTGTCAGCAGCGCCGCCTCGGCCAGCAGGCCCGGGGTGGGCTTGAGGCGCACGCGCACCTTGCGGGGGCGGTTGAGGGCGTTCGTGATCCGGGCCCGCAGCAGCTCCGCCTCGCCCACCGTGACCGTCACCGAGGTGCCTTCCGGCAGCCGCGCACCGATCAACACCACCACGCCGTTTTCCACAATGCCCTTGTAGGCCCTCATAACCACCCCACTCTATGCTGCCCGCTCCAAAGGCGGCCTTTGCCGGACGCACATGACCGCCTGCGGCTTCTCACGCTTCGCGGCCCTGGGCCCGGCGCTGCCGACGCTCTGCGCCCGACAGGGCTTCGCGCAGCGCCACAATCTCGCTTTCCCGCGCGCCTCCCAGCCGGGCGTAGCGGTCGATCACGTCCGACGCCTCACGCCGCCGGTCCAGCCGCAGCAAGATCATGCCGAGGTGCTCACCGTCCACGAAATACGCCCGGGGATTTTCAGGATCGGCAGCCACCTGCGCCCGCACCGCCTCCAGCATCGAGAGCGTCGCTCGGTGGCGCGTGACCTGCCAGCGCACGAGGTAGGTCGCCAGCGCGAAGGTCAGCAGTGCCCCCAGCGTGGAGGCGGTATATACCTCCGGCACGCCGATCTGCGCGCCGAGACGCACGGTCAGCGGAAAGCAAAACGCCAGCACCACCAGCACCGTAAGGGTGGCCGCGTAATTCAAGACAGGCCCCAGGGGAAGGTGGGCATGGAGGACAGTTTAACCGGTCGGTGGGAAGCGGTGAGCGGTTCGTGGGCAGAATTTGACCCCACTTCACCCTCCCCCGCTCTATCCTCTTCCCCGATGCGCCTGCACCTGATCACCGTCGGCGAACCCCGCCTCGCCTACGCGCGGGCAGGCTGGGACGAGTACGAGAAACGCCTGCGCCGTTACCACAAGTTGCAGGTCACCCGTGTGGGCGGCAAAAACCAGGCCCAGGAATCCGAGACGGTGGCGAGGGTGGCGGGGCGCGCGCCGCTGATTCTGCTGGACCCGCGCGGAAGGCAATTCACCAGCGAAGGTCTCAGCGCTTATCTGGACGCGCAGGCGGTGGGCGGTACGGGCGAACTGGCCTTTGCCATCGGCGGGCCAGAGGGCCACACGGCGACGCTGCGCGCCGGAGCCCACAAACTCTGGAGCCTGGGCGAGCTGACCCTGCCCCATGACCTCGCCATGATCGTGCTGCTCGAAGCGCTGTACCGCGCGGCGACGATCAGCGCGGGCGAACCGTACCACCGGGGATAGAGGGCGTGCGGTGGGCAACACCGTTCTCATCTCCCACCCCCTCTTTTTCTCCGCAAACCACCCGCTACGGACCGCGGGTCCTCAGAACCTCAGCAGCACGCCCGCCCGGTACACGTTCTGCCGCCCGAAGCCCCCTTCCGCAAAGCCCGACAGCGGGCCGGGCAGGGAAAACCGTGCGCCCAGGGTGGCGCGGAAGCCCGCGCCGTTGCCGCCACTGAGGGGCACAGCCACGCCCAGACCGCCGTAAAGGCGGGCGAGCAGCAGGTTCACGCTGACGAGGGCGTCTGCGCCCACTTCCGTCTGCCCGGCGCGACCGAAGGTCTTGTCCACCGTACCGCGCCCTTCGACCTGCACCGGGCCGAAGCCAGCCAGGCGGGCATAGGCTCCAGCGTGCAGGCCGAAGCCGCCACCCGCCGCCAGGCCCGCCTCCACCCCGAAGTTTTCCGCGCCCGCCACGCCCGCCGTCAGGACTGCCACCGCTGCCATCCCCGTAAACCGCTTCACGCCCGCAGTGTCGGGGCGTCTCATGCGAGGGGGATGTGAAGGCGCGGGAGACGCCACCCACGCCCCTCCCGCCCGAACATCGACAACTTCAGATTGTCTGGACGTCGAATTTCAGGCCCAGCGCCTCCGTCTCGGCATTGGGATCGCGGCCCGCAACGAGGGCATATCCGGCCCGCTCGGACGTGAGCCATGTGTCAGTCACGCGCTTCAGGTCGTCCAGGGACACCTTCAGCAGCCGGGCCTTGTACGCCTCCTGCACCTCAGGCGTGTACCCGGCCTGATCACCGTAGAAGCGCAGCCGGCCCGCTGTATCGGGGCTGGTGAGGGGATCGAGCGCCTTGCTCGCGCTCAGAATCGCCTCGGTCACTTCACGCTCGCCCAGCTGCCCGTCGAGGAACTGGCGGGCATTCCGGAACACCTCGTAGGTGCGGGCGATGTTGGGGTCTCGGTAGGAGGAAAGCGAAAAGACGCCTCCCCGCGCGTCGAAGGCCGCTCCACCGCCATACGCACCGCCCTTCTCGCGGATTTCCTTGAGGAGGTACTCGCTTCGCAGCAGGCGCGACAGCACGAGCAGCGCCGGGCTGTCGGGGTGGGTGTACGGCACGGTGCGGAAAGCGACGGCGTTGAAAGCCACGGGCGAGTCGGTGGTACGCGCCTGCGGCTGGGCGGGCAGGGTACGCGGCGCGGGATGACCGACGGCGGCGCCACCTGTGAACCCGTGAGTGATGGGCGTGAGACGGAGGCCCAGGTCCTCCGGCGTGGCCGTCAGGCACAGCAGGGGCTGACCGCGCAGCAGCAACTCGCGCACGCGGGTAAAGCGCTCCAAGAGGGCGTCGAGCCCAGCCTCCTCCACTATTCCCTTGAGGGTGTTCAGAGCGGTGAGGCCACTGAAGTGTTCCTCCACGTATCCGGCAGGGCTGACCTGCGCGGCGGCGAGGCGCTCGGCATAGGCATTGCCAGAACTGACCACACTCGCCTTCACACCCGCCAGGCGCTGCTTGAGCAGCTGCTCCAACCGCTCGCGGGTAAATTCGGGAGCAGCGATCAGGTCGCGCAGCACTTCCACCAGCGCCACGCCGTTGCGGGCCAGCGCCTTACCGCTGAAGGTCATGGACAGGCGCAGGGTATCCAGATCGTCGGGCCGTCCGCCAACGCCCACACTGGCGCTGACGCCGCCCGTCACCGCCTCGATCCGGCGGGCCAACTCCACGTAGTCCTGCCCGGCGGCCCCGCTGCGGGTCACGGCGTAGGCGTACAGAGGCAGGGTGTCCAGCAGGTCTTCGGGCACCTCTGGCAGACGCACCTGCACGTCGAGGTAGGTCAGGCCGCCAGTCGGCAGGGCCACGCGGCCCACCAGCGTGCGGCCTTCTTCCTCGGTGGTGTACGGCACCCGGGACACAGCGGGCGGCACGTCTGCCAGCGTCAGGGTGGGCAGCAGGTCGGGGTTGCCCTCCTGGGCCTGGAGTTCCTTGAGGCGTAGGCTTTCGGCCACGATGCGGGCGCGGTCTTCTTCCGTAAAGTCGGCGCTCAGCCGCTGCACCAACTCCTGCTCGGCCTGCTCGGTCTGCGCCACGAGTTCGGGATCGGGCGTCAGGACGAGGGTGACGCGGTGGGGGTTGCTCAGCAGCCTCTCCTCAATCATGCGCTCGAACACACGTCCTGCCGCCAGGTCTGCGCGCAGCCTCTCCAGCTCGGCCTCCAGGCGCAGACCCGTGACTGGATCGCCGCCGTACAGCCACGGCCCCAGCAGGCGGAACATGGTTTTGAGGCCGTAGGGGTAGCCGCTGTTGGACACCTCGCGCTGCGCGATCTCGAACTGGTGCAGGGTGCTCTCGATCAGGGCGGGCCCGATGCCCTCAGACGCGATTTGACGCAGCGTGTTCAGGACCAGCGCCTCCACTTCGTCGGCCCTCCCGGCGCCCAGTCCCTTGAGGCCCACGGCAAAGGCTCCCTCGCGGAAGCTGTCGTGGTAGCCCGTCAGGTCCGCCAGCGCACTGCCCAGCCCCGACTCGATGAGTGGACGGGTCAGCGGTGCGGCGGGGTTGCCCAGCAGAACGTCCGAGAGCACGTTCCAGCGCAGATTCTGGTCGGGATCGGTGGTGTGCCCCAGCTTCCAGCCCACGCTGACCTGCGCGCCCCGCTCCACGTCGGTACCGGGGTACGGGACCTCCACCCGGCGTGCCTCCGTGAAGTTGGGCTGATCGGGAATGGTCACGTCCAGCGCCTGCGGACCGAACTTACTCATGACCTGCGTCTCGATTTCGTCCAGCACGCGCGTCAGATCCTGATCGCCGTAGGTGTAGAAAAACGCGTTGCTGGGGTGGTAGTGCGCGGCGTGGAAAGCGCGCAGGTCCTCGTAGCTCAGGTTGGGAATGTTTTCGGGCGAGCCGCCGGAATTGTTGGCATAGGTGAGGTCCGGATACAGCGCCGCTCCAAACGCACGCCACATCACCGAGCCGGGCGAGGCCATCGCGCCCTTCATCTCGTTGTAGACCACACCCTGGAGTTTCAGCGTGGTGGTGGGATCGTCCGGCGTCTCGAACTCGAAGCGGTGGCCGTCTTGCCGGAAGCTCTCATAACGCAGCAGGGGGAAAAAGGTGGCATCGAGGTACACCCCGAGCAGGTTGAAGTAATCCTGCTCGTTGCGGGTGGAAAAGGGGTAGGTGGTCCAGTCGCTCGCCGTCATCGCGTTCATGAAGGTGTTCAGCGAACGCGGAATCATGGCGAAGAAGGGGTCTGGCACCGGGTAGCGCGTGCTGCCCATCAGGGCGACATGCTCCAGGATGTGCGCTACGCCCGTGGAATCCTTCGGAACCGTGGGAAAGGTCACGCCGAAAGCGAGGTTGTCGTCGTCGCGCTGAACGTGTGCGTGCCGTGCGCCGAGTTCGTGGCGCAGCAGCACGAGGGTACCCTGCATCTCGGGCAGGGGCTCCAAACGCTCGACGGTATAGCGGCCCAGCCGCGTGCCGACGGTGGGCAGGGCGGTAGAAGGTGATGTGGCGGTCATGGAGGGAAGTCTAGCGCCGACGGGCGGGAAGGCTTTGGGAGCAATGGGCCATTGCCCGCCGTATCCCTGCTGACCGAGGGCGAATGCCTTCCCCTCCCCTTTCCTCCTCATCTGCTGCCGCTACACTGCACCCCATGCGACCCAGGCTTTCCAGCCAGGCCCTGCTGGCATGCACGGCGCTGCTCGTCTCGTGTGGCAGCGCCACGACTTCCTCGTCCTCGGCGGGGACGGGCACCACGTCTTCCCGCGATCCCCTGACCTTTACGCCGTCCTCGCTGCCCGTCGGGTATGTGGGCGAAGCCTACAAGGTGGACATCGGCGTGACGGGCGGTGCGGGCCCCTACGGCATCCGCCTGGTTTCCGGCACCCTGCCCCCGGGCGTCGGCCTTCAAAGCAGGCAGGTGAGCGGCACGCCCACCAAGACGGGCACCTACACCTTCACGCTGGAGGCGTCAGACGCCAACCTCAGCAGCAAGGCGCAGGCGTACACCGTCAACGTCAACGAGCTGCCGCCGCTGAGCCTCAAACCGCAACTGCCGCCCGGCGGCGACCTGCGAGGCGAGACGCGCGTGCCCCTGAACATCACCGCGCCCCGGGCCGTGCGGGCCGCGCGGGTGGTGTGGGAACTGCCCGAGGGGGTGGCCGTCACCCGCATCCAGCTCGCCGACGCGGGCGGCGTGCTGTTCTGGAAGCAGGTGGGCAAGACGCTCACCCTGGACCTGGGCTTCAAGGCTGTGCCGCGCTCGGGCGCACGGGTGGCCCTGATCGCCCTCAAACCCCAGAAGGCCGTGACTCTGGATACGACCAAGCTGGCGGTCGAGGCCCGCAACGGCGAGGGCCAGCTGCTGACCGACGCGATCAAGCCGGCGCCCCAGAAAACCGAGACTCCCAAGGCTGAGGCCCCGAAAGCAGCTGCCCCCGCCGTCTCAGCGGCGCAAGCGGCCGGAGCGGGAAGCGCAGCGCCGGCTTCCATGACCCAGACCCCCGCCAGCACGCAGGCGCCACCCGCCTCCAGTACTCCAGCCACATCGGGCACACCGCCCACCAACACCACGGCGCCCGCCGCGCCGGGAGGAAAACCGTGAAGTCCTGGGCTGGCCTGCTGGCCGCGTTCGCGCTGAGCGCCTTCCCACCCGCCGCGCAGACCGCCGCCGCACCGCCCCTGACCCTGACCCAGCAGGCGAAGAAAGCGGAGGTGATCGTGCGCGGCACCCTGGGTCCCTCCCGGCAGGTGAAGGAGGGCGAGGTCAGCTGGCTGGTCTATCCCCTGACCATCACCGAGACCATCGCCGGAGACGTCGCCACGCTGCCGCAGCTGGAAGGCAAGCCGGCCCTGTACCTGCTGGACAGTGTGGAGGGGCTGCCCACCTTGCGTGCGGACCAGGAGGCATTTTTCCTGCTGTACGCCCGCCGTCAGGACAGCCCCTTCGTGGGCTTCGGCCAGGGCGTCTATCCCGTTGAGAACGGCCGCGTGACGCGGCTGGATCAGGAAGGTCTGGCCGTGACGTCCACCCCCGTTCCTCCTTCCTCCACTCCTTCGCCCACGCCCATACCGGCGGCACCCGGAACGGCGGGCACTCCACCTGCAGGGCCGGCTCTGTCCGGCACCCCGGGCGCCCAGACTGCTCCCGGCACGGCCGGGACGGGGACGGATGCGGGGAGCAGCACACCAAATGGCACAGCCACAGCGGGCGGGGCGGCGACGCCCACACCCACCCCGCCCGAAAATCCTCTGGCGGACCCGGGGAAGTTCCGCGACGCCCTGCGCGCCGCACGGGAGGCGAAATGAAGCCGGTGCGCTGCCAGACCCTGCGAAGCGGCCTGCTGGCCCTGGCCCTGCTCGTGGGCAGCGCTGGGGCCGTCACGGTCAAGGTTCGGCCTCAGGGGCCCGAAGTTACCCGTGCGGTGCAGGAGGCCCTGAACGCGATCAGCACGAAAGACTCGTCCGTGCGGCTGGACACGGACGGTGGAGCGGTGCTGACGTTGGGGGGCAGCGGGGCCACCGCCGTCCCTTTCAACCCGGACGCGGCCTGGCGCACAGTGAAGGTGGGCAATGACCGACGCATCGAGTTTAATCCGCAGGGCCCCGTGCCGCTCGCGCAGGCGGTGCGCGAGGCCCTGGCGACCGAACTGGGCCTGAAGGAGTGGACCGCTGCCGCCGCCCGCGTGCGCCTGAGCGGCGCGGACCTCAATGGCGACGGCAGCATCGACCTGACGGACCTCGCCCTGCTGATGAAAAACTACGGCCAGAGCGCCACGGTGGGCGACCTGAACGGCGACCGCAAGGTGGACGACGCCGACGTGGGTCTGTTCGGCGCGCAGTACAGGCCGTGAGGGCAGGTTGACAGACAGGGGTTGACGCAGAGAACAGCAACCCACGTGCGCGGCCTGAACGGAAGTTCCATGGGCCGCGCACCTCGCTTTGCCCCCGTCCCTGCTACGCTGCCCCCATGACTGGTCCCATCCGCCCCGCTCCCCAGAAGGCCACCCCCGAGGAACGCGACACCATCGACTTGCAGGACTTCCTGAAATTGCGCGGCATGGTGGACACCGGCGGCGAGGCCAAGTTCCGCGTGCAGGGCGGCGAGGTGCGGGTCAACGGGGAGATCGAGACGCGGCGGCGCAAGAAACTGCGCCGGGGGGACGTGGTGGAATACGCGGGGCAGCGCGTGCGGGTGGAATGGTGACCCCGGAGGAAGAAGCCGCCCTGCTTGACTTCCGGCGGCGCAAGGACGCCCATTTCGCGGCCGGGCGCGGACCCCTGGAGGGAGAAGCCCTCCGTCATTTCCGGGGCCTGAGCTACTACCCCCCGGCCGCCGACTGGGCGTTCGTGGTGCCCGTGGCGCCCGGCGACGGAACCGAGGTAACGCTGGGGACGAACACCGGCGAGACGCGCGTGATGGCCCTCTTCGGCCGCGCGACGCTGGACCTGCCCGGCGGAGCGCAGACGCTGAGCCTGTATGCCCCCCTGGGAGAAGAGCGCCCGGAGCGCGTCTTCGTGCCCTTCCGGGACGCGACGAGCAGCAACGAGACGTATGGCGCTGGGAGGTATCTGGACGCGCCTCTCCTCGGCCCGCCCCAGGACCCGGCCGTCCGACTGGACTTCAACCTCGCCTACCATCCCTATTGCGCCTACGGGGAGCGCTGGACCTGTCCACTGCCCCCGCGCGAGAACACCCTGGCGGTGGCGGTGCGGGCCGGCGAGCGGCTGGCGGCTGGCGCGTAGACCAGACGGAAAACGTGGACCGGAGGGGGTCTTCCCCCACGGCCCACGCGCCACGCCCCCCGGCCTTGCCTACTTCTTCGGGGCCTCGATGGTCTTGACGGCCTTGGTGCTGGGCCGGGCAGGTGCTTTTTGCACGGTCTGGGCCAGGCTGGCCGTCTCGCGCTCCACCTGACGGTTGATCAGCAGTTGCTGCACGATGCCGATCAGGGTGGACAGGATGGTGTAGATGGTCACGCCCGCCGGGAAGGTCAGCGCGAAGTACAGGAAGATGATGTAAATCATTGCCTGTTGGCGGAACATGTCGGGGTTCTTGCGCGTCATCACGTACAGCTGCCCGACGTTCACGATCAGGTACAGCAGCGCTAGGATGTAGAAGGGGTCCGGCACCGCGAGGTCCGGAAGCCACAGGAACCCGCTGTCGAACTCAAAGTTGCGAACGGTGGACCAGAGGGCAATCAGCACTGGAAAGGGCAGGAAGTTCGACAGGCAGCCCGCCGGGTTAAAATTGTGGTCCCGGTAGAGCTGCTGCATCTCGGCCTGCATCGCGCGCTGAGATTCCATGTCCTTGCGGTCCTTGTAGCGGTCTTGCAGCTCCTTGATCTTGGGCTGCATGATCTGCATTCGGGCGGTGGTGCGGCCCTGCGCCTGCATCAGCGGCCACATCACACCTCGCAGCAGCAGGGTCAGCAGCACGATCACCAGGCCCCAGTTGTGGACCAGGCCGTACAGCGTTTCCATCAGCCGCACGATGAGGAGGCTGATCTTGCCGAAGAAATTCGGCTGAAACAGTCCCGGTAGGCTGGTATAGCCGCTCTGGTACAGGTGCACCAGCTCGTTCTTGCCGCCGTAGACTTCCAGGTTGCTCTCACCGCGCAGCGTGAGGCGAATCAGGCCCTGAGCGCCGCCCGTGAGGCTGGCGTCCGCCGTGGTTCCCGCCTGGGGACGCACGATCAGCGCGTGGGCGACCTGGCTGGGGTTTTCCTGCAGCGCGGCGTACTGGACGTTTTTCACTTCCAGCGTGCCGCTGCCCTGCACGGCGGCGGGCGCGCTGCCCACCGAAGCGGCCTGTACGCGCGGATTGTCGGCCTTGCCCAGACCGGGAAACAGCATGGCGTAGCTTTCGGGCCCGCCCTGCACGTCCGTTTTAACGTCCATCTTAAAGTTGCGGGGGTGCAGAATCACGGTCTTGGTGACCGTCGCGCCCCCCTGGGTGTAGCGGAAGACGGCCTCCTGCCGGTTGGCCGGCAGGTCCAGGGTGGTGCGCGGAGCCTGGGCCTGGGCGGGCGCGGCCGCTTTCAGGTCTCCGCCCTCCACGGCAAAGGCCGTGCGGCCAGCCACCATGTTGACCAGCACCTTGCTGTTTTGCAGGGCGGTCAAGTCGTAGCTGCCGTCCGCCCGCTTCTTGATGTAGGGCGTGCCCGCGTTTTGCTTGATGTACCAGCCGATGACCTCGCCGCGTTGGTTGAATACCACGTCCTGCAAGTTGCTGGTGGCGATCAGCTCTTCGCCGAGCTTGCCGTCGAAGTCGGCGCGAATCCACTCGGGCTTGATGGGGTTGCCGAAGGTGGGCAGGGGTCCGGTATTGCTGCAGCCCGTGAGCAGCAGCGCGCCGAGGGCGGTGAGGGGAAGCAGGGTTCTCAGTTTCATCGGGGGTTCTTTCTGGAAGGGGCCGGGCGCGGAAACGCTTGCGGCACGGGATCTTCCCCGCCCGGCACGAAGGGATTGCAGCGCAGCACGCGCCACGCGGCCAGCCAGCTGCCTTTCAAGGCCCCGTGCCGCGCGATGGCCTCCGCGGCGTACTGAGAGCAGGTGGGCGTGAAGCGGCAGGTTGGGGCGGGCTTGAGAGGCGAGAGGCGGCGCTGATAGCCGCGCACGATGCGGATCAGGCCGCGTGAGGCGAGGCTCACGGGCGCTCCTCAGTCGGGGCACGGGGGTCGGAGAGAGGCACGGAAGGAGATACGGGGGCCGGGCGCTCCGCGTTCCCACCCCCTCCTTTCGCGTTGCTCCCCTTCGCGCCTCCCTTGCCCCGCTTCACGCGGCCCGGCACCTGCGCCATCAGCCGCGCCAGGGTGGCCTGCAACTCGGCGAACGGCACGGCCAGCACGCCCGGATTGGGCAGCAAGATAGCGCGGCAGGGCGGCAGCCCACCAGGCAAGGTCCGCAGGGCTTCGCGCACGCGGCGGCGGGCACGGTTGCGGTCCACCGCGCGCCGGAGTGTCTTTTTCGAGACCACGATGCCGATGATCGCGCGGGGCCGCCACGCCTCACCGTACCGGGGGCGATATTCGGTCACGCGCAGGGTTAGCAGGGGATCGCGCAGGGCCACGCCATGCTGGCGCACCCGGCGAAACTCGCGCTCGCCCGACAACGAGGTCAGCGCCACCGGACGGCGGGGCCGTGCCTGCGTGGCGCTGCTGGGTTCGGAAGTGACGATGGCCCCGCTCCTGATGGCGAGGATTACTCGTCGCTGACGGTGAGCTGGTGGCGGCCCTTGGCGCGGCGGCGCGCGAGGATGTTCCGCCCCGCTTTGGTCTTCATACGGGCGCGGAAGCCGTGGGTCTTGGCCCGCTTGCGGACGTTCGGCTGGTAGGTACGCTTCATGTTCTGCTGCTCTCCTTCTCGCGGGCGGGCGGCCTGTACCGGGTGGGCACCTGCGCCCTGCCCCTGCGCGGCCTGCCCTGGCCCTTCTCGCGAAAACTCGCCTCCCTGGGGAGACAAACTCCGGAAGTGTATCACGCCTGCAAGAGGGCGGGAAGAGGTGTCCTGACGGCCCGACGCCTCAGCGTAAAGCGCTTCCCCATCATTGCAGGGGCCTTGCTCCCAGGTAAACTAAACCGTACAGTTTAGTTAGGAGGTGACGATGCCCCGACCCGCGCCCCACCGTGACGACACCAGGAGCCAGACCATCCGTCAGGCGGCCCGAACCCTGTTTCTGCGTCAGGGCTTCGCCGCCACCACCCTGGACCAGGTGGCGGCTGAGGCGAGCGTTTCCAAAGCGACGATCTACACGCGCTACCGGCAGAAGGAGGAGCTGTTGCAGGGCGTGCTGGACGATTTTCTACGCGACTGGGCCGCGCCGCCCAGCGGATCACCTGCCGCCGCGACCATCGGGGACCTGCGGACTGGATTGCAGGTCCTGGCCGAGCAGGCCGCTGCCCAGCTGATGCGGCCCGAGGGACTGGCTCTCGTCCGCATGTTGATCGCCGAGATGAACACGCAGCCCGAGCTGGGCGAACTGTTCGTGCGGACGGTGCCCGGCCCGCTCCTGGAGCGGGTGGGCGCGCTGCTCGCCTCGGCGCAGGCGGCGGGGTTGGTGCGCCCGGCCGAGCCCGAACTCGCCGCCCGCGCCTTTGTGGGACCGCTGATGAGCTTCGTGATGCTGGGCGGCCTGCTGGCCCGTGAGCCTCACCCGCCCACGCCGCAGCAGCTCGCCGCCATGGTGGACCTCTGCCTGCACGGTCTGCTGCACTTCCCCGCTTTTCATCCTGCCCAGGAGGAACCGTCATGACCACGAACGCCGAGCTCGGCACCACCGACGTCCTGATTGCCGGCGCCGGGCCCACCGGCCTGCTGCTCGCCTGCGAACTTCAGCGGCTGGGACTGCGCGTGCGGGTGGTGGACCCCAAGGCGGGCCCCACCCGCGAGTCGCGCGCCATGGTCGTGCAGGCCCGCACCCTGGAAATTTACGATCAGCTTGGCCTGGCGGAGGAGGCAGTGCGGCAGGGCCACCCGGTCTCGGGCCTGAACGCGTGGAGCGGGGACGACTTCCTGGGGGGCCTTCCCTTCGGTGTGGTGGGCCGGGGTCAGACGCCTTACCCCTACATTCTCTCGTTGGAACAGAGCAAGAACGAGGCGCTGCTCTACACGCACCTGCGGGCCCTGGGCGGCGAGGTGGACTGGGGCTGGGCGTTAGAGGATTTCTCCCAGGACGCGGGCGGCGTGAGGATCACGCTGGGTGGTCCGAACGGCGGCGTACGGAGCGTTCGGGCGGCCTACCTCTGCGGGACCGATGGGGCCCACAGCCCGGTGCGGCACCTCCTGGGCCTGCCCTTCGACGGTGAGCGCAGCCCCAGGACGCTCTTTGTCGCCGACGTGACCACCACGGGGGCGCTGGACAACGCGGACCTGAGCCTCAAGCTGAGCGCGTCTTCCCTGCTGCTGACCTTTCCCCTGGCGAGCTCGGGTAGGGGCGACAACCGCTTGCGCCTCATCGGGATGCCGCCCGCAGGGGAGCTGGAGGGAAGTACCCCCACCTTCGAGGACGTCCGCGCCCTCGTACGGGACGTGTTTGGCATCGAGGTCAGTCAAGTGCGCTGGTTCTCGCATTACCGGGTCAGCCACCGGGTGGCGCGGCACTTCCGAACCGGGCGCGTTTTCCTGCTGGGCGACGCGGCCCACGTCCACAGCCCAGTGGGTGGACAGGGAATGAACACCGGCCTGGGCGACGCACACAATCTCGGCTGGAAGCTGGCGGCCGTGCTGAAGGGCCAGGCCAGCCCCGGGCTGCTGGACACCTACGGGGCCGAGCGCCGCCCCTTCGCGCAGTCGCTCGTGCGGACGACAGACCGGGCCTTCAGGCTCATCTCGTCCGACACGCCCCTGTCGCGCCGCCTGCGGACGCGGCTTTTGCCCGCCGTACTGAGGCGGTTGGGGGCGGGTCGCGGGCGCAAGCAGGACAGCGACGGGCCGAACACCCTGGGCCGCCTGGCCTTCCGCATGGTCTCGCAGCTTCGCCTGAGTTACCCGCACAGCCCGCTCAGCCGGGGTCAGGCCGGGAAGATCAGGGGCGGCGAGCGGCTGCCCTACGCCCAGGGCAGCCGCAATTTCAAAGCGCTGCGGCGACCAGGGCCGCAACTTCACCTCTACGGCACGCCCTCACCGGAAGTTCTCAGCTGGTGCCTGCGCCGCGACATCTCCCTGCACGTCTTTCCCTTCGAGGAAACTGCCCGCCGCGCTGGACTGCGGGAGGACGCCGCCTACCTGGTGCGGCCCGACGGGTACGTGAGCGTGGCGCAGGCAACCTTTGGCGGCGCGGAGCTGGACAGGGTGCTGCGCGCGGCGTGGTACTGGCGGGCGGAGAAGCGGCCCACGCGGCCCCAGCCCTCCGCCGTCAGACCTTCAGCCGGTTAGACCGCTTCCCAGACGCTTCACTGTAACGCTCTCTCTTGCTGCCCCCTGAGGAAACGCGCTACTAATGGCGGGAGATGCGCGACGCCGTCATGCAAGCCCTGAAAACTGTCAACGACCCCGAGTTGCACCGCGACCTGGTGTCCCTGGGCATGATCGAACGCGCCGAAGTCGAGGGGAGGGTGGCGCACGTGAAGGTCAACCTCACCACGCCCGCCTGTCCCCTCAAGGGCAAGATCGAGGGTGATGTCCGGGCGGCGGTGCTGGCGGTGCCCGGCATCGAGGCCGTGAACGTCACCTTCGGCGCGATGGTCCGTCCCGCCGCGCAGCCCGCCCTGCCGGGCGTCAAGCACGTGCTCCTCGTGGGCAGCGGCAAGGGCGGCGTGGGCAAGAGCAGCGTGGCCGTGAACCTGGCCGCCTCTTTGGCGCGTGACGGC
Organism: Deinococcus hopiensis KR-140; assembly: GCF_900176165.1. Taxonomy (NCBI): domain Bacteria; kingdom Thermotogati; phylum Deinococcota; class Deinococci; order Deinococcales; family Deinococcaceae; genus Deinococcus; species Deinococcus hopiensis. The sequence goes on from NZ_FWWU01000009.1 coordinate 2,417,057, forward strand.
GCGCAGGTGGGCCTGATGGACGCCGACGTGTATGGCCCCAGCGTGGCGCACATGCTGGGCCAGGGGACAGCCAAAGTTACGGCCAACGCCGAGCGCAAGATGCAGCCCATCGAGGCGCACGGCCTTCGCTTCCTGAGTATGGCCAACCTCTCCCCTGCCGGGCAGGCGCTGGTGTGGCGCGGACCAATGCTCCACTCGGCAGTGCAGCAGTTTCTGAAGGACGCAGCGTGGGGCGAACTCGACTACCTGATCGTGGACCTGCCGCCGGGCACCGGAGACGTGCAGCTGTCGCTGACGCAGACCGTGCAGGTGACGGGCGCGGTGCTGGTGACCACGCCGCAGGACGTGGCCCTGATCGACGCGGCGCGCGCGCTCGACATGTTCCGCAAAGCCAGTGTGCCCGTGCTGGGCGTGGTGGAGAACATGAGCTACTTCGTGGCTCCCGACACCGGGCTGACCTACGACATCTTCGGACGGGGCGGCTCGCGCAAACTCGGCAACCTGCCCCACCTGGGCGAGATTCCGCTCGACACGGAGGTGCGGCAGGACGCCGACGCGGGGCTGCCCACCGTGCTGGCGCATCCCGAGTCACCTGCCGCTCAGGCCATGCGGCAGATCGCGCGTAACCTTGCCGGGCGGATCAGCGTACAGGCGATGGCCCACCTGCCCGAACAACTTCCGGTGGTGTGAGGTGACGCTCGCCTCTCCCCTGCCCGCCACAGCGGTCACGTCCCCCGCACCCGAGCGGACCAAACACCGGCTGCTGGAGCTGCTCAAGCGGCACGGCCCGCAGACGGTGCAGGACCTGGCGGCCCACCTGGGCGTCTCTGTGCCGGGCGCGCGGCGGCACCTGACGGACCTTCAAGACCAGGGCTTGATCGAGGCGCGGACCGAGCGGCCCGGTGGCCGGGGGCGGCCGCAGCACGTGTTTCTGCTTACCGAACGGGGCGAGGCGGTGTTTCCCCGGACCTACTCGGCGCTGTGCATGGACGTGCTGCGCCACGTCCAGGCCCTGTACGGCGAGGAAGCGGTGCTCAAAGTGCTTGACGCCCGCAGCGAAGAGCTCGCCGCCCGTCTCCTGGAGGAGATGCCCCACGAACTGCCCCTCGCCGAGCGGGTACAGGGGCTGACCGTCTGGCTGACCACGGCAGGTTTCGACGCCGTGGCCGAGGAGAACGTGGACGGGTCCTGGACCATCTTGGAACGCAACTGCCCCAACCTCACGGTGGCCCGGCAGTACCCGCAGATGTGCGTCAGCGAGCTGGGCATGCTCGCGCAGGTGCTGGGCGTGCCAGTGACCCGCAGTTCGCGCATCGCGTGCGGGCAGGGCAGCTGCCGCTACCGGATCGGGCCCTGAGATGAGCGCCGCACCTCCTCCACCGCGGGGTTCATCCGGGGCGCTGTACAGCCTGGTCGCCTGGCCGCCCGCCCCCCTGGACAGCTGGCTGCGGCGTACACAGGAGCGGCTGAACGTGCGGGCGTTCGGAGCCCCACATCTCAACCTGCGCGCACCCTTTCAGACGTCGCTGTCTGCGCCGGAACTGGTTGCGGCCTTCCGCGAGGTGCTGCGCCGCGAGCCTGCCTTCGACGTGCGCGTGAAGGGCTGGAAAGCCCTGCCCCACATGATTTTCCTGGAGTTCGAACCTGACGCCTCCCTGACCGCCTTGCACCAACGCGTCTTGACCGTGGAGCCCTCCAGCCGGGCTTCCCACGACGGCGACGGTTACCTGCCCCACCTCACGCTCGCACTGGGCATCCTGCCCTGGGCCGAGGACGCAGTGTGGGAAGCGGTGCAGCCCCTGGTGCCGCCCCTGCAGAGCTTTCACGTGAATGTGCTGAGCCTGACGCGCGAGGAACGTGGCGAGGTGCAGGAGGTCCACACCTTTCCCCTGCAGGAGCGCTCGCTGGCCGGGCCCATCCCCCTCCATCTGCCGGGCGCAAGACTGCCGGAAGACCCGGCGGCTCCCTTCCTGGTGGGCGAGGGGTTAAAAAAGTGACCCCCTCCCCTGGTGGAACCCGGAGAGCTCCGTAGGAGAGAGGGGCGCTGCGAAGTCGCGGGTAACCGGGAAGGAAAGGGAGGAGGTCAACCCTCAGCTCACACCGTTGCGGGCACCTTCAGCACCGAGTCGAGCGCGCCGATAAAGCGCTCGTATCCGGCGAAGTCGAGCTGCTGCTCGTTGTCCGACAGGGCGGTGGCTGGGCTGGGGTGGACTTCGACGTGAATGCCGTCTGCACCCACGGCGAGGGCAGCCTTGGCCAGCGGGATGAGCAGGTCACGGCGTCCGGCAGCGTGCGTCACGTCCACGATCACGGGCAAGTGGGTCTCCTGCTTGGCGAGGGCCACGGCGGAGAGGTCGAGCGTGTTGCGGGTCCACTTCTCGAAGGTGCGGATGCCGCGCTCGCACAGGATGACTTCGGGGTTGCCCTCAGACAGGATGTACTCAGCGGCGTAGAGCCATTCCTCTATGGTGGCGGACAGCCCACGCTTGAGCAGCACCGGGCGGCGAGAGCGGCCCACCTCACGCAGCAGGGCGAAGTTGTGCATGTTGCGCGCGCCCACCTGCAGGATGTCGGCATGTTCGGCCACGACTTCCACGTCCCTCGTGTCCATGACCTCGGTCACGAACAGCATGCCGTTTTCACGCGCGGCTCGGCCCCCGATAATCAGGCCGTCCACGCCCATACCCTGAAAGCCGTAGGGGCTGGTGCGGGGCTTGTACGCCCCGCCGCGCAGAATCTTGACGCCCTTGCTGGCCAGGAAGCGGGCCGTGACTTCCATCTGCTCCTCGGACTCGATGGAGCAGGGCCCCGCCACAATGATGGGAGGTGCGCCCGCGCCGATGCGGACGCCATCGATGTCGAGGGTGGTGTCGTCGGGCTTGACCTTGCGAGACACGAGAAGCTGCTTCTTGTCGTTCGTCTCTTCGAGGTCCAGGCTGGCCTTGAAGATTTCCTTGAAGATGGCCTTGACGGCCCCCGCACTGAAGGGGCCGGGATTCAGGCCTTCCATCTCGCGCAACTGCTGCTCCTCGCGGGCCGGATCGTAGTGCTGGGGACGGCCCTCCAAGCTCTTGGCCCGGCCGATCTGCGCGACCACCTCGCCCCGCCGCGAGAGCAGGGTGAGCAGGTCACGGTTGATCGCGTCCACTTCGGCGCGGAGTTCATCGATGCTGCGTTGCGGCTGGGTCATTCTTTCAGTCTAGGAAAGCCGCCTCACTCTCCCGCCGCACCCCACTAGTCAAATGTAAAGAGTTGTCCAAGTTGCGGGTCTGGAGATACGTTGGAAACGCTCCTGACGCAAGAACAGCCTCAGGCTTGCTCTTCTGCGGCCTGTTCGGGCAATCCCGGTTCGCCGCCCGCGCCCTCACCCGGCGTATTGACCATATGGACGGCCACCCGCGCGAGGGCCGCGTACAGCTCGCGCGCCTCGGTCTCCGCAATCTCGGGCGTCTCCCGCAGGGCAGCGTCCATACACCCCAACCAGGCCCGCGCCCGCGCCGGCGTAATGGAAAAGGGCAGGTGGCGAGCACGCAGCCGGGGGTGCCCGTAGCGCTCGTGGTACAGCGGTGGTCCTCCGAGAAAGCCACTCAGAAAGGCGAACTGCTTCTCGGCGGTGTGCGTCAGGTCCGCCGGGAAGATCGGCGCAAGGTCCGGGTGCACCGCCACGTGCCTGTAAAAGCGGGTGATGAGCGCGACCAGGGCGTTCGGGCCGATGCGCTCGTACAGGCTGCCGCCCACATGGAGGCCGATGGGAGCCGTCATGGGGGCAGGCTAGCGCAGGGGGACCGGCAGCAATAAGTCCCACTGGCTCTTCCCGCTCTGGCCGCCCTTCAGCTCCAGTTCCACACCGCCGGTTCGTATTCGTAGGCCCCGCCCACGGCCCGGCGGACATGCCCGGTGGCGTGGAAGGGGAAGTGATAGCCCGTGACCCACAGCCCCTCGCTGACCACCCGCTCAAACAGGCGCTGGCGGGTGCGGGCGGCGAGCGGACCGTCCGCATCAAAGCCGATGTACGCGCCCCGGTGCCGCAACGACAGCAGGAAGTGCCCGGCCGCGTCCCCAAACACCATCAGCCCCTCGTTTCCACGCTGGGCCAGCACACTGAGGTGGTTCAGGGTGTGGCCCGGAGAGGCCACAGCGGTCAGGCCCGGCACGATCTCTGCGCCCGGCTGGAGAAAGGTAAAGCGGTCCCGGAGCGCGATCAGGTTGGCCTTGACGGCAGCGTTGGGCTCGGCCTGGGTGGTCCAGAACTGAAACTCGGCGCCACCGATTACGTGTCGCGCCCCCGGGAAGTTCGGTTGCCCGCCTGTCGTCAGGCCGCCGATGTGGTCGCCGTGCGCGTGGGTGATAAACACCGTGTCGATGCTCGCCGGATCGATCCCGGCGCGGCGCAGGTTGGCGAGCAGCTGCCCGGCCTCGCCGCCGCGCCCCGTGTCGATCAGGACCCGGTTGGCACCCGTCTCGATCACCACGGGGTTGAAGTGGTTGACCGTGTTTGTGGCCGGAACGTGATACTCGGCCAGCGTGGCGGCGAACTCGGCCTGTCGGTCCGGATTGGCCCCCCAGGTCGGCAGCACGGCGGCGAGCGGCGCGGTGCCGTCGCTCACGATGATCGCGCTCAGGTCGCCCACCTTCTGCCGGTAAAAGCCGTTGCCGTTCAGCGGGGCGGCGGGGGAAGCGGGAGCGGCGCTCTGCGCGCCCACCAGCGGCGCTGCGGCAGCGAGGAGTCCCGCACTTCCCAACAGGCGCAGGCTGTCGCGGCGGCTGAGGGCAGTGGGCGCAGGAACGGGGGCGGAACGGTCTTCACTCATGGGAAACCTCCTGGAAGTCACGCCTTGTCGGGCAGGCCTTTCAACGTTAAAGGGAATGGTGGACGCAGAACGCACGAAACCCTTCAGTGTTCGTTGGGCTTGCGTCCGCCACTGGCCCCTCCATAGAGACAAGAAAGGGTGAACCCAGGCTTTCCCATATGCGATTCACTCCACCAACCGGCAAAAGGGGGCCCGCTAGCCTTTTCGTATGCCGTCCTCGCCCGCCGGAACCTGCCAGGCCTGTCAGGCTCCGCCCACGCCGCTGCCCGATATCGCCATGGCCTTTCAGCCTCTTGTCAACGTGAGGACGCGCGAGATCTTCGCCTATGAGGCGCTGGTGCGGGGCGCGCAGGGCCAGGGCGCCGGGTGGGTGTTTGGCCAGATTGGGGAAGGAGGCCATTACCACTTCGATCAGCTGTGCCGGGTAACGGCTATCCGCGCGGCGGCGCGGCTGGGGCTGCACCTCACCGGGGACGCCCTGCTGTCCATCAACTTCCTGCCCAATGCCGTGTATGAGGCCGTCACCTGCCTGCGCGCCACGCTGCGAACCGCCCAGGAGGTGGACTTTCCCCCGAGCCGCCTGCTGTTCGAAGTCACCGAGCATGAGCACGTGACCGACGAGGCGCACGTGCAGCGGATCATCGAGACGTACCGCCGCTCCGGCTTCCAGACCGCCCTCGACGACTACGGGGCCGGGCACGCCACCGCCGGACTGCTGCTCGCCCTGCGCCCGGACGTGGTGAAGGTGGACATGAAGCTTGTGCGCGGCGTCCACACGGACCTCTGGCGTGAGGAGCTGATCCGGCACCTCGCGCTGTTCGCACAGCGGGTGGGCCTGCTCGTGGTGGCCGAGGGCGTGGAGACCGCCGAGGAGGCCCGCTGCCTGCTGACGCTGGGCGTGACCCACATGCAGGGCTACTTCTTCGCACGCCCCGGCCTGGAGTGTCTGCCCACCGTGCCGGACGAGGTGTACGCACAACTGGGGGTGTGAGGGCAGGACCTGCCCAGCCGGGCAAGCACACCCACGCTCAGGGTCAGCGGTGAGGGCTGGGGGTGACGGGCGCGGCTGCAGAACATGGTCTACCCGCGCCCGCACGGTTTCTGCGCACCATCGCGAAATTGACCTCTACCCCGTAACGCCGCCCGAATGTTCGCCGCTTGCGGGCGCTGGAAGGCGCCAGGCTCCAGCGCTCACGGGTGCGGAAGTCGTCAAACGCGGACGGGGAGGCGCTCCGGCTGGCAAAGGTCAGGGCCACCGCCAGCGGCAACGCGGCCTCGTCGGAGGCCAGCCTATCCAGCAGCGCGAGGTCATACAGGTTGCCCGCCAGCACCCCGGCCCAAACCCGGTCAGGCCGTGCAGCTTCCAGGCCCACAACGTCTCGGGCGGGCAAGCGAGCACGGGGCCGGCGCCGGGTACGTCCAGCCCTATGGCCGGCTGCGCCAGCGGATCCCCGTAGGCGAGGTCCACCTGAAACCGCGCCTCTTCCCCTCCCTCAGCCCGCCCTGAGAGGCGACGCGCAGCCCGGGAAAGGGCCCCCCGGCCCAGATCACCTCGGTGCCCAGCAGGGTAAGTTCGGTCTCGGCGTCGGGCTGCGTGGCCACCCCGAGGCGAGGCGGCCTGCACCGCAGGGAAGGCTCCAGGCACGAGGTCGTCCACATCGGCTGCGCTCCGTCCCTCCCCACCCAACTCCCGGCACAGCGTCCGGGTCACCACACTGCCGCGCAGCATCAGGGGCGCGCCGAACACGCGCGGGCCCGGCGCAGCCAACCCAGCAGGGCCAGACCTCGGGCGCAGGCCAGACGCTCACGTTTCCTCCCAGCCGGCGTCAAGCTCGCGGCGGTCACCGCAGACGCAGTATTCGAGGATACTGGCGAGGCGCGGCCAGACCGCCCGGGTCAGGCGCCGCCCCCGCCTCGGCGGTCTCGCGTCCCACGCCACCTGCCCGCAGAGTGACGGACCACTCCTGCGCCCCGTCCTCCCGCCGCCCGAAAGGATTGCCACGGCACAGGGCTTGCAGCGCCGTGAGGTCCCCCTCTGGCGTCACGCGGGGGTGGTGCTCGAAGAGGCGGCCCGGCGGCTCCTGGGCAGCGTCCTCACCGGAGCGGAGCACGCCCGCATTCCACGGCGCGGCCCCGGTCTTGATGCGCGTGGTGGAAAAGCCGCGTTCCCCGGGTTCCTTCCAGCGCCGCCTCAAGGGACCCCAGCACGCGCAGACAGGTCATGGGCGGGGTGGTGACGTGGATCTCGTGGGTATCACCTGCCCACAGGGGCACGGCTGGCCTGTGAGGGTAAAGCAGGTGAGGTCCATGCTCCCGAGCCTCTCTCAGCGTTCGCCGCGTTCCAGCACGCATCTGGCCTACGCCGCCTCGCCGGGCCGCCGCGGAATGCCCGCCCGATTGGGGCCAGCGTGGACACCTCGCGGCCCATGCGCAGGAAAACCTACGGGCGCACCCCGTACCTGCCGGGAACAGCCGGCCGGGTGTGGATTCAGGAAAAGCTGGCCGGCACGAACGTCGCCGTGGCCCGGCTGGACGGAGAACGCGCGCCGCAGGTGCGCCAGGGCTTTCGGGCCCGCGTTCGGCGCGCGCTTGTGGGCCCGGCACCATGCGGCGTGCGTTCTGGACGTGCTGCGTTCTGGCGAGCGGCTGGTGGGCGAGTGGCTCGCTGTACACCCTACGCGCTACGCCCTGCCCCACGAAGCCTTTGTGGCCCTGGACCTGGTGGCAGGCCCCAGCGCCGCCCCTTCCTCCCGTTGCGGGCGCGGGTGGAGGGCGTGTTCGCGATGCCGGAGCTGTACAGCCAGGAAGCGCGGGACCCAGCTGAACTTCGGCGCAACCTCGTGGCGGCCAAGCACCCGGGCCATCACGGCGCGTTTCTCCGGCCCGAGGGTTTTGTTTACCGCGCCGAGCTGCCCGGTGAAGCTGGATTTCTCGCCAGTGGGTCCGTCCCGAATCGCGTGCCCGTCAGCGATTCGGGGCGGACGGGGCCGTGCAGCTCCACCGCTCCGGAAGGCGCGGGGCTCTTTCCCCAAACGGGCCACACGTCCCGGTCATCCGGATCTGGACTTCTCACCACAGACGCCCCCGGGGACGACGTGCCTTTACCTTCCTTACATCCTTGACGCGCAGCCGACAACGGGACAATTACACTCAGCTCACGCTGAAGCGGACCTGCTGGGTGCCGGGGTGCGGAAGCGACGGCCAGAGGCCCCCTGCGACGAGGGGGCGTTTTCCTGCGTCCCCCACGCCGAACCGGCCCAGCTCGGCCGGGTTCTCCGCAGCTCCCGCTTCTGCACGTACATCGGCGCGTCGACCCGCTGCAGCGAGGTGCGGGCGGCGTCGCTGGGCCACGGTCACGCCCACATTGGGCGCCTGCGGCAGCAGAGCCGCAGGCCGCCGGTTCGGACGAACAAGCTCAACAGGTCCTGCCCCTCTTGCCGCAGGGCGAGGGATTGGGCGCGGGCAACCAGCACAAGTTCGCTGCGCATGAAAATTCCGGATCATCCGGTACGGCCCCTCTGCTGCCCTGCTTGGCAAGTCCACATCGCAAAGGTACGCCTACCTCCTCTCCGTCACCGTTTTTGCCTACGCCCCCGGGTAGACCAGAGGCTTTTGAACGGGTGAACCGGAGTTCTCAACATTCTGCGGAAGCCGCCAGCGCTCTGCCACCGACCCGGAAAGCTGTGCTTCACCCAGCTCCTGAAGTGGGCCCCGCAGGAACCGGGAGCCGCCTGGCCCGGAAGAAGGCATCGCCGACCGGACGTTCTGGAACCAGCGGCGGACATCGAGCGGGAAATGAGGATACGGCGCGCCGCGCCTCCAGGCCTTCAGTTGGGCAGCCGGGCGAGCTCGGCCGCGAGGAGTTCACGCCGCGCCGCCACCACCCCTTCAAGGCGCAACGTCGACTCGATCAGGTACCCGGCCAACGCCTCGTCGCATGAACCGGGCTCCTATTGCCGAGTGTGGTGAACGTCTCACCTCCGGTTCGCCACCCGGCGATGTTCAGCGGCAACTTGCCGCTTCAGTTCCCGGTGACGGCGATTGCCCCGCCGCTTCTTGCGCTCAGCCTTCTTCAAGTGCTGGGGCAGCCTCTCCAAACTCCCCCGCTGAGGTGATGGGGAAATTGCGGTTGGCGCCGAGGTCAGTCCCAATCACGTTCCCCGTTGTCGGTAGAGGCTGCGCCTCTACCGCGTGGGTGAACACCACTTGATCCGCCCGGGCGAACGTGGAACGAAACGGGCCGGGGCGCCCCTTCGCAGTCAACCTGTAAACTGGCGGGGTTGCCTGCCGCCCCTTTGAAGTGCGGCGTGCGGGAGTAAAGGAGAAATACACCATGGGACTTTCTATCGGCATCGTGGGCCTGCCCAACGTCGGAAAAAGCACGCTGTTCAACGCCATCACCCGCGCCGGGGCGCTCGCCGCCAACTACCCCTTCGCCACCATCGAGCCCAACGTGGGCCGCGTGACCGTGCCCGACGAGCGCTTATCCGCCCTGAGCAAGGTCTTTACCAAGGGCGAGCGCGTGCCGCCCATCATCCCCACCTTCGTGGAATTCGTGGACATCGCCGGGCTGGTCAAGGGGGCCAGCCAGGGCGAGGGCCTGGGCAACCAGTTTCTGGCGAACATCCGTGAGGTGGACGCCATCGCCCACGTGGTCCGATGCTTTGAGGACGGCAACGTGATCCACGTCGCGGGCCGGGTGGACCCCCTCGACGACATCGAGACGATCAACACCGAGCTGATTCTCGCGGATCTCTCGGGCCTCGAAAAGCGGCTTGCCAACCTCCAGAAAAAGGCCAAGGGCAACGACAAGGACGCCAAGGAGCAGGCCGCGCTCGCGGAACAGATTCTGGCCGTGCTGGGTGAGGGCAAGCCTGCCCGCGCCGGAAGCTACGACGCGCCCATTCCCAAGGAGTTCGGCCTGATTACCACCAAGCCCGTGATCTACGTGGCAAATGTGGGCGAGGGGGACCTGCAGGAAGACAACGGGTACGTGACCCGGGTGCGCGAGTACGCGGCGGCCGAGGGCGCGCAGGTGGTCAAGATCAGCGCCCAGATCGAGGGCGAACTCGCCGAGATGCCCGAGGACGAGGCGCGCGAATTCCTGGCAGACCTGGGGGTGGCCGAAAGCGGCCTGGACCAGCTCGTGAAGGTGGGCTACGAGACGCTGGGACTGATCACCTTCATCACCTCGGGCGAGAAGGAAGTGCGCGCCTGGACCATTCGCCGCGGCGAGAAGGCCCCCGAGGCCGCCGGGGAAATCCACTCGGACCTGGAACGCGGCTTTATCCGCGCCGAGGTGATCGAGTGGGACAAGATGGTGGAGGCGGGCGGCTGGGCCGGAGCCAAGGCCAAGGGCTGGGTGCGCACCGAGGGCAAGGAGTACGTCATGAAAGACGGCGACATCATGAACGTGCTGCACAACATGTGAGCAAAGAGCGGAGGACGCAGAGTCCGTGGAGGCTTTTGCCCTCTACGCCCAGCCGCGTCTTTTATACTCGGGGCATGATTAAATTCTGGCTTCTCTCGGCGGCCCTGCTCGGCTCGGCTGCGGGCGCGGCTCCGCTTACCGTGACCATCTTGCACACCGATGACCTGCACGGGCACCTCGATCCGGTGAAGGTGGGGCAGGGCACCTACGGAGGCTACGCCCGGCAGACGGCGCTGGTGCGCAAGTACACGGCGCAGGACACCAACCCGCTGGTGCTCTCGGGCGGTGACACCTTTCAGGGCACGCTGTTCTACAACGTCTATCAGGGCCTGGCCGACGTGCTGTTTATGAACTACCAGGGCTACCAGGCGATGGCCGTGGGCAACCACGAGTTCGACAATGGTCCCGAGGCCCTGGCCCGCTTCGCCCAAAAGGCGCAGTTTCCGCTGCTGGCCGCCAACCTCGACCTCACCCAGGAGCCGCTGTTGCGGGACCTGATCAAACCCTACGCGGTGCTAAACGTGGGCGGACAGAAGGTGGGGCTGGTGGGCGCGGTGACGCCGGACCTGCCGCTGATCAGCAGCCCCGGCGACAAGGTCAAGATGCTGGAACTGATGCAGAGCCTCAACAACAGCGTGAAGGCGCTGCAGGAGCAGGGCATCGACAAGATCATCCTGCTGTCGCACCTGGGCTATACGCTGGAGCAGGAGGTCGCCAAGACGGTGCCCGGCATCGACGTGATCGTGGGGGGCCACTCACACACCCTGCTGGGGGCCTTCGACAACAAGGACTTTCCGCCCAGCGAGGGGCCCTACCCCACGGTCGTCCAGAACCCGGACGGCAACCGCAGCCTGCTGGTGGCCGCGTGGGAATGGGGCAAGGTACTGGGGCGCATTCAGGTCAAGTTCAACGACGCGGGGGCCGTCGAGAGCTATGAGGGTAACCCCATTCCGGTGTCGGCGGACCTGCCCGAGGACCCCACCGCCAAGCGCATGATCGAGACGCTGAGCGTGCCGATCGCCAACCTGCGCGCCCAGGTGATCGGCAACACCACCGCTGGCCTGAACGGCAGCCGCGAGATCGTGCGCAAGCGCGAGAGCGCCATGGCGAACGTGCTCGCCGACGCGGCGCTGGAATCGGCCCGCAGCGCCGGGGCGACCATCGCCTTTGTGAACGGCGGCGGCGTACGCTCCTCCATCGACGCGGGGCCGATCACCTTCGAGGAAGCCATCACCGTACAGCCCTTCGGCAACACCCTGACGGTACTGGACCTGACGGGGGCCGAGATCAAGCGGGCGCTGGAACACGGCGTTGCCACCTGGAGCGAGAGCAAGGGACAGTTCCTGCACGTCTCCAGGGGCGTGAGCTACACCTTCGATCTCTCGAAGCCCGCTGGAAGCCGCGTGACCGCCGTAACCCTGGACGGCCAGCCCCTGGACGACGCAAAGACTTACACCGTCGCCATGAACACCTTTACGGCTGGAGGTGGGGACGGCTTCGATGTGTTCAAGAGCGCCGGGGGCCGCCGCATCGACACGGGGACGCTGGACGTGGACATTCTGGTGAACTACTTCAAGGCCCACCCCACGGTGGACGCGCAGCCCGAAGGCCGCATCGTAATAGTGAACGAGCCCAAATAACGGCTGCGTCCCGCCTTCCAGACCCTCTCCGCGTGCAGGAGGGGGTCTTTTCACGCCAGATGCTCTACAGTGCCCTCCCCATGTCCGACGCCGCTCCCCTTCCGCAGACCGCGCCCAGTCCCGCCACGCCGCCCCACCGGGACGGCGTCACGCTGGTCATCACCGAGTACGTGCGCCCGTCGCGGGTGGCCAAGTACGAGGACTGGGCGCGGGAGCTGCACAGCACGCTGGCGCGGCACCCAGGGTTTGTGGGCGTTCACGTGCTGCGTGGGCAGAGCGGCAACGTAACGGAATACGTGACGCTGGTGCGCTTCGCCTCCCGCGCAGCGCTCGCCGCCTGGCGGGTGTCGCCCGAGTACGCAGCAGCGCTCCAGCAGCTGCCCGAGTTCACGGCTGCCGAGGTGGATTACCGCGAATCGGAGGGACTGGAGGCGTGGTTTGACCGTCCCACCCGCTCGGTGGCCCCGCCGCTGTGGAAGAACGTGGTGGTGGGCGTGGTGGGCGTCTATCCGCTGATCCTGATCTTCAACCTGCTGTTTGCGCCCTTCACGAAGGGCTGGCCGTGGTGGCTCGCCATCCTGAGCACCACCATCCCCGCCACCCTTTTCCTGAACTGGCCGGTGCTGCCGCTGCTCTCACGCCTGCTGCGGCGCTGGCTCTATCCGGCACGGGGCTGAGCGGCGGCAGCACTCCGGCGCTCGGCCCGCTCCACCGCGCGGAGCATGGCCTCCACCGGAGCCTCGGTGACCCGGCCGTGTCCCGCCGCGAGGCGGGTGGGGCGCAGATCACTCAGACGGCGGGCACTCGCCAGCGCCGTGGGCGCGTGCCAGGTGGCCAGGGCGGGAAAGGGAAAGGTCCAGCGCCGCTCGCTGCTGACGGCTGTGCCCATTACTGTCTGAAAAGCGTCGCCCGCGATCAGGGTGCCGTCCCGCGTATCCAGAAAGGCGAGGTGACCTGGGGTGTGGCCCGGGGTGGCAACGGCACGCAGGCTGCCGATCTGTTCACCGTCTGCGAGGGGGATGACGGGGACCGCACTCTGGCGCAGATCACCGCGTAGGGGCGTCTGCGGCTCGCCGGGGTCCAGCGTGTGGTCGCCGCGCAACAGGCGGGCGTCGCGCGGGGAGATGAAGACGGGCACCTCCGGCAGCGCCGCGTGCAGCGCGTCAAGTCCACCGATATGGTCCCCATGCGCGTGGGTGAGCACGATCCGGCGAATGGACTGCCCCAGCGTCCGGGCCGCCCCAAGGAGGGCTGGGCCACCGCCGGGCATCCCGGTGTCGATGAGCGTCAGGCCGTTCGCCTCAGAGACCAGGTAAGCATTGATCAGGCCGAGATGGGTCAGCTGGACGAGATGGGAGCCGTGCCGGGTAAGACGCATAGGAAATCCTCCTCCAAGACGAACACCATTCGTCTTCGTTGCGAACACTGTAGGCCTTGGTCTTGTCCGCGTCAAGACGTACAGTGTTAGGCATGGTCTATCCTTCCAAGCTGAGTCCGGAAGCGATCCTCCAGGCCGCCGAGCGTCTGCTGCGTGGGGGTGGCGAGGAAGGGCTGAGTATGCGGGCCCTGGCGGAGGCCCTGGGGGTGCGGGCCAGCAGCCTGTACCGGCACTATCCGGACCGCGCAGCGCTGCTGCTGGCCCTGGAGGACGGGGCAGTCCTGGCCCTGCACCGGGAAATGGCGGCGGCGGCCGAGGGACTCTTCCCCGGGGAAGCCGTTCTGGCGGCGGGGCACGCCTACCTGAACTACGCCCGCGCGCAGCCCCACCTGTACGGCCTGCTCCTCGCCCACCGGCCTCCCGCCGTCGCCGGGCCCGGCGCAGGTAAAGCCTTGTGGAACCACGTGCTGCACCTCGTCGGCGCGGTTACCGGCCATCCCGACGACACGGCGGCGGCCGTTGCCTTCTGGGCCTACCTTCACGGCTTCGCCCTGCTGGAGCGTAGCGGGCAGTTCGGCCTGAGTGGACCCCGGGGCGGCTTCGAGCGGGGCCTGGAGGCGCTGGTGCGGGGGCTGGCAACCGAACAGAAGGGGGGCGGCTGACCCGCGGGTCAGCCGCCCCCCTCTCCTGCCCTGCCGGCTCTAGTCGGCGGGCAGAGGCACCAGATCGGAGGTCTGGTGGGCGGCAGGCAGGTGGCGGCGCACCTCGCGCATGGCGCTGTGGATAACGCCCAAGGCGAGGCTCATGGTGAGCATGGAGGAAAAGCCGTAGCTGACGAGCGGCAGCGGCACACCCGTGACCGGGAAGATGCCCGCCGCCACCGCGAGGTTCACGAAGGCCTGCCCCACCACCATGAACATCGCGCCCGTCGCCAGGATGGTCGCGCCGTGAATTTCGGGCGTCATGGGCCGCACCCGGGTGGCGTACTGCGAGACCTGCAGGGCCGTGGAAACGATCAGCCAGTAGGCGAACAGCAGCATCGCCACGCCCAGCAGCCCCGTGGAATAGCCCACCGACGCCACCACCATGTCGGTGTGGGCGGCGAAGTAGTTCCAGCGTGGGCCGTCGGGGCCCATCCCCCACCAGCCGCCGAACTTCAGGTCGCGGTGCGCCATGCCGATCTGGTCCAGGCCGACTTCCAGGGTGCTGTCGCGGTTCTGGTGCCCGAAGATGCGTTCGGAGATGTAAGTGTGCTTCTTGAGATAATTGTCGACGAAGGGAATGGCGACCAGCACCAGCCCCAGCAGAAAGCCAGTGATGTTGGCGATACGCACCCCGGCGGCGTACATCAGGATGATGCCCAGGCCGAAGGTCAGCACGGTGGTCCCCAGGTCCGGCTCGAACAGCACGAGCACCGTCGTGGCGAGGATCATGCCGGTGGCGCTGATGAGCTTGTTCTGCACCCCCCGGCGTGAGAAGAACGAGGCCAGCATCAGCACCAGCCCGAGTTTGGCCAACTCGGACGGCTGAAACTGGAAGGGGCCTGAGCCCAGCCACCGCTTGGTGCCCGGACTTGTAACCGTGCCGTGACCGACAAACAGGGTCAGCAGCAGCAGCAGCAGGGTAAGGATCCAGTAGGCAGGCGCGATTCGCAAGAAGGCGCGGGGCCGCAACCGGGCCGCCAGAAAGGTGACGAGCAGCGCGAGCAGGCCTTTGAGGCTGTGGTCCACGATGTGCCCAGGTGAGGCCGTCGCCACGCCGATCAACCCCAGCGTCAGCAGCATCACCTGCGCGAGCACGAGTTGAACGCTCATTCGCCCACCTCCCCGGTCCCCGGGGCCGCGAGTGCCCGCGCGGCGCGGGCAAAGCTCTCGCCCCTCGCCTTGTAGTCGCGGAACAGATCAAAGCTCGTGCCGATGGGGGCCAGCAGCACCGTTCCCACGCCGCCGGGTCCGTCCAGCGCTGCCAGTCCGGCCTGCGCTGCCGCGAGCATCACGGCGTCTCCGTCCTCGCCGGTGGCGGTCTCGAAAGGCAGACCCAGTTCCCGGGCCAGTGCCTCACCGTCTTCCCCGAAGGCGATCACGCGCGTGACCCGGCCCTGCGCCGCGTTGCGCAGCGGAGCGAGGTCCGCTCCCTTGTCGCGCCCGCCCACCAGCCAGGCAATCGGCGGCGCGGCGCGGGTGAGGGCCGCCTCCACCGCGAGGGTCCGGGTGGCGATAGAGTCCTCGATAAAGCGCACCTGTCCCACCCGTGCCACCGTCTCGAACCGTCCGGCGACGGGCCGGGCCGAGCGCAGCGCCGCGGCCAGCGTCCCCACGTCCACGCCCCGGCCCATCCGGATCAGCAGCGCCTCGGTGGCGAGGACGGCGGCGGCGGCGTTGGCGGGGTGCAACCCCTCGGGGAGCTCGCTCGCGGGCAGCACCTCCGTTCCGTTTGCCAGGGCGACGCGGTCCGGCACGAAAGGACGAACCTCGGCCCGCGTTTCCGGCGTCAGTCCCGCGGGCACCACGAGCGTGTCCCCCGCCTCCTGCCCCGCCGTGATGTTCAGCTTGGCCTGGTGGTACGCCTCCACGGTGCCGTGGCGGTCCAGATGGTCCACACCCAGGTTGGTGATGACGGCCACGGGCAGCCGCAGCCCCGGCACCCGCTCCAGTTGAAAGCTGGAGAGCTCCACGACCGCCACCTCGGCTTCGTCCACCACGTCCAGCAGGGGCGGATCAATGTTGCCTCCCTCCAGTGCGTTCAGGGCGAAGGCCCGCAGCAGGTGGGCGATCAGCACCGTGGTGCCGCCCTTGCCCGCCGTGCCCGTCACCCCGACGAGGGGCAATTCCCGGCGGGTCCGCGCCGCCAGCGCCACCTCGCCGATGATCTCCGCGCCCGCTGCCCCAAGCGTCCGCAGATCGGGATGATCGATGGGCACCCCCGGGGCAGCCACCACAGTGTCATAGCCGCTCCTGGCGTCACCGCGCGCAAAGCCCAGGTCCTCCATCAGCGCCGTATCTTCCGCGCTCGGCCGCGCGTCGTGCCACTCGGCGCGCACACCCTCGCGCGCCAGAAAACGGGCCACCCCGCGCCCACTTCGCCCCAAACCGTAGATCAGCACCCTCTTCCCCACTCCCGCACCCCTGGTCACAGGGCATACGATAGGGCAGAAGGTGTGCGGCGCGTGAATGGGGGGGCAGAGGGCTGACCACTTGACGGCTCAGCGGAGGGCCGCAACCTCATCGGCCTCGTGTTCAGGCACCGGGGGCGGGGTGACGCTCAGCCCCGCCTCCCCTCCGGCCCAATCCATAAAGGCGTTCAGTCCACGGCGGAACATCACGGGCCGCTTCTCGCGTTTGCCCCACTTGCGCTTGCCCTCGGGGAGGGGTAACTCGGGCACGAGCGCCCAGTTGACGTTCATGGGCTGGAAGCCCTTTGGATTGGCCGAGGCGAGGTAGCGCACCAGGCCGCCCAGCATGGACTCAGCGGGAGGCGCCAGCGGGGCGAGGCCCAGCGCGAGCCGCGCCGCGTTCGTGCCCGCCAGCCAGCCCGTCGCCGCCGATTCGAGGTAGCCCTCAGTGCCCGCCAGCACCCCGGCGACGAGCTTGGTGGGGTCGGCGCGCAGTTGCAGCGTGGCGGACAACACCTCGGGCGCGTTGAGGTAGGTGTTGCGGTGCATCACGCCGTAGCGCACGATCTCGGCGTTTTCCAGGCCGGGGATCAGGGCCACCACCGCCTTCTGATCGCCCCACTTCAGCCCGGTCTGGAAGCCGACGAGGGACCACATCCGGCCCTCCCGGTCCTCCTGGCGCAGCTGCGCGACGGCGTAGGGCCAGCGCCCGGTACGCGGATCGTCCAGCCCCTTGGGCGACATCGGGCCGAAACGCGGCGTATCCACCCCCCGGCGGGCGATCTCCTCGATGGGCATGCAGCCCTCGAAAAATTCGAGCTTTTCCCAGTCGTGCGGCGTGTGGGTGCGGGCGTGTTCCAGGGCGGCAAAGAAGCGCAGGTACTCCTCTTTGGAGAAGGGACAGTTGATGTAATCCGCGCTCTGGTCATACCGCCCGGCGCGCCACGCCACGTTCAGGTCGATACTCTCGAAGGCGATCACGGGCGCGGCGGCGTCATAGAAGCTGAGCCTCTCGCTGCCGGTGACGCGGGCGAGGTCGGCGGCGAGCGCGTCCGAGGTGAGCGGGCCGGTGGCGACCACGGTGATGCCCTCCGGAATGGCCTCCACCTCGCCGGAAACCACTTCGATCAGCGGGTGTTCGCGTACCCGTTGGGTGACGCGGGCGCTGAACTCGTCGCGGTCCACCGCCAGCGCGTTGCCCGCCGGAACGCGGCTCTCGTCGGCGGCTCCCACGATGGCCCCACCCACCGAGCGCAACTCGGCCTGCAACAGGCCCTTGCTCTGCATCTCGCCCTCGCCGCCCAGGGACGTGGAGCAGACCAGTTCGGCAAATTGTCCGGTGTGGTGGGCAGGCGTCATCTTAACGGGACGCATTTCAAAGAGGCGCACCCGCACGCCCAGCCGCGCCGCTGCGAGGGCGGCCTCTGACCCCGCCAGGCCTGCACCGATCACCGAAATGGCTGCTTCAGGAATGCTCATCGCAGGGCAGTGTAGGCGAAGGGCGAGAGGGGGTTTGTGGCGGGTGGTGAGTGGGCCAGTCTTGTCCTGCTGCCCACTGCCCACCTACCGCTCCGGCGTGCCGCCCAACGCCGCCTTTACCCGTGATAGGCCCTCGTAGGCCAGCACCCGCAGGGCGAAGAGGCGGTCATTCGGATATGCCAATGCCCCGTCGAAGCGGGTCTCGAAGG
Source organism: Deinococcus hopiensis KR-140 (assembly GCF_900176165.1). Taxonomy (NCBI): domain Bacteria; kingdom Thermotogati; phylum Deinococcota; class Deinococci; order Deinococcales; family Deinococcaceae; genus Deinococcus; species Deinococcus hopiensis. Next base: position 2,435,117 of record NZ_FWWU01000009.1, read on the forward strand.
TGGGCACGCTGACCACAGCTACACCCTGAGATGCGAACAGGCGCGCGGCCCGGCGCGAGTGGCTGGGAGACGTGACGAGCAAGACCCGCTTCCAGCCGTTGTGCCGGACCAGGTCCCGCACCCGGGCTGCCTCGTCACGGGTGGTGGTGACGCGGCGCAGGGTAAGGACTTCCGGGCCACCCGTAGGGTAGAGCGCTGCGATCTGCGCCCGCTCCAGCGCGCTCATCTTCACGCAGCCCGCTGGACCGATCAGTCCGGACTGCTCAGACACCGTGAGGCGCGGAGCATACCCGGCGCGCCACAGGCCAAGGCCCCCCAGCAGACGCGCCAGACTGCTCGATTCCAGCGCGCGCGAGCCGCACTGCACCCCGCCACCAAGCACCACGATCAGGTCCGCCTTCACCGGCGGCTGAGACAGGGTCAGCGAGGCCAGCGGCGCGCGCAGTACGGGCGTGAGCAGGCACAGCGACAGCAGCAGCGCCAGCACCCCCGAGCCGATTTGCAGCAGCAGACGGCTGACCCGGAACAGCCCGGCCACCCCGCCCGCCAGCAGCAGGAACAGCAGCAGCGGCGTGGGCGCGCGCACCTCACCCAGAAAGGCCGCCAGGACGCCCAGGGCCGCGCCGATGGCCGCGCCGCTCCAGGCGCCGCGCCACCGGGAGGTCCGGCTACCCGGCCGCATCGTTCCCCTGGGCTTCCGGCGGCAGGGGCCGCAGCTGCACCTGCATCCGGGCGTAGGGAACGCGCAGGCCAGCGGCCCGCAGCGCCTCTGTCCCCGCCTCCAGCACCTTCATCCGCAACACCGGGTAACCCGCGACGTGCTCGGCGTCCACCCAGAACCGCAGCAACAACCGCACCCGGCTTTCTTCCAGTTCCTCCACCAGAACCTGGGGGGCCGGATCGGTCAGGACCTCGGGAAAGGCCGGAAGGACGCCGAGCAACGCTTCGCGCGCCCGGTCGGTGGACTCGCCGTAGGTCAGGTACAGGTTGACGTGAACGCGCAGCTGGCCTCCCAGCGACAGATTTTCCACGACGGCCCCCGCCACGTCCTTGTTGGGGATGCTGACGTACTCGCCGTCACGGGTGCGGACGCGGGTGGTCCGCAGGGTCAGGCTGGCGACCTGGCCCTCGTATGACTCGGTGCGGATCCAGTCGCCGATGCGGAAGGGGCGGTCGAGCAGCAGCGTGACCCCGCTGATCAGGTTGGCGAGGATGTCCTGCGCTGCGAAGCCCACCGCCAGCCCCACCACGCCCAGCCCGCCCAGAATGGGCACCAGGTTGATGCCGAACTGCGCCGAGACGAGGTACACGCCCAGCAGCCCCCACAGGGTGCGCGTGAGGTTACCCAGCAGCAGTTGCAGGCTGGCGTCCAGCTTCCAGCTCCGCGCCTGCACCTGCAAGACGTGGCCCAGCGCGCCCCAGCCCACATACAGCACCAGCAGCAGCAGATAGGCCCGAAACACCGGCCCCCCCCAGTCGGACACCGGCGGAAACAGGGCCGTGACCGATACCAGAATGACCATCAGCAGGGTCAGGCGCAGGACGATCCGCAACACCTGTCCGGCCGTGGACTGCGCCTCGGTACGCAGCGCACCGCGCCGGACCAGCCGCCTCAGCAGGGCCTGAGCGAAGCGCGACAGCACCCAGAACAGCGCCGCGTACACGACCACCAGCGCGGCGGCGAGCAGCGCGTTGGGGCCATATTCGGTCAGCACCCGGCTCACGTCCACGCGGGTGCCGTGCAGTGCCCGCCGCAGGGCGTCCAGGCCCAGCAGGTTGGAGGTGTCGGTGCGGCCACCCATGGAGGCCAGTCTAACGGCCCCCGGTCCGCTGCCTATACTCCGGCCATGCCCCGCCGCCCGGCCCTGCTCGCCACCCTCTCGCTCGTTGCCGTCTTGCTGATTGCCGCCGCGCTGGCGCTGACCCTGCGCTCGCCCCGCCCCGGCGAGAACAGCCCCGAGGTCCGCTTCGTGCGCGAGATGACCCAGCACCACGCGCAGGCCGTGGACATGGCGACGCGCATCCGCGACCGCGCCAAGGACCGCACCCTGCGCTCGGTGGCGCTGGACATCACGCTGTCCCAGCAGGAGCAGATCGGGCAGATGCGCGGCTGGCTGACCTTGTGGGGCCTGCCGTGGGGTGGACAGGGCATGACCGCAGAGCACGCCCGCGTGATGGGCATGGCGACGCCGCAGGAGGTAAACAGGCTGGATACCCTGCCCGGGGTGGACGCCGAACGCCTCTTTCTGCAGCTGATGATTCGTCACCACCAGGGTGCGCTGAGCATGGTGCAGCCCATCCTGAGGGAAAAGGTCCGTCCCGAGGTGCTGACCCTGGCCCGGCAAATCAACACCACGCAGTCGGGCGAGATTCGCCTGATGACGCAGATGTTGCGCCAGCGCGGCGCGAAGCCCCTTCCCTTTCCGCAGGCGGGGCAGGGAGAAAACACGAACGGGATGGACATGCCGGGGATGGAGGCGGAGCCGGGGCAACATCAGCACTGAGGCTGCTCCGCGGCTCCCTCCCTCTCTGCTCCGCAGCCTTGCACGTCCGGCCAGGAAAGAGGGTACACACCCTTTGCTGCCGCCTGGAAGCTGGCCGCCCTACACCTCGTCGTCCCAGTCCCGCACTTTCCCTTCGCGCCGAGCGCGGCGGCGCTCATTCTTGCCACTTTTTTTCTTGGGACGGGGAGCGAGGCTCAGCTCGTAGGTGCGGGACGGATCGCAGGGAGCGGGCTGCTCGCCCAGCCGCTCTCCGGGATCAGCGGTGCGCAGATTCCCCGCAGGGTGAAGGTGCTGGCCCGCACAGTAGGGGCACTCGGACACCACCCAGAACATCAACCGCGTGCCCGGCAGGTCCCGGAGCGTCACGAACGCGGTGCGGGAGGCGGTCCTGTCACGTTTGGCCATGAAGGCAGGCTAAGGCCCGACCGGGCCAGGGATTGTGCGGCCCCTCCCCTACGCCTCGCCCTCCGTATCGTCACGCAGGTACGTGACCACCGAGCGGCAGTGGGTCAGGCCCGCGTGGGCGTACAGCGCACGGGCGGCGCGGGCGTGGTCATGCGCGCGGGTACGCATCTGCCGCAGTTCGGGGTGCGCGGCGGCTTCGGCGGCAGCGAGGGCCAGCAGCACCCGGCCCAGGCCCTGGCCGCGCTCGGCGGGATGCACGGCGAGGTAGGTCAGGTCCGCGCGGCCCGTCTCCGCGTTCAGCTCGAGTTCGGCAAAGCCCACCGGGCGGCCCCCGTGCAGCAGGGCCACGAGGCGCACGTCCTCGCGGGCGAAATGGGCCTCGATCTCGGAGTCGGTCCACTCCAGGCGGCCTGCCCAGCCGTCTTCAGAGGCGCGGTACAGCGCGCGGTACGCCTCGGGACGCAGGTGATCGGCGGTGGTGTAGCCCCCGGGCACCCGCGCGCGCCTGGCCAAGCCGGAGAGGGACGAGCTGTAGAAGTCGGTGGTGTGCATCGGCGTAAAGCCCGAGGCTTCCAGCGCCTCCCGCGCAGCGAGGTTGTCGCGCGCACTGAAAGCGTAGATGGGCAGGCCGTCGGCGCGCTTAACAACGTGGGCCAGCAGGCCGTGAAGCTCACCCAACCCGAGGGGCCCTTCCAGCGCCAAGCCATCACGGAAGGGGGCCAGACCGCAATAGGCACGCACCTCGCCGTCCTCGCCCTCGGCCACCAGACACACGCGGTCCTCGCATTCGGCGTGCAGCTCGTCGGCGTCTCGGGCGTCGGGGGCAAACACCTCACGCTCGGGAGCGTCGTCCATCCAGGTCAGGAGGGCGAGCACATCGGGGGTATCGGTCTGGCGCATGGAACGAATCATGGCGAGCACCTCCTGCAGGAGCGAGAAAGGCGGGCGAAGTGCGGTCGTCCGGACGCGGGGAAAAACTGGTGCTCTCAGCGTAGAAAGGTCGCGGCCCCGTTGTCTGCCCCGCCCGTCACGCCGCCGCCCTGCGCAGACGTGCTACACTACGCCCATGCCCTGAAGCAGGGTACGTCGCCTCCTTCCCCCACGAACACGAAGCCGTGTTTCAGGGGCCTTTTTCTTTTTGAAAGGGGGCAAGACGGATCCCCCACTTCAGAGAGAAAACAGATGGAGGAACGGTTTTTCGATGGGAGGCCCGCCGTGACGAAAGCAGCCGCGTCCAGCACCAATCGCCGTGAACCCCGTGCCCACCAGTCTGCCCAGGCGCAGCCGTCCCGGGCCCCGCAGGCCGGAACGGACCTGCTCGTGCTGCGCGCCCAGCTCGCCCGTGCCGAGAAGGAAGCGCGGCGCGCGCCCACGCCCCCTCCGTCCCGGCCTGCCAACCTGCAACTGAAGCCCGTGGCCCCGCAGCGCGAGGCGGATCTGGCAGGCATCGACACCACCGAGTACTCCCTGTCGCGCGCCCATGCCCGACTCCGCGACGCCGTGTACGACGGCAAGTACCACATTTGCTCCCACGCGGTACAGCACGCCCGCGCTGAGGGCTTTCTGGAGCACGACATCATGCACGTGCTGCTCGCTGGGCGCGTCCGGGCGGTCTACCCCGAAGACCGCCGGTGGCTGGTGTGCGGCACCTTTGAGTCGTGCGGTGTGGCCTTGCCGCTGCACGTGGTGGCGGAACACGCCCGTAGCGGCTTTATAGACGTGGTGACGGCCTTCGTGCCCAAGCACCCCCACCACGTGATCTCCCGCGCCCGCCTGGCGGTGATGCTGCGTTACGACGACGAGCAGATCCGGGCGCGAACGGCCATACCGGGCAACAAGCCGGGGAACCGCTCCAAGGGGAAGTGGCGCAAGGGGGCGTAGTCAGCCGAGGAGCGGTGGGCAGCGCTCCTCGCCGCAGTCTGCGCTCCCACCACGTCGTGCCCGGTCGAGCCCCGGAAATACGCGGAAATCCAGCCTCAACGGCGGACATCCACCCCAAAATACGGCTGGCTGAGTTTGGCGTAGCGGCCGTCCTGCAAAACCTGCTTGAGGGCCGCGTTGCCCGCCTGGTGCAGGGCGGGGTCTTCCTTGGCGAAGGCCATGCCGACCTGTTCGGTCCACAGGGGCTCGCCAAGCACCAGCCTGGCCTTCCAGTTGGTGTTGAGCGCCCTGAGGGCTGCGAAACGGTCGGCGACAATGGCGTCCACCTGCCCCGTCGCCACCGCCTGAATGGGGCCACCTGCCGGGAGGGATAGACCTGCAGGCTTTTTTAAAGGGTGACTTGCGCAGGAAATTGAAAGAGGAGCCGCCCGCCTCTGTGCCCAGATTCCTGCCCGCGAGGTCCTTGCTTGTCAGCGGACCTCCGGTGCGCGTTAGGATCACGCTGGTGGTGCAGTAGATGGGGGCGGAGAAGTCCACCCGTTGCCTGCGAGCATCGGTGATGGCGTGAGAGGCGGCGACCCGGTCGATTTTTCCCGGCCGGTCGCCGAGGTCCCGCAAGAGCCCGCCGAAGGGCCGCACCGCCCACTGCACCTTCAGGCCCACGCGCCGGGCGACCCAGGGGCTTTGAGATTGACCTCGCCGCCCTGGTCGCCCAGCGTCCATGAAGCTGAAGGGCTCGGCGTCCGCGCTGGTGGCGAGCTTAGGGACACCGCTGGCCCTGATGCCGGCCAGGGTGCGGGCCTGGGCCACAGCCAGGAACGGGCAAGACTGCCGACAACAGCGCAGCGGCGACACGCATCCACAACCTCTGGAAACAAGTTTGGCCGGATGTTGGCACTCCACCTGTCACCTTAGCGCTGCAAAAGTGGAGCGGTACAACGTTCGGCGTTCCAGGCACGGCGGGGTACGCCTTCCATTGCCTGTGTTCCCCCCCTGCTACCCTGCCCCGCGTGACACGTACCGGCCTATCCGACACCATCGCCGCCATCGCCACCGCTCCGGGCAGCGCGGGGGTGGGCATCGTGCGCGTGAGTGGGCCGGAGGCGCTGTGGGTGGCGGACAGGGTATTCCGGGGCAGGCGCAGGCCGAGCGCCACGCGCGGCGGACGCTTCCTGTTCGGGCAACTGACCGGTGAGGGCGGCGAGGTGCTCGACGAGGGACTCTGCCTGGTCTTTCGGGGACCACGCAGCTACACCGGCGAGGACGTGGCCGAGCTTCAGACCCACGGCAGCCCCGCCGTGCTGGGCAGCGTGCTGGCCCGCGTGCTGGAACTCGGCGCGCGGCTGGCCCGGCCCGGCGAATTCACCCTGCGCGCCTACCTGGCCGGGCGGCTCGATCTGACGCAGGCAGAGGCCGTGCTGGAACTGGTCAGCGCCGGAACGGACACCGCCCGGCGGCAGGCCACCCTGGGCCTCTCAGGGGCGCTGGGCGAGCGGGTGGAGGGCATCGGGGCGCAGGTGACGCGCACGCTGGCGGCCCTCCAGGCCATGCTGGACTACCCCGAGGAGGGCGTGCCGGAGGAAGATCGGGCGCTGCCCCTCGCTGCCGCTGAGGCCGAACTCTCGGCGCTGGTGCACACCGCGCGGGCCGGACAGGTGGCGACGCGGGGCGCGCGGCTGGCCCTGATTGGACGGCCCAACGCCGGCAAAAGCAGTTTGCTCAATGCCCTGCTGGGCTATGAGCGCTCCATCGTCACGCCTATTCCCGGCACCACCCGCGACTATCTGGAGGCGCAGCTCTCGCTGGCAGGCGTACCCGTCACGCTGGTGGACACGGCGGGCATCCGCGAAACGGCCGACGAGGTGGAGGCGGCGGGCGTGCGGCAGGCCGTCACGCTGGCGGGCTCGGCCGATCTCGTGCTTGCGCTGGAGGACGGCACCCTGCCCCGCGAGCCCCTGCCCGCCGAACTGCCCCTGGGGGCGCGGGCGATCCACGTGCGGACCAAGGCGGACCTCTCCCCCGTCTGGGACGATCCGGCCACCCTGCCCGTGAGCGCCGTGACCGCTCAGGGCCTCCCCGAACTGCGGGAAGCGGTCCACGCTGCCCTTGTCGGCGACGCGGCGCGGGGCGAGGCGTGGCTGACCACCGAGCGGCAGGCCGACGCAGCGAGGCGGGCGCTTGCCCACGTGCGGGCAGCCCGGGACCTCCCCGATGATCTGGCCAGTTACGAGCTGGAAGAAGCCCTGCGCGCCCTGGCCGAACTGACTGGGCGGGACGCGTCGGAGGATGTGGTGGACGCGGTGTTTCGAAATTTTTGTGTGGGGAAGTAGGGAATGGCCAGCGGCGGGCAGCCGGTCGTCAGCGACGGCAAAGGGCTCCCCCGGAAGCTCCCGGAGAGGCCCTTTGTTGAAGGGGCAGAGGATGGGGGAGCGTCAGGCACTCGGCCCTCTGCCCCTCTTCAGGCCTCTTCGCCCGTGTCCAGCGAGGTCTCGTGCCCTGGGTTGGTGCTCGCCGGATCGCTCGTGATCATGCTGCCGTTGGAGGCCACGTCCTGCTTGTCGAGGCCACGTTCCTCGAATTCGTCAGCGATGCGGGCCTCGGCTTTGGCGTCTTTCACGGCGTCGCGGTGCTCGTCGGTGCGGCCCATGAACTGCAGGTCCACATTGCTGATCTCGTCTTCCGTTTTGGAGACGTCATTGCGGGTGTCGTCGGGATTCGTCATGCCTCTCACGCTAAGGGGGCTTTCCAGGAAGGGCGTGAGGCTGCCTTTAGGCTCCTTCGGGACTTGAAGCCCGCGCCGAGCAGGGGAGCGGCCAGCGAGAGAGGCGAACAGGCCCGGCGCGAGGCCGGCGGGACCGGGGCCCAGGAGGGCCGTCACGCCCTCCTGTCCGAGCAGCACGGGCAGCGCCGAGGAGACGTTCACAGCGGCGAGCACGCGCCCGAGGTGCCCCGGCGCTGCAAGGTGCTCGCCGCTGTGATCACCCCAAACCGGGCAGTGCGGATCACCGGGGCAAAGGGGCCACAGGGCCATTGCCACGGGGCAGGTCTGACCACCCGAAGGCGAGGAGCAGCTTTTGCGCGCACCGTTCCAGCTGCAGGCGCGGCACGGTCAATGCGCCCACCACCCTGCGTGAGGGCTGTGAACAGCAGCCCGTAGCCCGCTTCGCCCAGGACAGGCAGGGCCGCCACCGCGAGCGAGATCACCGCCAAGCTCAGCGCGTTCAACCCAAAGCGCGGCCCCGGACCGGCCATGCCCGCCAGCGCCGGAGCGCGCAGGCCCGCCACGTTCAGCGGCGCGTTGGCCGGTACCAGCGCCTCTCCCCGCACCAGGGCGGAGGTGAGCGCGCAGGCCACCGCCAGATGCTTACGGTCCACGAGGAAAAAGGTGGCGGCCGTGAGGACGTTGAGCAGGTGGACGGCGGCGAGAAGCCCTCGTCCGTACGCGCCATCACGCCGGGAAAGGGCGAGAGCTGCCGCCGGGACAGCATCCGGGCTGTCCACATTCCCACGGCCGGTCAGCGTGTAGAGCTGCTCCAGCGCGACGTTCATGCTGTTGCCAAGCACAGAACGCAGCTGCGCCAGCAGAACACGGGCAAAGGCCAGGTCAGCATGGGTGCTCCCTTCGGGTGGGCGTTATTCGTTCACCTGGTGGCGCAGATACTCGGCCACCAGTTCGCTGACCTCCACGCCTGCGCGGGGAACCTTTTCCAGCTGCCGGGCCTTGTCCTCCCGGGTTATGGGCAACCACAGGGCGACTCCTGCCCGCACTCCACCTTGTACTTGCCGCCCCCGGCACCCAGTTGCACCGTTCCCTCTCGGCTCGGCCAGCCACGCCAGCAGCCTTGAACGCCAAAATCGCCATGCCCACCCCACCCTGAGCAGCGCAGCGGCTTCGTCCAAAGATGCCCACAGGATCTGCCTCCGGTCCAGCCGACGCTCAACGCTGACCGGTGACGGTTGACGGCGCTCCTACGCCCCCAGCCGCAGCACACTCTGGTTGCCCCGGACCACGTACACCAGCACGCCCGCCTCGGCCAGGATTCCGGCGCGGCGCTCCAGGTCACGCACCGTATCGGGAGCCCCCACCCATTGACGGCGGGGCTTCTCCCCAGGTTCGAGGTAAAAGCCCTCGGGAATGGCGACGATCACCACGCGGCTGGCCGTGGCGCGGGCGAGGAGGGCCTGCTGCACCAGGGCTCCCGGTGCGCGCTGGGTCAGCACGATCAGGTTTCCCCCCGCACGGGGGGGCGGGATAAGGGGCGGCGCGGTGTCGGACTGCACCCCCGCGAGTCGGCGCAGGGCGGCGCGCAGGGCCTCAGGGGTACGGCCCGTGGGGGTGGCCCCGGAGGTCGTGGCAACGCTGGCGGGAAGGTCGAGCGCGAGGGCCTCCTGAATCAGGCTGCTGGCGAGGCGCACGGCACTTTCCAGAAACACGTCGTTGCCGTTCGTGTCGAGGTAGACCGTCAGGCTGCTCGCGGCGGTACGCTCCAGTTCGCGCACGGTGAGTTCTCCGGTCCGTGCCGAGAGCCGCCAGTGGACCCGGCCCGGAGGGTCACCCGGCACGTAGGGCCTCGCGCCGCGCAGGCTGATGGGATCTTCCAGGCCCAGCGTGCGCGAGAGGGTGCCCTCGCTCAGGAGGGGCCGCAGCAGGTCCGGCAGCACCAGGCCGTGCGTCCCGGGGTAGACCTCCATCCGGTCCTCTGTGGGCAGCGGCGCGGAATACCAGAACAGTCCCAGCGGATCGGACCAGCGCAGCCCAGCGGGCGGCCAGACATACTCGCCGCGGCGGTTGAGGCGCAGCGTGGTGGTCCGCTCGGTCACGCTGCGGCCCACCGTCAGGCCGCCCACGGTGACCTGCTCGCCAGGGACGACGCTGCGGGGCGCCTCATCCAGCACCAGGACACGGCGTGGCCAGCGCGACGCGACCTCGATGCGGACGGTGTACGCCACCGCCGTGCCCTCGAAGCCCTGCGCCGGAAAGGTGCGGGTGAGGCGCACGAGGGGAGGACGGCGCGCCACCGCAAAGGCCGCTCCCACCACCGCGAGCAGCGCGAGGACCACGAGCAGCAGCGCGGAGACGTTCAGGGTCTGGCCCCTGTGGGAAGCGGCGAGGCGCCGGACACCTCGGCGGGCACCGGTTCCTGCCGCAGCACGTCTGCCACGACTTCCTCCGGGCGCAGTCCGGCAAGGCGGGCCTCGATGCGCAGGGTCAGGCGATGGGCCAGCACCCCCGGAGCGGCGGCCTTCACATCGTCGGGGATCACGAAGGAGCGCCCTGACAGTGCGGCGAGGGCCTGCGCCACCCCCTGGAGTGCGAGGCTGGCGCGCGGTCCACCTCCAAGTGCCACCTGCGGGTGCGAGCGGGTCCGCGCGGTGAGGGCGGCCATGTAGCGTCTCAAGTCGTCGGAAACGCGGACCTCGCGCACCACCTGCCGGGCCGCGAGCAGGTCGCCCGCCGTCGCCACCGTGCCCAGCGTCTCGATGGGGTGCACGCCCTGGAGGCGGCCGAGCATCTGCACCTCTTCCTCCAGCGTGGGGTAGCCCACCGAGAGCTTGAGCACAAAGCGGTCGAGCTGGGCTTCAGGCAGGCGGTAGGTACCCTCATGCTCCACCGGGTTCTGGGTGGCGATCACCACGAAGGGGGGCGGCAGCACGTGGGTCACGCCGCCTTCCGTAACCTGCCCCTCGCCCATCGCCTCCAGCAGCGCGGACTGGGTTTTGGGGGTGGCGCGGTTGATCTCGTCGGCGAGCAGCAACCCCGTAAAGATGGGGCCGGGCACGAACTCGAACTCGCCGGTGGCCGGGCGGTACACGCTCACGCCGGTCACGTCGCTGGGGAGCAGATCCGGGGTGAACTGCACCCGCCGGAAGCCCAGGCCCAGAGTCGCGGCCAGCGCCCGCGCCAGCATGGTCTTGCCCGTTCCGGGCGCGTCTTCGAGCAGCAGGTGTCCACCTGCCAGCAGGCCCGCCAGCGCGAGGCGCGTGACCTGCTCCTTGCCCACCAGAACCCGCGCCACGTTGTGCAGCACGCGGGCAGCGTAGCGCTGCACATCCGCCTCTTGCCCCGTTCGTCTCTCGCTCGTCATGGTGTATCGCCCTCCGGTGGTCTGGTGTGTGCGGCGGCGGCCCCCCGGGCCACCTGCCGGGCGGCTTCCTCGGCCGCGTCGGCGTCCTCCTCGGTCACGCGGCCCCCGTAGCGCACCGGAGTGTAGGCGGTCACGAGGACGCCCAGCGGTGCCACGAGGGCCGGGAGTAGGTGGGTCACCCGCGCCGCGTGTTCGGCGGGTGTCTCGGCCTCGGCCCGGCCCAGACCTACCCGTCCCAGAGCTGCCAGGGCCTCGCGGTAGGCCACCCGGACGCGGTGAAGGGCAGCGTCGGGGCCGGAGGGCAGGGCTTCCTCAGGCGTGGCTTCCCCAGTTCTCACCTTCTCGCGGGACTGCAGGGTCAGCCACAGCACTGCGCCTGCCAGCGCGGCCAGCACGAGAAAGGCCGCGAGATGGATCGCCCACAGCAGCCGCGCCTGTGTGGCGGGCGAGAGGGGAATGGGGGCGCGCTCCTGCGGAGCCGCCGACCGACTTTTCTTTCCCAGCTCCTTTTGAATTTCTCCGCCCGGCCCCAGCGAGGCCCCGGAAGAAGGTGGGGTGGCCCCGATAAAGGCAGCGGTCAGGAGGGCGCCGACAAGCAGGCCGGCGAGGGCAGCCACCTCCCACCAGTTGCGCTTCTGTTCGGGCTTGGTCCGGCGCGCGCGCCCGAGCATGAACCATAGCGCGGCGATCAGGAGCAGCCCGCCCAGCAGTGGCAGGTCACCGCCGGGCAGGGGGGGGCGCCCGGCGGGCGTGGGGGCAACCTGCGTTCTGGGTTCCGCCAACGGGCGGGGGAGGCGAACGGGCGAAACGGACGCCTGGGGAGGCCGTAGGGGAGCCGCTGTGGTGGCCGAAACGGCTGCTGACGGCGAGGACTTGACACCCGCAGCGGGCCACGCCAGGGCCAGCAGCCCCAGCAGCGTGGCCCCAAGCAGCCCCAGAGCCGCGACTTCCCCCACAGCGCGGCGGCTGCCCGGCAGGCGGTGGGAGGGCCGCTCCTCCCACCCCACCGTTCCCAGCAGCGTCAGCACCAGCGCGAGGAAGCCCAGCGCCAGCCCCCACGGGGCAGCCGTGCCGGTCACCACCACTCCGAGGAGCAGCGCCGCCGCCAGGCCGGCCACGCCCCACACCATCTTCCGCCCCTCCAGCGCGCCCGTCGTCAGGGCGACGAGAACCGCTCCCCCGAACACCTGCAGGAACAACTGGGTGAACAGCAGCGCGCCCGCCGCGCCCTTCATGTTGGGCACCTGCACCAGGAGCCCCTGCCCCCCGCCCAGCAGCAGCAGGGGCAGGCGCAGCAGGGGGTTCTCCCCTTCCTGCCGGGAGGCGAGCAGGGCCAGGACCATGCCCAGCACCGCCCACCACGGCAGCCACGCTGCGCCCACCACCGGCACGAGCGCGACCAACAGCGAGCGGTCCAGCCCACGGAAGCGGGCTGGGGGTGGGGAGGGCGGGGCGGTGTCTATGCAGGTCAGCCTAGCGCAGGGGGCGGGAAGGCGGAGGCAAGGTTGCCCCGGCCCTTCGTGCTGTCCCAGTCCCCCTCTCCTGCGGAGCTGTACCGGCCCAGCTCCGCAGCCCCACGAATCCCGCACCGAAAGAGGAGTCAAAAACAGGCCCTCTCCCCACGTGGGGAGAGGGCCTGGCGACGCCAGGAGTGAGGGAGCGGCCCCCTCAACCTCCTCAATCCAGAAAGTCTCGCAGCTTGCGCGTCCGACTCTCGTGGTACTTGAGCTTGCGCAGCGCCTTGTTCTCGATCTGGCGAATACGCTCGCGGGTCACGTTGAAGCGTTGACCGACTTCCTCCAGCGTGTGCTCGCGCCCATCCACCAGGCCCTTGCGGAATTTCAGGACCAGGGCCTCACGCTCGGTGAGCTTGCTGAGCGCCTTTTCCAGCTCCTCGCTGAGCAGCGTCTTGGCAGCGTTGTCCACAGGCGAGTCGAGGTTCTCGTCGGGGATGAAGTCGCCGTAGAACGAGTCCTTCTCGTCGCCGATGGGCGTCTCGAGCGAGACGGGCTCCTGGGAGACCTTCTGCACCTCCTCCACCTTGGCGGCGTCCCAACCCGGCCCCATCGCTTCCGCGATTTCCTCATAAGTGGGTTCGCGGCTCAGCTCCTGCTGCAGCTGGCGGGCGGTGCGCGTCAGCTTGTTGATGGTTTCCACCATGTGCACCGGGATGCGGATGGTGCGGGCCTGGTCCGCGATGGCGCGGTTGATCGCCTGACGAATCCACCAGGTGGCGTACGTGGAGAACTTGTAGCGGCGGCGGTACTCGAACTTCTCCACCGCGCGGATCAGGCCCTGGTTGCCTTCCTGAATCAGGTCGAGGAAGCCCAGGCCACGTCCGGTGTACTTCTTGGCGATGGAAACCACGAGGCGCAAGTTGGCCTCGATAAGTCCCTGGCGGGCCGCCGCGCCGTCTTCGGTCTGGCGCATCAGCCGGCGGCGGGCGCGGTCTTCGAGGTCGTCGGACGTTTCTTCGAGGTTCTTCCGTGCTTCCTCGCCCTCCTCAATGCGCCGGGCGAGCGCGATCTCTTCCTCGAGCGTCAGCAGGGGGACGCGGCCAATCTCGTGCAGGTATTGGCGCACGGGATCGTTGGACACGGCGCGCGGCATGTCGTCGAAGTACTTCTCCTCCTCGTCGTCATTCGCCGCTGCGCCGGGGGCCGCGCCCTCGGTCTCCTCGTCGAGGTCCGCGTCGTCCTCGTCCTCGCCCTCGTCCTGCACCTCGATGTTCTGCCCGGCGAGGTACAGCTGCATGTCCTCGAACGCCTCAGCGCTCTCGGGGTCGAGGCCTGCAGATTCCAGCGCCACCGACAGGGCCGCCGCGATCTCCTCGCTGGAGACCACCCCCGCCGCGCGCCCCGCCTTCAGCATTTCCTGAATGCTGGGGTGCGCGTAGTAGGGCTTGTCGGTGGGCGCGGGGCCCGTGGCCTTGGCCGGGCCCTTGGCTGGAACCGCCGCCTTGCCTGCCGCCTTCTTGGGCGCGGTTTTGGGGGCGGCCCCGTCCCCGTCGTCGGGCGCAGCCTTCGCCTTCTTGGGCGCGGCCTTCTTGGGCGCCGGCTCACCGTCCGCGGCGGGGGCTTTGGCCGCCCTGGCCGGACTCTTGGGGACTTTGGCCGCGTCCTCGGTGGCGGGCGCGACGGGCACTTCGGGCGTGGTCACCCCGGCGTCTGCCCCAGTGGCCGCGAGGGGCTTGGGCGGGCGGGCGGCAGCACGGGTGCGCGGCTGAGCGGGGGTTTTGATGCCGCCCAGCTCGGGGGCGTCGGTGGGAGCCTGCTGGGGCGTCGCAGGCACCTTGCTGCGGGCGCGTGCTCGGGTGGGTTCTGCCATGCGTCCTCCTGGAGCGGGAAAACAATCGAAAACGGATCGGAAGCGGCGGGAGGCCGGGGCCGTAACGCGTCAGTCTAGCAAACCGCCTTCCCGTGTCTCGCACCGCGTCACTTTTTAGGCGGGGTGGGGGGATGGGGAAAGCCAGGTACGCGGTTCAGTTCAGAAAGGTTCCCGGGCCTCATCTCTCCGTTCCGCCGCCTGCGACCCGAACCCGCACCACCCAGTCGCTCACCACCCGGCTCACGCCCTCCGGCACAGCGTTCGGGAGGTGGCTGGCTTCGCGCGCTTCCTCCAACTCGCGCACCAGCCGCAGGTGTTCGGCGCGGTAGACGGCGGGCGACTCGGGCAGCGGCTCGCCCTCGCGGCCCTCCCGCTTGAGGGCGATCAAATCGGTCAGGAAGGGCAGGCGGGCTTCCGCGTTCAGCACCTCCAGGTTGGGCTCCACCTCGCCCGTCCGCAGTAGGTGCAGGCCAGTGAGAACGGTGCGGAAGGCGTAGAGCAACGGCTTGACCCTGGGCTTGTCCTCCTTTTCCAGCAGGGCCCACTGGTTGCGGGTAAAGCCGAGGTAATGGTGGGCGTGGTGCCGGGTCAGGGTGCCGGGCACGAGGGTCACGAGTTCGGCGTGGGCGGGCGTGGTCTGGACGACGAGGGGCGAGAGGAGCTGCTCCAGCACGTAGCCGTTGCGTTTCAGGAGGAGGGCGGTGAACTTGCGCACGTCGTGCGTCACGAGGTCCAGCTCTACCTGCCCGTCGTCGCGCGTCAGGCTGTGCGTCTCCTCGCCCGCGTCCAAGCCGAGAACCCGCGCGAGCGGCAGCACGTGGACGCCCCGCAGGTCCCAGTCGCTGTCCGGGCTGGGAAAGCCGTACAGGTGCGCGCCGCTCACGGTGGCGAAGACGAGGGGGAAGGGGTGTGCGGACGCGGCCTCAGGGAGTTGCGCCGGAAAGGTCACGGGCAGAACTCCAGGGGCGGATGCAGGGCGCCGTCCGGCGTGATGAACAGCAGCTCGTGGGCCTCCCCCACCTCCGGCCATTCCAGCGTTTCCAGCTGGGTGCCGAGCACGCCGGGCGGCACCGGATCCAGCCGGGCGGCGTTGCGCCCCGGCAACTCGCCCGAGGGGGTCCAGCCGGTTACGACGCGGGTGAGGGCCCCATAGTCGAAGCCCAGGCCCAGCACCCCCGCCCGGCCACTGACGCGCAGGTTGGTGGCGTCCCACACCACGCGCCGCCCCGCGCGCAGGCCCACGCGCGCTTCCTCGCGGGCGGCCTGAAGCACCTGCCCGTTCACGCTCTGGTCCGAGACACCCTTGCCAATCTGGGCACGCAGAGCGTCCAGCGACACCACCACATCCCCGAAGTCGGTGGCGGAGGTGCTCTTGCCGCTGGCACCCGGACCGCACATCACCGTGAACTGCGGAAAACCGGAGGCGGCGCGGTAGGCCCGCGCGGCGGCCTCGTGCGGGGTGTGGATCAGGCCAGCCTCAAAGTCCCGCTTTCCCGCCACGAGGGCAAAGTGCAGCAGTTCGGGGGGCGCGCTGGGCAGCAGCCTGGGCACTTCGTCTGCCCAGGCCGCGTAGGGATCGGGAAACACCAGCGCGGCGCCGGCGGTAAACCACAGGCCCTGTTCCTCGGCCAGCACCTGCAAAAGGGTGGCGGCCTCTTCCCTATCTCCAGCCTCCCCACCCGCCACCACACGCCCCCGTGCGTCCGCCCGCGCGAGGAGCACGAGCAGCGGCAGCGGTGCGGTCCGCGCCAGTCCCCACACGGCCCGTCCGGAAGGATCGTCCACCGTACGGCCCAGCC
The DNA here is from genome assembly GCF_900176165.1 of Deinococcus hopiensis KR-140. Lineage (NCBI taxonomy): Bacteria > Thermotogati > Deinococcota > Deinococci > Deinococcales > Deinococcaceae > Deinococcus > Deinococcus hopiensis. The sequence continues at coordinate 2,451,119 of NZ_FWWU01000009.1, forward strand.
GGTGATGGGTGGCGACGAGGGCCAGCACCACCAGCGTAAGGCGGGTGGGCAGCCCCGCGTCCGGCAGGGTCAGGGCCAGCCGGTCCCGGCCCCGACGTGCGTGCCGGGGCGAACGCAGGCGCACCCGGCCCGTCTCGTCCACCTCCCTACGCGTGGTCACGGCCTTGCCCACGTCGTGCAGGGCGGCGGCGAGGATCAGGGCGGCGCGGGTTTCGCCGGTCAGTCCGGCCTCGTCGGCCAGCTCATGCGCCCGCTCCACCACGAGGGCGGAGTGAACGGCCACGTTCCCCTCGGCGTGCCACTCGGCGTCCTGGGGCGTGGCCTCCAGGCGGTCGAGCAGATGCACGGCCGGGGCCAGCACGTCCCGGATCTCGGTGAAGGAGACGCGGCTTCCGGCTTCCAGGGCCCGCACGAGGGCCAGCGTCCGCCCCGTCATGCCCGAGGGGCTGAAGGTGCCGAAACCTGTCACCTTCTCTCCTCTCCTTTCAGGCCATGGGGCACCACCGGGCGCGTCAGCCAGCGCCGCTCCGTCTGCACGTGGTCCGGGCGCACCCACTTGGCGACGCGGGTAGAAAAGTCGGCGTATGGAACCTCACCCGCGCCGCGGACCACGTAACCTTCCATCCGGCCGGTGTCCACGCGAATGGCGCGCAGGACCGCCTCGTTCCAGGAGCCCCAGTACAGTTCATAAGGCGTGGGCCATCCCAGATACTCGGCCCAGGTCCGCACCTCGTCCCAACTCAGGCCCACGTTGCGCTCGTTCCAAACGCTGAAGAGCTCGAAGTGGCCTTCGAGATCGTCGTAATGCAGGCTGTGCTCGGCGTACACGTTCTCACCGCATAGCCGCCAGCCTTCGGGGAGTTCGCGCCTGAGCCGCCCGCGCAGGGCCTTGACCCAGGTGCGCGAGGGGTGGGGCCGGGTATCGGGGCTGCGGGCGTGCAGGTCGCCCCGGTAGAGGGTGGTGTTCTCACCGTCCAGCTTCTCGGTGACGACGATCTCACGGCCCACCAGGTCGTGCAGGGAGGCGATTTGGCGGTCATCCTTTTGCAGACCCGGGGACCAGGGCAGGTGGGGGGTGGAGGGGTATTCGGTTCGCATGGGGGATCACTGCCCCGAGGGTAGGGCCCAGCGGAGGGCAGGGGCGTCTGCCGGGTGGCCTATACGGGCTCTTCCAGGCTCGCCAGCCCGTGCCGCAGCGCGTAGAGCGCTGCCTGGGTGCGGCTTTCCAGCCCCAGCTTACCCAGCAGGCGGCTGACGTGCGTTTTCACCGTCGCCTCGCTGACCTGTTGGTCCCGAGCGATATCGCGGTTCGAGCAGCCCCGGGCAATCAGTTGCAGCACGATCACCTCCTTGGGCGTCAGGCTCTCGCGCATATCCACAGAGCGGAAGTCGCGCACCAGGCGGCGGGCGGCTTCCGGGTGCAGCCGCACCTCGCCACGCGCGGCGGCGTGGATGGCGTCGGCCAGGCTGTCCGAGGACGCGTCCTTGAGCATGTAGGAGATGGCCCCGGCCTCAATGGCCCCGTTGACCTTGTGCTCCTCCAGCGTGCTTGTCAGCGCGATCACCTCGGTGTCGGGGAGGGTGCGGCGCAGCTGACGGGTGGCCTGGATGCCGTCCATCACGGGCATCATCAGGTCCATGATCACCACGTCCGGGCCCAGGCGGACGGCCTCGGTCAGGGCTTCCTCGCCGTTGGCGGCCTCGCCCACCACCTCGATGTCGGGGTCCAGGCCCAGAAAGAGTTTGAGGCCCTGACGGACGACGGCGTGATCGTCAACGAGCAGCACGCGCACCGGAGCAAAGGGCAAGGAAACAGAGGGGTCAGTCATAGGAGGCTCCTTCGGGGGAGGGTGTTTCGGAGGAGGTGGACGCCGCCAGGGCCACGCTGTCGGCGTCGAGAAAGAGGTCCAGGTCCGGATTTTCGCCGGCCTCGCGGCTCAGCGTGACGACGTTGCCCTGACGCACGGCGGTGCGCGGCAAACCACGCAGGTGGGTCCGCTCGGTAAAGCGCAGGCGGGCCGCCAGGCCGGGGGGCAACCTGAGCGTCACCTTGCCGCCCTCCGAACGCAGGTCCAGCGTGCCGGACGCGCCCTCGGGCACGGTGACGCTCAGGTTGCCCGAGCCGGTGGTCACGCTGGCGTGGTCTGCGCGGGGCAGGGTGCCCGTCACGTCGCCGCTGCGGGTGCCGATGTTCACGGCTTCCGAGCGGGCCGCGCCGAGGTCCAGCGTCACGTCGCCGCTCTCGGTGTTCACGCGCAGGGCGGGCGCGCGCCACGCGGGAGAGGCGTGCAGGGTCACGTCGCCGCTCACGGTCACCAGCGTGAGCGGACCGCTCTGGCGCTCGGGCAGGGTGGCGCGCACGTTGCCCAGGGTGGTGCGGGTGCTCAGGCCCCAGATCCGCAGGGCGTGCAGATCGAGCGCGGCGTCGCCGCTGTACGTCTCGGTGTTCAGGGTGAGGGGCACCGAGCGCGCGAGGAGGGCGTCCAGCTTGTGCTGCAGGCTGGCGCGGTTGAGGGGAATGGCCCCCCGGTCCGGCGCCTGCACAGGCAGGTTGAGGTCCAGTGTCAGTCGCCCGCCCTGCCGCGCCGATTGCACTTTCAACCGGTTGCGCTCGCGGTGCCACGCCCGGGCGGTCAGCGCAGATCTGCCTGGCCAGGGCAGGCCGCCCACCGACAGGTCCGCGCGGTCACTCTCCAGATACACCGTCATGGCCGATGCCCCCCCCAACGGCAGGTCCACGGGGGTCTGCACGGCGTTCAGGCCTGGGGTGGGCTGCACGTGTACGCCCGTCCAGGCCACCCCGGCCCCCGCCACCACCCCCCCCAGCCCCAGCGCGATGCGCGAGAGCACCGGCAGAAGCGGACGCGGCGGCGTGCGCTGGGCGACGGTCACGCGCCGACCTCGTCGCGCTCGGGGGCCGTCGCCTGCGGCGTGGCCGTCTGCTCGGCGGCGGGCAGCGTCAGGGTGACCACCGTGCCCTTGCCCGGCGTACTCTGCACCGTGAGGGTACCGCCCACCCCCTGCGCCCGCTCACGCATGGAGCGCTGGCCCAGGGTGCCCCCCCGCAACGCCGCCGGGTCAAAGCCCCGCCCGTCGTCGCGGACCTCCACGAGTACCCGGGTCCCCTCCTGCCGCACGCCCAGCCAGACCGCCGTTGCCCGGGCGTGCTTGACTGTGTTGTGCAGCGCCTCCTGCGCCACCCGGTACGCGGCGGCCTGGGCGGCAGGCGTGAGGGGGGGCTCGACCTTCAGGCTCGCGTGAACGGTCAGGCCGTGCCGGGCTTCGAGGGCGTGCGCGTTCTGCGTGAGGGCCGCCACGAGTCCGCCCTCCTCCAGCGCGTCGGGGCGCAGCGAGAACAGCAGCGCCTTCATCTCAGACACGCCGCCCTCGGCCAGCCGGATGGTGTAGTCCAGGCTGGCGCGGGTGCGCTCCGCGTCGCGCTCCAGGGTGGCCCGCGCCGTCTTGGCCCCCAGCGTGATGCCGTACAGCGCCTGGGCCACCGAGTCGTGAAGCTCGCGGGCCAGCCGGGCGCGTTCCTGCTCGCCCGCCTTCTCGCTGGCACGGCGGATGAGTTCGGCGGCGTGCAGGGCGGTGCCCGCATGGTCTGCGATGGACAGCAAAAAGGCGAGTTCCTCCTGACCAGGTGCGGTGCCGGGCAGGTACAGGGCGCGCAGGGTGCCGCCACCCGTGCCGCCCGCCACCACGGGCAGCGTCGCCAGCAGGCATCCGCCCTCCACGTATCCCACGTCCGCCCCGCCCGGCGGCGGCGAGGCGACGACGCCGCGCAAGGCCGGGTGTTCCAGAAAAGCTCCCGAGGTCACGCTCGCGGCGTGCCGAGTGCCGTCCGGGGCCACGAGCGCCACCGCCCGCGCGGTGCTCGCCGCCCGCGCCTGCCCAGCCAGGTCTGCCAGCGTGGCCTCCAGATCGTCGCCCAGCGCCACCCGTCCCGCCGCGCGGCGCAGGGCCACCACCTCGCGCTGCGCGCTGGCCTCGGCGCGGCCCACGGCCAGCAGCGCGAAGGCCAGCCACGCCCACACCCGCCCCAGCAGGTTGAGTACGCCCGCCGTGACGAGCAGGCCGCCCGCCCCCGCGAGCATCACGCCCAGCAAAGCGGTTCCCGCGAACACCACGCGCCCTCCATTCCAGGTGACCGGAACCGTGACGTTCCACCACGGCACCGTCAGGGCGGCCAGCGACGCGGCCAGCAGCGTACCCAGCACCAGCCACGACAGAACGGCCAGCGGAAACTGCAACAGGTGAAACATCAGCGCCCGGTACGTCATCCCGTCGGCCAGGGTGGCGCGCAGCCAGGGCAGCACGCCCGCGAACACCGCGGGCGGCGTGCGGCGCGAGAAGCGCACCCCCAGCAGCCCGGCCAGCCAGCGCTGCACGTCGGCCAGGGCGGGCACCAGCCACAGCGTGGCCAGCAGCAGCGGCACCCCAATGAGGAGGAACAGCGTCACCACGCCGGTCAGCAGCCCGCTGGTCAGCAGCGCGAACACCAGCCCGCCCACGGGCAGTGACAGCCCGACGTACAGCGCGGTGCGGTACGTGCGGGGGTCCAGCAGATCAGCGAGTGGCCCCTCGCGGCGCGTGGGTTCCCACGGGGGCGTCGCCGGGGGGAAGGAAGGAAGGGGCATGGGCTCCATGATGCGCCCAGCGTAGGGGTTCGGGCGGGCGGCGGCGTCCGCCGAAAGGGGGAACGGGAGGGAGGAAATCAACCGCGCAGCACGTTCCGCAGCACCTCGCCCAGGCCGGGCGCGTGCGGCAGCCAGCCGGGACAGGCGGGCGAGCAAGTCCGGCACCTTGATGAAGCGCCGCCCGTCGGCCAGCGACGCACGCTTTACGCCATCATTGACCTCCACCCCGAAGCTGGGCGCGCTCCCCTTGCCTGCCTCGTAGGCCGCCTTCCAGCCGCGTGACCTGGTGGGGATACGTCAGCGCGTAGGCCCCAGTCCCAGGAATGACCCACCACGGCCCACCGCTCCAGCCCGGGCGCTGCGCTGAGGGCCTCCAGATCGGCCAGGACTGTTTTCAGGCCGTGGGTGGGCGCCGCCCGTACTTTTTCCCGTGCCCCTGGGACCGCGCAGGAGACAGCGCCATTCCGGCAATAGGGCGGCAAGGGGTTCCATAATAATTTGCACACCCCTGCCCACCGCCGAGCAGCAGCAGGGGCGGGCCGTCTCCGCGGTCGCTGAGGTGGAGGCTGACGCGCCCCACATTGAGCTTCACCCGGTCAGCCTAGCGGACCTCTTCCAAGCCCTCGGGTGGTCTCAGCAGGCGCGGGTTCCAGCGCGAGGGACCCCTGTAGGTCACGCGCCGCTCGGGCGCAGGCTGCCCGTCGCAGGGAGGGGTGGCCCGCTCGGGCACCGCCAGCGGCCATACGCTTGCCACGGCCCGCCCCGCGATGTCGGTGGTGGCGACGGAACCGAACACCCGGCTGTCGAGGCTGCCGCCGGGACTGCGGTTGTCGCCCATCACGAAGTAGTGGCCGGGGGGCACCGTCACTTCGCGGCGGTTCATCTCGTCCGGCGCAGCAGCCACGCTGCTCGCCAGCACGCTGCCGCGGTCCAGGCAGAGCTTCGCCCAGAAGGGAAGGGTCCACGCCTGCTTCACCGCCCGGCCATTCACATACAGGCCGCCCCGGTTCATCCGCACCCGGTCCCCCGGCAGCGCCACCACCCGCTTGACGAGGTACGGGCGGTACGCCCAGGGCAGCGTCACCCCCCGGTACACGTGCGTCCTCTCGCCCGCGGCCTCGCGCGGCGGCTTGAACACCACCACGTCGCCCCGATGGTAACCGCCTGCTCCGAGGTGATGCGCCCAGCCTTCTACCTTCGGCACGGCCAGCCACTCGCCGTGGCGCAGGCCCGGCATCATGCTCGCGCCGTCCACCCGCACCGCCGTGGCTCCAAACTGCGTGAACAGCAGCGCGAAGGCGACCGGCGAGCCCCACTCGCGCCAGAAGCTCCGCAGCGTGGAACGTTTCAAAGGAGAGCGCTTCACGGCCTGGCCTCCTGCGCAGCGGCAACGGGCGTTTCCCCATCCGTCCACAGCGCCGAGGCCGCCCCGCCCAGCGCACCCGTCACGAGGACCGCGCGCAGCAGGGCAGGGAGGGTATATATCCGGGCGAGGCCCACGCCCGTCTGCCACGCAGGACCAGCCTGCTGCAGCGCTACCGCCCACGCCTCCGCCTCGCCGTGCCCGGTGAGTCGCGCGTCCAGCATCGCCTGGTGCAGGTTGGCGTGCAGTTCCGCCGCTACCATGCGCCGGGCCGTCGCGGGAAGGAGTCGGGTGGCCGCGCGGAGGTACGCCGTCACCTCTGCCGGAGGCCCGGCGCTCACCACAGGCTCCGCAACGCCTGATCGAAGGCCGAGTATGCCTCACGCCGCCGCTCGAGTTCCACTCGGCCCGCGTCGGTGAGGCGGTAGGTCTTGACGGGCGGCCCGCCACGCGCCGGGGTGACCAACGTCGCTGTCAGGTGCCCAGCCCGTTCCAGGCGGTGTAGCGCCGGATACAGGCTCCCGGCGTTCAGGGTGATGTGCCCCCCGGTCAGCGCGTCCACACGCTTGGTCAGGTCCAGGCCATACCCCTCACCGCCCTCCAGTACGCTCAGCAGGATCAGGTTCAGATTGCCCTTGAACAGATTCACGTCCACATTGCGCTCCTTCTGAATATCAGACTCTGATATCAGCAAATGAGGATGGTGTGGGGGAGGTGGTAAGGCTCTTCCCCAGGACCTGGCGCAGCGGCGGGTACAGCACGAGGATTGCCACTCTCGCAGCGTTGGATCTACCTCTTACTTCTCCCCTACCGGAAGGGGCGGCAACCCCACGTCAAACACCCAGGGCCGCACCGCCGCCTCGCCCGCTGCGCCCACCCGTTCGCGCACGAGGGCGAGGAAGTCTGCCGTGTCCACCGCGTTGTTTGAGGAACTGCCGCCCGAGAAGCGGGCCGTATAGGTGTGCAGAAAGTCGCGGAAGGCCGCGTCACCCACGGCCAGCCTCAGCGCGTGCAGGGTCAGGGCCCCGCGCTGGTAGGCGGTGGAGTCGAACAGCTCCTCCTGGGTGGCGGCGACGAGGGGCCGGGTGCCCCGGCTTTGCAGTCGGGCGTACCAGCGGCGGACCATCGCCGGACCGTCTCCACCCTGTGCCTCGGTCCACAGGAGCTCGGCGTAGGTGGCAAACCCCTCGTTGAGCCACACGTCTGCCCAGCGGCGCAGCGGCACGGCGTTCCCGAACCACTGGTGGGCCAGTTCGTGCAGGGCCACCTGCTCGTTGCTCGATTCCACCGGCATGGTGGAGAGGGTGGCGGTCTCGAGCGCGGGCACGTCCACCTGCGGAGGCAGGACAGCCACGCCGTAAGCCGCGAAGGGATAAGGACCGAACCACCCCGACAGCGCGCGCAGCATCTCGTCCGTGCGGCGGTAGGCGGCGCGCACGCGGTCTGGCGTGCCCATGGGAAAGTAATCCCGGCGCACGACGGGCGCTCCCCCGGGGCCGACGGGCACAGCGGGCGACTCCACCCGCTCCAGATGCCCGATATGGAGGCCCAGCGCATAGGTGGGAATGGGCCTGGCCTGGTGGAACACGAAGGTGTGCCGCCCTGCCCGCGCCTCTGCGCCTTCGGCGATGAGGTCTTCCACACCGCTCGCCGCCGCCGTGAATCCCGCTGGAACAGTCAAGCGGGTGGTGAAGGTGGCCGTGTCGGCGGGGTGATCGTTTGACGGCAAAAACGAGTGTGCGCCGTGAGGTTCGCTGAGGGTGTAGTTGGTGCCTGCCTCCAGCACACCCTCCCAACCCAGGTCCAGGCCCAGATCGGGGTCCGTGACCGTACCGGCGCGGCCCCCATACTCCACGGTCAGGCGGGCCGTTTCACCGGGCCGCAGCGAGGCGGGCGGCGTCACGGTGAGCTTCTGGGCCCCCGCCTCCACCACGAAGGGCACAGGCTGGCCGTTCCAGCGCACGGCGCCAACCTCCGGCCCGGTGAAGTCCAACCGAATGGTGGGCAGGAGCCGGGTGCTGCCCAGCGTCAGCGTGACCACGCCGCGCAATTCCGCGGTGCCAGGCCGGTCCACACTGAGCGCCACGTCGTAATGCTGCACGTCCAGCCCGAGTTGACCGAGCCCTGGAAACAGGGCGTCGCCCAGGGTGGGCGCAGGGGAAGACGCCGCACCACCCGCAGCGACGCTCCAGCCGGAAGCGGTCAGGGCCAGCAGCCCCAGCACGGCGAGGCGGGGCAAGAGGGGGAGCTTCACGGTGAGCCGGGACCCGTTCAAATGGGGTAGTAGGTCCGGGCCTCACCGCGCAGGAAGTCGCGGGTGGGCACCCAGATCAGGGGGTTGCGTTCCTCGACCTCGGGGGGTGGGCCGTAGCGGACCAGGCCCTCCACCTGCGTGAAGGGCGTCCACTTCACGCCCACCACCTCGGGATCGGTGGGGTCGATGTCGCCGTGAAAGGCGGCGGTAAAGCGGGCGAAATTGGCGTAGCACTCGTTGCGGGTGCCGGTCAGCATCTCACCTTCGAGCAGCGAGACGAACTGCAGGTCCGTAACGGTCAGGCCCGTCTCGAAGGCGACCTGACGCACAGCGGCGTCGGCAAGGCTCTCGCCGGGCATCGCCTTGCCGCCGGGGAGGCCGTAAAAGATGCTGCCGTCATCCATGCGTTCCTCGACGAGCAGCAGGTGTCCGTCCTGGACGAGGTAAACGTGCGCGGCGCGCTTGATCGGCAGGGTGCGCGACAGGTGGCTCATGTGCCCGGCAGTCTAGCGGGAAGGGGGGGCAGGCAGGTGTGGAAAAGTCGCCCTGGAAACGGATGTGCCGGGGTGAAGCCGGACCGGGACGGGGAGCGCAGCACTCAACCCGTCTCCCCCCCCGACAGCAGAGACCGCACGTCCACCGGCAACCGCGCGGGGCGGTAGTTTCTGTCCGTGGCGATGTGGCGCGTCTCTCCCGTCGCCAGGAGCTCCTCACCGCGCCGCACCTCGTACGCGAAGCTCAGGGTCCGCGAGCGCACCGCGCCCACCCGCGTCAGGATGGTGAGGTGATCGTCGTAACGGGCGGCGCGGCGGTACTCCACATTCAGGCTGGAAAGCATCAGGAAGTAGCCGCGCGCTTCCACCTCGGCGTAGGGCAGGCCCAGGGCGTGCATCAGGTCCGTGCGGCCCACCTCGAACCACACCGGGTAGTTGGCGTGGTGGGCCACCCCCATCGCGTCGGTCTCGGCGTACCGCACCCGCAGGGCGCTTCGGCTCTCGGGGACGGCGTTCACGCCCAGGGTCACAAAAAGGCCGCCTCGTTCGCGGAACGGAATTCCAGCAGGGGCACGCGGCGCAGGCGCACCTGGGCCGCCACTTCGCGTTGCAGGTGGCCGCGGGCGTGGGTCAGCGCGTCGATCAGGGCAGGCATATCTGCGCCCATCGCGCTGACGTAGACCCGTGCCAGGCTGTAATCCGAGGTGACCGAGACGCGCTCGACCGTCACGATCAGGGGCACGCGGGGATCGCGCAGCCCTGAAATGGCGTCGCTCAGCACCCGCAAAAGCTGGGCTTCCACCTGGGCGGGCTTCACGCCGCACCCCGGGAAAGTGGACTGGACAGGAGAATCATCCCGCCATGGTACGGGAAGAGGCCGGACACAGGCTTCAGGCCCTGCGCGGCGTAAGGTCCGGTCAAGGCTGCCAGTTCCCCAAGTCCCTGTCTCCCAGGTGTCACAAGGATTCGGGGGAATCAGCGATGCGCCGACTGGTTCCCCCGAGCGGCGGGAACAGGAAAAACGGTGACGGAGAGGCGTGGAATCACCGGAGCACAGCGGAGCCGAGGAGACGGAGCGGATGATCCGGAAACCGTACCAGTCCCCCGGGTGACGCCGCTGCTCCTTCAAACTGGGTTGTGCCGCTGTGGGCCGGCGGGGGCCGTCCCCTACCGCGCGTACCGCCGGCCCCCGTACCCCACATACACGCCGATCCCGTAGGCCACGCTGCGCACGCTTTCGAGCACCGGGCGGCCATCCCAGGCCAGGCCCGCGCTGCTGCCACCGTCGAGCAGCAGCGCTTCGCGCACCCCGAGCCTCACCATGATGCGGCCCATCTCAGTGGTGGACAGGCGTGCGTGGGTGGTCACAAACACCAGGTCGCGGTTGCTTTTCAGGCCCACGGCGCTGCGGGCCGCCCGGCCGAACACCGCCGCGTCGCGGAAGATGCCGCGCGAGGACCCGGCCACCCCCTGGTGAACGATGCGCGGACCAGAGGCGATCACCGTTTCCATGCCGCGCCACGTGGTTTCCAGCGGGCGGCCCAGGAGCGGCGCGGTGCTGGTGGTCATCGTGGCGCGGTTGTCGGGCGTGATGGCCAGCGCGCCCGGAATGCGGCCCCACGAGAGCATCCGCCCCTGCATCACCACGTCCCCGGCAGGGACATAGGAGCGCGGATGAAAGTAGCTGCCGTTCACCACCGCCCGCGCTCCGCTGATCCGCGCCAGGGTACCCACCCGCGCGCCCCTGCCCGTTCCCAGTCCCCGGGGCGGCAGCACAGGCGTGACGAGCACATCCCGGTAGCGCAAGTCCACGAACAGCACGCGCACGGGGATGTTCAGCACAGTCGTCTTCCATAGGGTCAGCGGCTCGGCGCGGGGCCGGGGAGGAATGGGCACCGGCACCCGGCGCGGCACGAGCAGGCGGCGGCCGGGGTAGAGGCGGCGCTCGGCGGCAGACAGTCGGTTGAGGAGGGCCAATCCGTTGGCCGTCACGCGGTAGCGCCGGGCCAGCACCTCCAGCGTCTCGTGGGGCCGCACCCGCACATAGGTGTAGATGAGGCGCACCTCCGTGTGGGGCGGCAGGGCCGGAACCGCCTTGACCTTCACCGTGCCGGGCAGAGGCAACTTGAGGCGTTGCCCCGGACGAATCAGGTTGCTCCCGATCTGGTTGGCCACCTTCAGGGCCGCCACGCTGATCCCCACGCGGGAGGCGATCTTGGAAAGCGTGTCTCCGGCGCGCACCGTATAGACGATGGGCCTGGAACGGGCGGGCTTGGCGGGGGGGTTGGCCGCAGGGGGGCCCTTGCCGCTGAGTCTCAGCTTCTGCCCTGGATGAATGAGGTTGCCCTTCAGGCCGTTGATGGCCCGCAGCCGCGTCACGGGAACGCCGCTGCGCTGGGCGATGGCAAAGAGGGTGTCGCCTTTGCGGACCGTCACGGTGCCGCTTGCCGCCAGCGCGCTGCCAGAGAGGAGAAGGCCCGAGAGCAGAAGGGAAGGAAGCAGGGTCAAGAAGGCCAGGCGGCGAAGCATCGCCGCTTAGGGGAGCATGCTCGGCGGGTGGGGAGATGAGCCGGGGCTGACCGTGCGCTTTATGAGGATGGGCGGGGGCGCACCGGGCCCAGTGGCGTGTATCCGGCGCAGTGCAGGGCCGCTGCCAGGTCTGCCACCGTCAGTTCGGGGCGTCTGGGCCGCGCTTCCAGCGTAGCGTCTCCCAGCCGCGCCACCGGCCAGGCGCGCACCTCCCAATCGAGCAGCAGAGGCGCGGTGGCCTCGCCCTGGGGTGTAAGGACTTCCAGCGTGAAGGTGCCAAACACCTTGGGGCCGTGAACGGTGGGGGGCAGCAGGGGCACGGTGGGCAGAAAAGAAGCGTGGGTCATGGGAAACCTCCTCGCGTCTCAGCCTGCGCTCCCACCCGCCTTTCAGGACATCGGCGCCAGGCGACACGCGGAAAGTCGGGCATCGGCAAAACCGATGGAAGCCCACGGGAACGGGCCTAGAATGAAAGCATGGCTCCCCAGACCCCCACCCTCGCCCAGCTTCGCGCCCTGATCGCCGTGGCCGAGGCGGGGGGCTTCGGTGAGGCCGCCGCTGAGGGGGGCGTGTCGCAATCCAGCCTCAGCGAGGCCGTCGCCAAGCTCGAAGCGCTGGCAGGCCGTCCCCTGCTGCGCCGCACGCCCGCTGGAACCGCACCTACCGAGGCCGGGCAGCGGGTACTGGAGCACGCCCGCGCCGCCGTTCAGGCCGCCGGAGACGCGCTGCTGGCCGCGCAGGAAGACTCGGCGCTGTCGGGTACCCTGCGGGTGGCTTCCATGCGGTCCACCGCCACGCACCTGCTGCCCCCCGCCATCGCGGCCTTTCGGGCGCGGCACCCCGGCGTGCGCGTGGAGGTGCTGGACCTGGACGCCGAGACGTATGGGGGCAGCGCGGACGTGGTGCAGTCGGGCCGGGCGGACATGGCGCTGATCGTGGCCGAGGAGGTGCCCGGCCTGCGCCTGCTGCCCCTCCCCGCCGATGAGTACCTGTTCGTCGCGCCCGCCTCGCGCGGCGCCGGACCGGTGCAGGTGTCTGAACTGCTGGCCCCGCTGATCCTGCCGCCGGGGCAAAACGCCTGTCACCTGCGGGTGCGGCGCTACCTGTCCACGCTGGGCGTGCCGATGGGGGCCGTCAGCGAGATCGAGCAGGACAGTGTGATTCTCTCGATGGTGGAGTACGGCCTCGGGATCACCGTCATGCCCCGGCTGGCGCTGCTGCCCCTGCCGCCCGGCCTGGTGGCCCTGCCCCTCCCCGAACCGCTGGTCCGCCCCCTGTCGCTGGCCGTGCTGCCGCACCGGGCAGGCCTGCCCATGCTCCGGGCGTTCACGGAGGCGGTGTTGCGGGCGGCCCGGCAGGGGCGTTTGCCGCCGCTGGAGCGGGAGTCACGCGTGGGGTATTCGGCGGGGGCGAATTAGGGCATTTGTCCGAATGGCGCTGCGCGTGGCAAGGCACCCCTCACGGCGCCATTCTCCCCCATGCGCATTCAGGTTCGCTCTGCTCGGTCAAAAAGAAGTCCGCAGGTTGACACGCGCGCCAGGGCGGGAAGTTGTGCGCTGAGCGGGCGGGGTGAGTGGAACAGCCCGAAGAGAGGGGTCCACCGGACAGCGCTGCGCTCGGAGCCTCCCCACAAAAAAGCAGGCCGGGAAACTCCCCGGCCTGTCCCTCTGTTCTCCGCTCCGATCAGCCGTCGAAGGGCTTGCCGATCGCCTTGGGCGCGGCGCTGCGGCCAGTGAAGATCAGGGCGATGATGGTGATCAGGTACGGCAGGGCCGACACCAGCGTGGGAGGCAGCAGGTCCGAGCCGCCCAGCGCGATGCTGACCGCCTGCAAGAAGCCGAACAGCACGGTGGCCCCCAGCACGCCCAGCGGCTTCCACTGCCCGAAAATCAGCGCCGCCAACGCGATAAAGCCCAGGCCGGCACTGATGTTGCGGACGTAGGATTCCAGGTTGCCGATGCTGAGGAACACGCCCGCTGTACCCGCCAGCACACCCGACAGGATCACGCTGACGTAGCGGATACGCCGCACGTTGACGCCCATGCTCGCGGCGGCCCCAGGGTGCTCGCCCGTGGCGCGCAGGCGCAGGCCGAAGGGGGTGCGGTACAGCACGTACCACGTCACCGCGACCACCAGAAGCGAGAAGTACACGGGTGGGCTGAAGCGCAGTTCGCCCACGCCCCACAGCGGGAGGGGATGGGCCACCTTGGGGCTCTCGGTGCTCGTGCCGTACAGCGCGGTCAGGATCACGGCGGGCACGCCGCTGGCAAGCAGGTTGATCGCCGTGCCGCTGATAACCTGATCGGCGCGGTACTTGATGGAGATGACGGCGTGAATCCAGGCGATCAGACCGCCTACCGCTGCCCCAGCCAACCAGCCCACCCAGGGAGCCGCCGCGCCGAGTACCGGATCGAGGGTATACGTCGTCACGGCCCCGGCCAGCGCCCCGAAGATAATCAGGCCGTCCAGCGCAATATTCACCACGCCGCTGCGCTCGGAGAACAGGCCGCCCAGTCCGGTCAGCAGCAGCGGCACCACAGAGCGGATGAGCGTCGCCAGAAAAGCCGTCGTCAGCAGTTGCGAGAACAGACCGTCCACTACTTGCCCCCTTCCCGGGTGTTCACTTCACTGCTGCGCGCCACGTTGGGCTGAGGTGTCGCGCGCTCACGGGTGGCCCCCGCGTCCACGTGCCCCGCCTCAGCCGAACCCGTCGCGTCCGCCGCCTTCACGAGCTGGGGTGGTGGCGGATCGGTGATGCGGCGGCTGAGGAAGCCCCCGGCGGCGATAAACAGCACGATCAGCGCCTTGAGCACCGTCACGAGGTCGCGGTTCACCTTTTCCAGCCGCTGCACGTTGACGCTGCCAGTGTCGATGGTTCCGAACAGCACCCCGGCGGCCACCACACCTGCGGGCGTGCTCTGGCCCATCAGCGCCACGGCGATGCCGTCGAAGCCGACATTTACCGGCATGTTGCCGCGCAGACGGTACTCGTCGAGCGCCCCGCCCTGCACGTAATGGGTGCCCGCCAGACCCGCGAACATGCCCGCCAGCGTCATCGCCAGAATGGTGTTTTTGGCGACGCTGATTCCGCCGTACTCGGCGGCTTTGGGCGACAGGCCCACTGCCCGCAGCGCGTAGCCCGTAGAGGTGCGCCACATCAACACGCTGAAGATGCCCACGCACGCCAGCGCGACCAGGAACGAGGCGTTGAGCTGGCTGCCCGACGCCTGAACGGGAATTCCGACGCGCCAGGTCAGCGCGCCCAGCGCCAGGGCGGCCGCCAGGGCGACCAGGCTGCGGTTCCGCTGCCGCCGCAGCGCCAGGCGCAACCCGAAAAACACCACCAGTGCGGCGAGCGGCGCGATGGTCAGCGCCTGCGCGCCCCCCTGTCCCACGCCAAACAGGTCCAGCAGGGTGGGCAGGTGCGAGGCGGGTTGCAACTCTTCACTGCGCGGCTCGAAGCCCTCGGCTTTGAAGGGCAGGCGGTAGGTGCGCCCCAGGAAGGGGAAAGTCTCTGTGCCGATCATGAAGAGGAAGATCGCCGAGGCGACGTAGTTCAGCATGATCGTGTTGATCACCTCGCTGGAGCCGAAGCGGGCCTTGAGAAAGCCCGGAACCGCGCCCCACAGCGCTCCGCCGAGTCCCGCCGCAATCACCGCGAGGGGCAGCAGCAGCCAGCCCAGCGAGGGCGGTCCGTACACGCCCACCAGCATGGACGCGATGGCCCCCATCGTCAGTTGTCCCGGCGCGCCAACGTTGAAGAGGCCCGTACGAAAGGCAAAGGCCACAGACAGCCCGGTCAGGATCAGCGGAGTGGCCAGCTTGAGGCTGTCCAGAAAGGGCGTCAGGGCCGTAACGGGCGCGAAGAGCATGGAGTACACGAAGTACACCAGGTCGCTCTTGGCGAGCCAGCCGCCCCAGGGCGAGAGCGGCGCGCCGCTGCCGTTGATGAGGGGCTGCACAATCAGCACCACCACCGCCCCCACCAGCACCGCCAGCCCGATGGCGACGGCGGGCACCAGCAGTCCGCGCAACCGGTTGAGCCGGTCCCACCACACTTGCCGGGCACTCAGCCCCGCCCCCGCGGTGATCAGCCCCGAGAGGATGGGCAGGAACAGCCCCAGGTTCATCCCGCCGCCCGCGTAGAAGTTGCGGAGTTGCCGCTTGGCTCCGGGCCGCAGGGTGGTGTCCGCCGCCACCCGGGCGGCCTCGGTTCCCAGGCTGGTGCCCAGCAGTACGACAGCGGCAAAGGCCGTCACGAAGGCGAGCAGGCCCGTGATCCAAAACCAGCGTGCCCGCTGGAGCGCGCCGATGAGGCTGGCGACGAGCAGGGCCAGCGTGGCCCATCCCAGCCCCAGGACGGCGCCCATGTTTGGCAGCGGCACCTGCGTGTTCGAGCTGAGGTTCAGCACTGAGCCGGTCAGGTGGAGCAGCACCCCACCCGCGTTGAAGTCGCGCCCCAGCGCCGCCAGGGGAAACAGGAGAAGCCCCGCCGCCGCGAGGGCGCTCGCGGTCACGGCGATTCGGGCCGCGACCGGAGAGGGGCGAGCGTCAGAAACGTGGGTCACCCGGCCATTGTACGGGCCGCAAGAAAAGGGATGGCAAAAACGGCCCCACGCGGCGGCCTCTTTGCGCCACTCTAGAACATGCGGCGTGGGAGCACCGCTGCTCTTGTCTGTCTGAGGCGGCGGCCGTTCCGCGAGTGTGGGAGGCAGCATTGCCGGGGCCACGTGGACCGACCCCGGTCTGCCCCGCCCCCGGCCCTGCTATGCTCGCGGGCGGTATGGAACGCACCTTCGCCATGATCAAACCCGACGGGGTTCGCCGGGGCCTGACGCCCGAGATTCTCAAGCGCATTCAGCAGAAGGGCTACCGCATCGTGGGCCTCAAGCAGATGCTCATTCCCCGCGAGGTGGCCGAAAACCATTACGGCGAGCACCGCGAGCGGCCCTTTTTCGGCGAACTCGTGGACTTCATCACGGGCGGCCCCGTGGTGGCCATCGCCCTGGAAGGCGAGAACGCCATCACGGGCTGGCGCGCCATGATGGGGGCCACCAACCCGGCCAATGCCGTCCCCGGCACCATCCGCGCCGACTTCGCCACCACCACCGGCGAGAACGTGACCCACGGCAGCGACTCGCCTGAGAGCGCTGCGCGCGAGCTTGGTCTGTTCTTCGCCGAGGGTGAACTGCTGCGCTGAGGTCCACGCGCACAGCGCTGGAAAAAACGAGGACCCGCCTCCCTGGGGAGGCGGGTCCTCGGCTGTGTGGTGGGCGGGACCGCTTAGCCCACGTCGCCGTGCTCGGCTTCTTCTGTAACCGTGAGCCGAACGTTGACGTTGCCCTGCAGGGCGCGGCTGTAAGGGCAGACCTTGTGGGCCTCGTCCACCATATGTTCGGCCTGCTCGCGGCTCAGTCCCGGCAGCACAATCTGCAGTTCCACGTCAAGGGCGTAACCCAGATCGTCGCGCACCAGCCCTACCACGCCGGTCACGCGGGAGGACCCGAAGTTCACCTTGTCGCGCCGGGCCACGGAGCCGATGGCGCTCTGAAAGCAGGCGGCATATCCAGCGGCAAAGAGCTGCTCGGGGTTGGTGCCCACGCCGCCGTTGCCGCCGATTTCCTGCGGCACGCTGAGCTTGACGCCCAGGTGGTGATCGGGCGTCTCGATGTAGCCGGCGCGTCCGCCGTGGGCCGTGGCCTGGGTCGTAAACAGCGACTTGCGCTGGTTCTGGGTGGTCTGACTCGCTTCGCTCATGTGGCCTCCTGAGCGCACGCTAGGGGGGGAATCTGCGGCGAATGGTCAAAAACCCCACCTTCTGAAGGTTGTCGCTACTCTGGAAAGGGGCCTCCCGGCAGAACGCCGGGACGGGTCGGGAACGGTGGGGCAGGTGCGGGGCCGGAGGGCCGGGGTGGCGCGCTGCCCCGCCCTCCACGCGCTGGGAGGCGTCATGAACGGACGTCCGCTGCACCCCCGTGACCGGAGAGCAGCTGCGCGCCGCGTTCGTGAACAGCTCCCGAGGCTGCCGGGCCGTATTGAGGTTGTGCCGCCCAACCCCACCTGGCCCGGGGTGTACGCCCGTGGAGCCACGCGGCTGCGGCAGGTGCTGGGGGAGCGCATTCTGGCGCTGGAACACGTCGGCTCTACCGCGGTGGCTGGCCTGCCCGTCAAGCCCTTCAACGACATGAATCTGTCGCCTGACCGATTCTGCAGACGAGGCCGCCTATGTCCCCCTTCTGGAGGCGGCGGGCTACCGCCTGACCGTGCGCGAGCCCGACTGGTGGCGGCAAAACGCCGAGGACCGTGGGCGTTACGGGGCGCCCAAGCGCGAACTGGCAGCGCGCGACTTCGCCTGCGTCTACGGGTACAACAACGCCACAGCGCCCCTGATCCACGAGCTTCATGCGCGTGCTCTGGCCGCCTCCGCTGTGGAGGAGGTCTGGTGAGTATTCAGGTGTATCAGTGGTTTCATCTCTGATACACCTGAGCGAACGTGCAACGCTGCGCTGCAGGGGGGCAGGAAAAACGGTGACACAGAGGCGCGGTGACGCAGAGGCGTGGAATCACCGGAGCGGAAGGGAGGGGACCCAACGGATGATCCGGTTTCTGCGTCGTCGGCTGCCTGTGTCCAGCGGAAAACCGGCCAACCGCTCTCAGCGTTCCGCCGGCCGGAGCGGAGCCGCCGCCTGAAGCCTCGCGTACACCCCCCCACGCCGCAGCAACTCCTCGTGGCTGCCCTGCTCGGCGACGCCGCTTTCGGTCAGAACCACGATACGCCCCGCATTCCGAACTGTGCTGAGGCGGTGGGCGATTACCAAGGTGGTGCGGCGCTGGGCGAGGCGTTCGAGGGACTCCTGTACGAGGCGCTCGGAGACGCTGTCGAGCGCGCTCGTCGCCTCGTCGAAAATCAGGATGGGCGGGTCTTTCAAAAAGACGCGGGCGATGCTCAGCCGCTGCTTTTGTCCGCCTGAGAGCTTGACGCCGCGCTGGCCGATGTCTGTGTGGTACCCCTGGGGCAGCGCTGCAATGAATTCGTGCGCGCCGGCCTGCCGCGCGGCTTCGATCACCTCGTCGGTGCTGGCCCAGGGCCGGCCGTAGCGGATGTTGTCGAGCACCGTGCCGGAAAATAAGTACACGTCCTGCTGCACCGCGCCGATGCTGCGCCGTAGCGAGGCGAGCGTGACTGCCTCAACCGGGATGCCGTCTATCCGAATCTGTCCCGCTGTGACCTCATAGAAGCGGGGCAGGAGGGCGCAGAGGGTGCTCTTGCCCACGCCCGACGCGCCCACGAGGGCCACAAACTCGCCGGGGCGGACGGTCAAGTCGATGTCGCGGAGCACCAGCGTGGAGCTGGACGGATACCGAAAGCTCACCCGCTCGAACGTCACTTCACCGCGCACCGCCTTCAACTCCAACGCGCCCGGGGCGTCCACGATATCGGGCTGCACGGCCATCAGTTCCTGAAAGCGTTGAAAGCCGGTCACGCCTTCCTGGAGCAGGCGCGCGAGGTTGACGAAGCGGCGGATGGGTTCAAGCAGGATGCCCACGCACAGCAGGTAGGTGAGGAGTTCGTCCACGCGCAACCCACCGCGCAGGATGGTCAGGCCGCCAAAGACGAGCACGGCGATGGTCATGAGTTGGCTAAACGCCAGCATGCCCTGATAGAAGTGCGCCTCGGCGTGGTAGCCCGCGCGGCGGCTGTCCACGAAGCGGGCGTTCTCGGCGTCGAAGCGGCGCTGCTCGGTCCCCTCGCCCGTGAACGACTGCACCACGCGGATGCCCGCGAGGGTGTCTTCCACCTGGGCGTTCACGTCGCCGATGCGCTCCCGGCTTTGCAGCAGGGCCCGGTTGAGACGCACGTTGAAAAACACCGCATAGGCCGCCATAAACGGCAGAAAGGCGAACAGCAGCAGCGTCAACGCGGGGTTCAGGTGCAGCAGCACAGCGAACACCCCCACGAAGAGCAGCAGCGCGGTCGAGAGGTCCTCCGGGCCGTGGTGGGCCAGCTCACCTATGTCGTACAGGTCGTTCGTGACCCGGCTCATGAGTTGCCCCGTGCGGTGCGAATCGTAAAAGCTGAAGGGCAGCCGTTGCAGATGCGCGAAGAGGTCCCGGCGCATGTCGCGCTCAATGTAGGTGCCCATCATGTGGCCCTGGTAGTCCACGTAGGTGTTGGCGGCGATCTGCACGGCGAGCAGCGCCAGCATGAACGCGCCGACGCGCAGCAGTTCGGGCAGCGCCTGCGGGCCTGGGGTGTGCAGCACCGTGCGGGTCACGTACCCGGCGAACAGCGGGTAGATCAGCGTGACGCCCGCCACCACGAACGCGCAGAGCAGGTCCAGGGTCAGCGTGCGGCGGTATGGACGGTAATAGGACAGAAAGACGCGCAGGAACGCGCGAAGTGGGGACAGATTCAAAACGGGAGTCTCCGGTGGGGTGAGGAGGTCAGACGCCCCACGGGTCCCACCGAACACCGCTGTCTTGCCGCTCGCTTAAAGCAGCGGGAACCTCGGGCAGGGCAGGCCACAGGCAACGTCGAGACCTCCGGGAAAGGGGACGGGGAGAGACAGGACGGTGAGGCGTGCTTGAGGCATGGGAACACTCCTTGCAAAGGCGAAGATTGACCGCAGGGTAAAGGTCAGGCGGCGGGCCTGCCCATAGGCGCAGTGGCCTACTGGGCGCTTCCGCCCCGGCTGCAGGGCGCTGGGCTGCAGCGGTGATCAGCCCCCCCCGTCAGGACAGGTCCGCTCCCTCCAGCCGCCACGCCTCTGAGAGGGGGCTGGCAAGGGCCGGCCCAGCCGCTGCAGGTGCAGGTCCAACCTTTGCCCGGCGAGTTCCCCTGGGACAGAAGCGTATACCGCGCGGCTCCAACTTCCAGCTCAAGCTGCACGTGCGCGCAAACCGCCTCAAGCCCCAGGGCGGTGGTGAAGCGGTGGCCCTCCACCGGGTCTGACACACCCGGTGGGTCCCGGCCCAGGAAGCGCGGTCTGGCCCCGTGTGGATAGGTCTGGGGAAGCGTGGGGTCGAGGCTTCGGGTCTCCGTCCAGCTCCGGAATGCCCGGGCGCGGCGTGGTGGATACGGAAAAGGGCATGGTGTTGGCGGACGCCGACTTCCGCAGCGCGGGCCACGTCCCCGGGCTTCGGCCTCTTCGCCCGGCACGGCCGCAGGCCGGAGATGTCAGCGCTGGGCACGCCCGTCGCGGCTGAGAACCTGATCGCCCATTGTCCGCAGTCTGGGCACAGAAGGCCACCGGCATCGTCGCCGGGAATTTCTGTTCCAAAGACGAAGGGCGGCGAGGCTGGGCTCCGCCCTCCGCCCTTTCCTCACCTCAGCCTAGGTCTTCGAGCACCCCCGTCAGCTCCTTTTTCACGCACGTGAACATCGGTGTGTCGCGCAGCGTGTACATGCTCGCTTCCGTGTAGCGCAGGCGATGAACGAGGTCCACGAACTCCTGCGGGTGGTCACTGTCAAAGCTCACCACGAACTCCTGATCGTCGATCCCGTAGGAGTAAGACGTGTTGATCCGCACGCCCTTGAAGGGCCCCGAAGCGTAGATATGTTCGTCCATCATGCCTTGGCGCGAGTGCGGCGTCAGGTCATACCACGGCCGCGTCTTGATAAAAGGGTAGATGAACAGGAACTGCCCCTGCCCCGGCAGGACTTCCAGCCCGTGCCCGCTGCCCTCCACGCGGTTGACGTACTGGCTGCGCTTGTTCATGGACACGAAGTTGAAGGGCTGCGTGAGGTAGCCCATCAGGCGGGTGCGGTTGAGGCGGGCCTGCGCCTCCTGAAACTCGCGCACGTCGAAGGCGATGCGCCAGAGCATAAAGTCCACGTCGCTGCGCACGCCCACCAGCGAATAGGTGCGCTGGATATGCCCCTTCTCAGCGGGCGCGTCGCTGACCCAGCCCTCGGCGGCAGCCTGAAATTCGGCTTTCAGTTCCTCTCGCTCCGCCCGCGGCAGGCGGCGAAACGCGGGATCGAGTTTGAAAAAGGCGTAGTTCAGAAACTGCCGCTGCGCGCGGTCCGGCTCGCGCTGCGTGACCTGACCGCTGGGATCAAGGTCCACCATCATCTTCGGACGCCCACCCGGCGCGCCCCCAGGACGGCCCCCGGGGGTGGGCGGCGTGTTCTCGGTCTGCTCGGACTGACCGCTGGCCGCTGGCCGCTCCCCGCTCATCCCGCCACCGCCTGACCGCGCAGGTCCGTCTCCATGCCGAAGTTGGCCTTGTACAGCTTCTGAAGCCCGCTGTACTCGTCGTCACCCAGAGGCACGGCGTCAAAGCTGGCCGCGTACTCCTCCAGATTTTCGAGGCTGTAAATGTTGGGCAGCACGCTCGCCATCGCGGGGGAGCGCAGGGCGAACTGCAGGGCGAGTTGCCCGATGGTGCGGCCCCGGCCCTGCACGAACTGCGCGTCTAACTGCTCCACCTTCTTCAGACCGTCTTCCATCCACGCCTTGCGGCGGGCGTTGGTGGTCATGCGCCAGTTGCGGTGATCGCCAGGCTCGAACTCGGTGTCGAGGGTCATGTACCCCTCCAGCAGACCGGAGGCGTGGGGCACGCGGGCCATCACACCCACGCCTTCCTGCTCGGCCACGGGCAGAATCTGCTCCCCCAGCACCTGTTCCAGCAGGTTGTAGATGATCTGGGTGGGAGCGCAGCGCGTGCGGATGGAGGCGAAGCCCTCCTCGATCTGCCGCTCGTTCAGGGCCGGGCCCAGGGCGGTGCCGTAGGCCAGGATCAGGCCCTCGGCCTTCAGGGCCTCCAGTTCGGCCCACAGGTCATCCTGCTGAATAGCGTCCAGGCGCGGGTTATGCAACTGGTAGTAGTCGATACGGTCCGTGCCCAGGCGCGTCAGACTGCCCTCCAGCGCTTTACGGAGATACGCGGGCGTCCAGTCGTGCGGACGCTCCTGCTGGCCGGGGCGCTCCGGATGGTTGTAGATGTCGTAGCCGAACTTGGTCCCGATGACGAGTTGGTCGCGCACGTCGCCCAGGGCGCGGCGCTGGAGCTCCTCCGCGCGGCCGGAAGCGTAGGTGTCGGCGTTGTCGAAAAAGGTGATGCCCAGCTCAAAGGCGCGGCGGAGCAGCCGCACGGCCATGTCCTCGTCTTTGACTCCCCACCACGTCGTACCCACGGTCCATACGCCGAAGCCCACCGCGCTGACGGTGAGATCGGTGCCCAGAAGCTTGCGGTATTCCATGGTTGCACTATTCCACCGCTGGGTGGGGACAATGCACCCCGACCGGGCGGTCAGGGGGTGAAGACCTAACAGTCAACCTGTTCGGCACCCCACCCAGCACCCACCCTGACCCGTCCCATCCTTCAACAAACCTTAAGCCAAAGGGAGTGGGAAATAAGAAATACGCGGCTCCGGGTCTTACACGAGGCTTAAAAACCGCCCTATGCGGCGCTCTAGGCTAAGTTTCGGTTCTCCCACAACAACCCAGAGACCGCAGAGAAAGGGGCGCGCTTCATGACCGTACAACCCAACGCTTCCGGCCGATGCCTGAGCGTACTGGAAAAGCAGATTTACCGTGGCCCCAACGTCTACGGCTACGAGCGCATGATCCGCGTGCAGCTGGACCTCGGCGCGCTCGAAGCGTATCCGTCCAACACCATCCCGGACTTCGCCGAGCGCCTGACCGCGCTGCTGCCCAGTCTGCACAACCATGGCTGCTCGTACCGCGAGCCGGGCGGGTTTCTGCGCCGCCTGCGTGAGGGCACCTGGCTGGGGCACGTGACCGAACACGTGGCGCTCGAGTTGCAGACGCTGTCGGGCACGCGCGTGACCTACGGCAAGACCCGCTCGGTGAAGGGGCAGCCGGGCGTATACAACGTGCTGTACAGCTACACGGAGGAGCGCGTGGGCCTGCTTGCCGGGGCTGTGGCGCTGCGGCTGATCAACAGCCTCCTGCCCGCTGAACTTCGGGGGCTGGAGGGCATTGAGCGGCTGCTTCCAGAGGGCCATACCCTCCTGGACGCAGCCGCGCAGTTCGATTTCGAGGGTGAACTCACCGAACTGCGCCGCCTGGTCAAGAAATTCGCCCTGGGACCAACGACGCAGTCGCTGGTCAGTGAGGCCGAACGGCGCGGGATACCGTTTTTGCGGCTGGATGACCAGAGCCTGGTGCAGCTCGGCTACGGCAAGTACCAGCAGCAGATTCGCGCCAGCATCACCAGCAAGACGCCGCATATCGCCACCGGGACCGCCAGCGACAAGGACCTGACCAAGCGGCTGCTGGACCGCGCGGGACTGCCTGTGCCGCAGGGCGTGGTGGTCCGCAGCGCAGAGGAAGCGGTGGCGGCGGCGCGGCGGCTGCCTGGCGCCGTGGTGACCAAGCCTCTGGACGGCAACCACGGGCGCGGCGTCTCCCTGAACCTCACCGAAGACGAGCAGGTGCGCCAGGGCTTCGAGGAAGCGCGGCAACACAGCGCCAGGGTGGTGGTGGAGCAGTACTACACCGGCAACGACCACCGCGTCCTCGTGGTAGATGGCCAGGTCGTCGCGGTGGCTGAGCGCGTTCCCGCACACGTGGTGGGCGACGGCACGCGCACCATCGCGCAACTCGTGGAGGACATCAATCTGGATCCCCGCCGGGGGAACGGGCACGAGAACGTCATGACCCGCATCAAGATCGACCAGCATGTCCTGACCCTGCTTGCCCGCACTGGACAGACGCCCGACACGGTGCCCACAGCCGGGGAAGTCGTCTTTCTGCGCGACACCGCCAACATGTCCACCGGCGGCACGGCGGTGGACCGCACGGACGTGACGCACCCCGAAAACATCACCATCGCCCGCCGGGCGGCGCAGGTCATCGGGCTCGACGTGGCGGGCATTGACCTGATCACCCCCGACATCTCCCGGTCCGTCCACGAAACGGGGGGCGGCATCGTGGAGGTCAACGCCGCCCCCGGGTTCCGCATGCACCTTCAGCCGTCTGAGGGCAAGGCGCGCAACGTGGCTGGCCCCGTGCTGAGCATGCTGTTTCCAAAAGACACGCCCTGCCGCATGCCCATCATCTCCATCACGGGCACGAACGGCAAAAGCACCACCTCGCGCATGGTGGCGCACATCCTGCGGCACGCGGGCAAGGTCGTGGGCCTGACGACGTCCAACGGCATCTACATCAACGGCGAACAGATCGTCAGCGGAGACACCACCGGCCCCAAGAGCGCCAAAGTCGTACTGAGTGACCCCAATGTCGAGGTCGCGGTGCTGGAAACGGCGCGCGGCGGCATTCTGCGCGAAGGGCTGGGCTTCGACCGCTGCGACGTGGGCGCGGTGCTGAACATCCAGGCCGATCACCTGGGCCTGAAAGGTATCGAGACGGTCGAAGACCTCGCCTGGGTCAAGTCGCTGGTGGTGGAGGTGGTGACCGAGGGCGGCACAAGCGTGCTGAACGCCGACGACGCGCTGACCCTGAAGATGCGCCGGAAGGCGAGGGGCAGCCTGACGCTCTTTTCCATGCACGGCGGAAACGCGGCCTCCAAGGATTTGCAGGAACACATCGCGGGCGGCGGCACGGCCCTGGTGCGCGAGCCGACCGTGCTTGGCGACGAGATCGTGCTGTATGAGGGCGGGCAGCGCCGCCCGATTCTGCGGGCACGCGATATTCCCGCCACCCTCGGCGGCTTCGCGCAGGTCAACGTGCAGAACGCGCTGGCCGCCGCCGCCATCGCCGTGGCGCAGAACGTGGATCTGGGCGTGATCCGCGCGGCACTCGGGTCTTTCACCACCTCCTTCGAGCAGAGTCCGGGACGGCTCAACCTGTACGACGGCCACCCCTTCCGCGTCCTGCTGGACTACGCGCACAACCCCTCGGGTATGGAGTACCTGCGCGACCTCGTCACCCACCTCCGCCCGCCGAGGGGACGGGTGATCGGCGTGATGGGCGTGGCCGGGGACCGCCGCGACGAGGACATCCGACGCATGGGCGTACTGGCTGCCGAGACCTTCGACAAACTGATCGTTCGCGAGGACGAACTGCGCCGGGGCCGCCCCAAAGGCGAGGGGGCGCGCCTGCTGGAAGAGGGCGCGCGGAGCGCGGGACTGGCGCCTGAGCACCTCACCACCATCCTCTCGGAACCCGAGGCGGTGGAGCACGCCCTGGGGCTGGCCCGGCCCGGCGACCTGGTGATCCTGCTCGCCACCGAGGTGGAAGACTCCTGGCGGCAGATTCTGGACTTCGACTCCTCGCACCTCTCACGCGGGGAAGTGCCGGGCCAGGCGCCCCAGATGGCGGTCTCCCATGACTGAGCCGCGACGTTGGGCGATCATCGTTCACGGCGGGGCGCACGAGGTTCCGGCGGAGAAGGCGTCGGCCAGCCGCGCCGGGTGCCTGGCCGCCCTGAAAGCCGGGTGCCGGGTGCTGGAGGGGGACGGCAGCGCCGTGGAAGCGGTGGAGGCGGCCATCCGCGTGCTGGAAGACGATCCTACCTTCAACGCTGGATTCGGCTCGGCCCTCAACAGCGACGGCCGGGTGGAGATGGACTCGGCGATGATGGACGGGCGAACCCTGGACGTGGGCGCGGTGGCGGGCCTCTCGGGCGTGCGCCACCCGGTCAGCGTGGCCCGTACCCTGCTGCGCGAGAAGGAGATTTTGCTGGTGGGAGACGGCGCGCGGCGGTTTGCCCAGGAACACCGGGCCGAACTGTGCGCCCCGGAGGACATGATCTCGCCTGAGCAGCGCGGGGCCGCAGCCACCCACGACACGGTGGGCTGCGTGGCGCTGGACCTGAACGGCCACCTCGCGGCGGGCACGTCCACTGGGGGGCTGGACGGCCAGCGGGCGGGGCGGGTGGGCGACTCACCCCTGCCGGGCTGCGGCTTCTATGCCCAGGACGGCGTGGGCGCGGTGGCCCTGACGGGCGAGGGCGAGAGCCTGGCCCGCATGATGGTGGCCGCCCGCTTCATGTTCGCCCTGCCCGAATTCACGCCGGACGCAGCCCTGCGCGAGCAACTCGAAGCGATGCGCGTGGCGGTGGGGGGCAGCGGCGGCGGCATCGCCCTCTCGGCGGGGGGCGAGATCGGCTGGTGGCACAACAGCCCGAATATGCCGGTGGCTTACGTAACGGCAGGGATGCAGCAGCCCCGAATCTATTTGGCGAAGGCCGAGGAGGAACAGCATGGCTAAAGCCGGAGAAGCAGCGGACAAGCACGAGGACTGCGGCGCACGGCCCGGGAAGGGCACCCTCATCATCATCGGCGGCCACGAGGACAAGGCGCATGGGCGCGAGATCCTGAAAGAAGTTGCCCGGCGTGTGCGGGGTGGGCGCCTGGTCATCGCCACCGTCGCCTCCCACAAACCGGAAGGCTACTTCGAGAGCTACCAGGAGGGCTTTGACGGACTGGACGTGGGCGAACTCTTGGAACTGTATGTGGAGGAACGCGCCGAGGCGTCCCGTCAGGAGAAGCTCGAACTGTTCGATGGGGCGGCGGGCGTGTTCTTCTCGGGCGGCGATCAACTCCGCATCACGAGCCAGATCGGGGACACCCCGCTGGAGGCCCGCATCCGCGAGGTCTACGAGGCGGGAGGCGTGGTGGCGGGCACCTCGGCGGGCGCGTCCGTGATGTGCGAGACCATGCTCGTGTCGGGACACAGCCGCGAGTCGTACCGCATCGGCGACCTCCAGATGGCCCCGGGCCTGGGCCTGGTGCGCGGCGTGATTATCGATCAACACTTTGCCGAACGCGGGCGGATCGGCCGCCTGCTGGGCGCGGTGGCGCAAAACCCGCGCGTGCTGGGCATCGGTATCGACGAGGACACCGCCATCGTGCTGGAGGGCGGGCAGTTCCAGGTGATCGGCAATGGGGCCGTGTACGTGGCCGACGGCGCGGGCATCACCCACTCCAACATCGCCGAGGCCCGCCGGGACGAGCCGCTGTCGCTGTACGGCGTGCGGCTGCATGTCCTGTCGCGCGGCGACGCCTTTGATCTGGCGCGGCGGCAGCCGGTTTCGGCGGAGACGTTGGAAGCGGGCGAGGGCCAACGGTCAGACGGCCGGGCCGTCTGACCGTTCCACCTTTGCCCCGGCTGCCGCCAGCCCGGCCAGGGCTTCGGCCCGCACCTCCGGCCAGTTCTGCGGGTGCGTATGGCCGCCCCCGTTGGTCCAGACCCCGAGGGGCACCCCCGCTTCCCGCAGCGTCCCACCGACCGACTGAGCACGCGTGCTCAGTCGGTCTTGCTGCCCCAGCACGGGGGCGACGGGCACGCGGGCAGGCTGGGAGCCACGGCGCGCACGCCGGCGGCGGGAAGCGCACCGCTGAGCACAGCGTTCAGGGCCATCCACCCGCCCCCTGAGCTGAAGCCCGCCCACAGAAGCGCCCCGCCGAGTTCCCGCGCCCAGTTTTGTACGTCTGCCGCTGCCCGCTCGGCAGCGTCCCAGACCAGCGCTTCAGGTCCAGCATATTGCCCACTGCCTGGCAACACGGTCTCCCAGCCCTGCTCACGCAGCGGCGCGAGTTCGGGCATCCGCTCCCGCCACGCGTGAGCCACCCAGTCTCCACGCGCCTCAATCTCCTTCAGCGCCGACAGGGCCGCGTCCGTCCCCTCCAACGGCGGGTGCAGGCGGCCCAGAAGTCGGCGCGCGTGCGCTGCGGGGCGCCCAGGCTGGGCGGGGGCCTGCTGTCAGCGAGAAAAGTCGCCTTGCGTCACGCCTCCAGGGTAAGCTGCCCGCCATGCTCAAGCACGTCTCTTTCCTGACTGGCAACCTGCCCGCCGTCCTCGCCTTCTACGCGCGGCTGGGCGGCGTGGTGGAAAAGGACCTGACCACCGCTGAGGGCTTTCGGCGGGGCGTGGTGCGGTTGGGGGAAGGGCGGCTGCAAGTTTTCGAGGTGCCTGGTGAGCGGCCCCGGCCCCATCAACACTGGGCCGAACACATCGCCCTGCATGTGCGGGACCTGCGCACCCTGTTGCCCGAACTGCGGGCAGCGGGCGTGACCGTAACCCGTGACCTCCAGCCCAGCCCCAGCGGACGCGACATGGCCTTTGTGACGGACCCCGACGGACGGCAGGTGGAACTGCTGGAAGCGGATGACTGAGCCGGATTTCGCAGCGCTGGCCCGGCGGCTGGAAGCCCAACTGCCGCGGTCCTGGCCCGTGACGGGCGGCGCCTCGGCGCTGGAGGTGCGCCTCGGCGGCGAGGTGCGGCGCTGGGTGGTCCGGCAGTACGGGGCGGCCACCTCGCGGCAGACCCCGAGGTGGCCGGGCACGAATTTCAGCTGCTGCGCTTTTTCCACGCGGCTGGCCTGCCCGTCCCCACTCCCCGCACGTGGAGGGCGCCCTGTTTGCCACTCCAGCCCCCTCGTTACAGCGTTCGTGGAAGGGCAGACTGTGCTGGAACCGGAGGGGGCGCTTCACCTCCCCGAGGAGCTGGCCGACTTCCTGTTGCGGCTCCACGCCCTCATCCCACCGCCGGAGTTCCGGTCCTGGCTTCCCCCTCGCCCGGCCCCGGGCCACGTCCCGCTGTCCTTGGCGACTCGCTGTCCGGGGGCGTATCCGGGACGCGCTGGAGCGTCACTGGCCTCCGCAGGCCCTGAACCCGCCTGCCCTGCTGCACGGTGACTTCTGGCCCGGCAACGTGCTGCACTCCGGGCACATCGACGCCGTCACCAACTGGGAGGACGCGGCTTGGGGTGACCTTCTGGCCGATATGGCAAATACGCGGCTGAAGCTGCTGCTGTTCTTCGGGGCAGAGGCGATGGAGTCGTTCACCGCCCAGTACTGCCAGCGCTCGGCCCTGAACTTCTCCGCACTGCCCCGGCACGGCCTGCGCGCGGCGCTGCGTCCGGCGGGACGGAGCTGGACTCCTGGGGCCTGGACCTGAAAACCGGGCAGACGCTGAGGACACGTCAGGCCCGGTTCGTGGAGGCCGCGCCGGCGGCGCCCAGTTAGGGCCGGTCTTCCGGCAGCGGAGGCATGGAGAGGGGACCGCCCGTGGTCGAGGGGCCGTCGGTGTACACGCGGCTGGGGTAGTAGTACTTGTCGAGCACCAGCTTGCCCAGCGCCACGGCGGGCACCGCGAGGAGCGCCCCGGCAAAGCCCAGCAGCGCCGCGCCCACCAGAATGGCCACGAGCACCGTGACCGGATGCAGGTCTGTGGTCCGGCTGAGGATGTACGGCGACAGGAAGTTGCCCTCGATCTGGTTGGCGGCCACAAACACCACCACGACGCCCACCATGCTCCACCCGCCCATCGGCAGCGCGAACAGCAGCGCGGGCGTGGCCCCGATGATCGGCCCCAGGTATGGCACGATATTGAAGGCCCCGGCCAGAAAGCCGATGGCGGCGGCGCTGGGAATGTGGAGGGCCGTCAGCCCCAACCACACGAACACCCCGATAAAGCTGGCGATCACGAGCTGCCCGCGCACGTAGCCGCCCACTGCCGTGCCGACCAGGCCGGTGAACTCCAGCACGCGCGGCTGCCAGGGCCGGGGAAACACCCGCAGCAACGATACGTTGATGCGGCTGTAGTCCAGCATCATGTAGATGCTCAGCAGCAAGATCAGCAGCACCTGGCCCACCACGCCGCCGATGGACACCAGGCTGCGAAACACCGTGCCCGTGGAGTTCAGGAAATTCTGCAAGATGGGCGTGACGTTCTTGCCCAGGTTCTGCACGTAGGTCTGGGTGGCCTGCGTGATGCGGTCACGCACCTCCTCGGTGCCCGAGACGCCCCGGTGGCTCAGCCAGTCGAAGAAGCGGTCCAGCAGCGTATTGAGCTGGCCGATCTGCTCGGGCAGCTTGCCCAGCAGGTCCACGAGCTGCGACGACACCGTGACGATCAATCCGCCCGCCAGCGCGAAGACGGCAATAAAGAGCAGCAGCACGAAAAACACGCCCAGCCCCCGCCCCACGCGGCCGCGCTCCAGCCAGGTCAGCAGGGGGTGGGCCAGATACGCGATGAGAAACGCCACCGCGAAGTCCACCACCACCGTCCGCACCTGCCCCAGCAACTGGTAGGCGACGTAGAAGAGCAGCAAAAAGACGACGACGCGCACCCAGGGACTGCGCCACACGTACTGAAAAGCATTGGGACCGGATGGCGGCGAGATCACGTCCGCATCATACGGACCCGGGCGGGGCAGGGGGCAGGTTCTGAAGCGAATCAGAAGCCCCGCTGCGCCGGGAAGGGGGCGGTGCCCGTCAGCGCCGCCGCACCACCGATTCACGCACCACAAGCTCCAGCGAGGGCACCTGCACGGTGGGCGTCTCTCCGCGCAACCGGGCCAGGGCGAAGCGGGCGAGTGCCAGGCCCGCCTCGCGCATGGGCAGACGCACGGACGTGAGCGGCGGCGTGGTGTAGGGCGAGCCGGGCTGGTCGTCGAAGCCCACCAGGGACAGATCGTCGGGCACCCGCATGCCGCGGCGGTACAGCGCGAGCCGCGCGCCGATGGCCATCTGATCGTTGGCGCAGAACACAGCGGTCAGGGGCTTGCCGCCATCCAGCAGGCGCTGCATGCCCAGCAGGCCCGAGGGCACCCGGTAGTCGCCCCGGGTGACCAGGGCCCCGTCAAAGGGCAGCCCCGCCTCCTCCAGCGCCCGGCGGTAGCCGCGCAGCCGTTCGTGCGCGTCCTCGTGGGCCTCGTCCCCCATGATGTGCCCGATGACGCGGTGGCCCTGTTCGACCAGGTGACGGGTCGCCGCGTAGGCCCCGCCCTCGTCATCAAAGCTGATGGACGCGCCGCCCAGGTCCCCCAGTTCCACCCGGCGCCCCAACACGACGAGCGGCACGCCCGCCGCCAACCCGCGCAGATCCGCCTCGCTCAGGCTGCTGCCAAACACGATTAGGGCCGCGATCTGGTGGCTGAGCAGCACGTCCAGCACCCCCAGCTCGTCCCGGCGGTTCCAATGCCCGCTGGCGATCAGCGGCGAGTACGGCGTGCCTTCCAGCGCTTCCTCAATTCCGCCCAGCACGTCGCTGTAGTACGGACTCGCCAGGTCCGGGGTCAGCACGCCGATGATGTTCGATGACCCCGTAACGAGCCCGCGCGCCACCACGTTGGGTCGGTAGCCCAGCTGTTCGATGGCCTTTTCCACCGCCCGCTGCTTCTCGGGGTCCACCGCGGCCGTCCCGTTCAAAATGCGCGACACAGTGGCCGGCGAGACCCCCGCCTCGCGCGCCACCTCGATGACCGTCACCCTCCGTTTGGACACAAACCCTCCGCTCGTTCCGCATCATACGCGCCGGGAAACGTTTTCATGGGTGCAAATGCCAGGAAGCCGGGACGCCAGGTGTACCCCAGCCCCCTTCCTTCAATGCGTCCCGGCGTTGGCATGCCCCGAGGTCAGCGGGAACCATTTCCCTGACCTTGCTGTGGCTGATGACGTGCAGCAGAAGTCGGCCCGTCGAGGCCGATGTTGAAGATGGCAGAACAGAGGAGAAAAGTGGCCGCGTTCTCTCACGGCAACCTCCCACATCTCCATTAGACCAGTACTGAAAGCGATTTCAAAACACACATCAGCTCTGAAACGGGGGCAGAGCTTCAGCCGGCCCTGCACCCCCCTATCCATTTGAATGGCCTTTGGGAACGGCAACGGCAAGGCCACGTACAAATAGACGCAGGAGCAGAAAAGGTACGGGGTGCCCGGCCCAGATGGCCGCTGCTTGCGTCTTTTCGGGCACGCTTGACTGCTGGGGAGTCTCGCCGTCTGGAAGCGGCCTGCCCCTGCCTGCTCTCCAGGGTGTCTCGAACTGTTTTGAATACGTTTTCAAATTCTGTTAGGCTGAGCCCACAGCACCAAACAGCAATGCCGAGCGTTCTGCGGCCCACACCTGCCCTTTTTCTCAGTTGGAGGCTTTCTCATGCACCGAGCACGCGCACTTCTGACCGCCACCCTCGCCCTGACGCTGGGCGCTTGCAGCTCCCTGAACGCTCCCGGCACACCAGACAAGAACATTGTCTGGAGCGACGAATTCAATGGCAGTCGGCTGGACCTGGGCAAGTGGGGCTACCAGACGGGCAACGGCTTTCAGGCAGGGAACGACTTTGTTTCCGGCTGGGGCAACAGTGAGCTCGAATTCTACACGGACCGCACAGACAATGTGCAGGTCAAGGACGGCCACCTCGTCATTCGCGCGCAGAAAGAAAAGTACACCGGGCTGGCGGGCAAGGCGCAGCAGACCTTCGACTGGACCTCGGGGCGCATCCGCACCGCGGGCAAGTTCAGCCGCGCCTACGGCAAGTTCGAGATTCGCGCCAAGCTGCCCACCGGCAAAGGCCTGTGGCCCGCCATCTGGATGCTGCCGGAAGAACCCAGTCCCTACGGTACCTGGGCGGCCTCCGGCGAGATCGACATCATGGAGGGCTGGGGCAGCAAGCCGAACAAGGTGGGACAGACGATCCACTACGGCGGAATGTGGCCCGGCAACGTCTATTCCAGCCAGGAGGTCACCCTCCCGGCGGGGGCCACCGTCGCCGACTGGCACACCTACACGCTGGAGTGGGAGCCCGGCGAGATTCGCTGGCTGGTGGACGGCACAGTCACTACCACGAAAAAGGAGTGGTGGAGCGCGTCCAAGGCCGCTCCTGCGGGCAGCGGGGACCTCAACGCCTGGCCCGCGCCCTTCGATCAGCCCTTCTACCTCCTGCTCAACCTCGCCGTGGGCGGCAACTTCGACGGCAACCCGGACGCGGGCACGCCAGACAAGGCCGAGATGCTGGTGGACTACGTGCGGGTCTCTTCCCTGCCCACCGAGAAACGCAGTCCCGGCGCGCGCCCCGAGGTGAAGTACCCCTGGACACCCAGCACCACGCCCGCCCGCACCGCCCTGCCCGACGGCAACCTCATCTACAACGGTGGTTTCGACTGGGACGCGCAGGACCCGCACATTCAGCCGGATACACCTGCGCTGCAGGGCGTCACCAACTCCGCTTTCTGGACGATCTACAAGAGCGATGGCGAGGCGGCGCTGAGCAACGACGCGGGCGCGCTGAAGGCGGACATCACCAAGCCTGGCAGCGTGAACTACGCCGTGCAGGTGCGGCAAGACGGCATCAACATCGAGCGGGGCAAGCGCTACGAGGTGACTTTCGACGCCTGGGCCGCCAGCCCCCGCGGCGCGATGATCAAGGTGGGCGGCGGCGCGGACCGCGGTTACGCGGCCTACTCGGGTGAGAAGCAGCTCTCGCTGGGGACCACCCGCTCCACCCAGACTTTCACCTTCGACATGACCGCCACCAGCGACACGCAGGCGCGCCTGGAGTTCAACCTCGGCGCGGCAGGTGCAGGGCCCGTGTGGATCGACAACGTGCGCGTGAAGGCCGTGGGCACCGTGGACCTGGGTGGACGCTCCCCCACGGCGGACGGCAACCTGCTGTACAACGGCACCTTCTCTCAGGACCTAAGCGCCGACGAGGGCATTGCGGGCGTACCCCGTACCGCCTACTGGCGTGCCTGGAGCAACCCGGCCACGGGCCTGACTTCCACCGTCGAGGACGGCAAGATCCACCTCGCCGTCACGCACGTGGACCCCGCGAACAACTGGCACGTGCAGCTCAACCAGCCCGGCGTGCCGCTGGTGGAGGGCCGCAGCTACACCCTGACTTTCAAGGCGAGGGCCGACACTGCCCGCAAGGTGGGCGTGGTGGTGGGCGAGAACGGCGGCGGCTATGCCCGGTATCTGGACAAGGTGGCGGACGTGGGCACGGGCGAACAGACCTACACGTACACCTTCGCCGCCTCCACCACGAACCCCGCCGCGCAGTTGCAGGTGCTGGGGGCAAGCGGCGCAGCGGGCGACAACTACCACCTCTATTTCAGCGATTTTCGTCTGACGCCAACTCCCTGAGCATCGGGGCCTCGCAAGTCTTCTCACCCTCTCCCTGACGGAGCAGGAGTGGCCGGTGCAGCCCAAAGGGAGGAAGCGCGCGGCAGGCGCGCTGCACAGTCCCTGGACTCGGCGGGAAATCCTGGCCCACAGCCGCCCCCTACCTCCCGCCCCTCCTCCCTTTGCTACAGTAGGCCCATGTTCCCGGTGTGTTGCCTTCCCCAGCGGTAAGCAGCGCCCCCGCCCTGCCGCCGCGCCCCTTTTCGTAAGAGGCGCGGCGGACTTTTTTGTCCTGCCGAGGAGACCCATGACCCAGCGCACCCCTGACCCCGACATCTACCTGTACGACACCCTCCAGCGGCGGAAGGTCCGCTTCGAGCCCACCACGCCTGGCCGCGTGGGCATGTACCTGTGTGGTCCAACGGTCTACAGCGACGCTCACCTGGGCCACGCCAAAAAGGAAGTCTCCTTCGACGTGGTCCGCCGGGCACTGATGCACTTCGGGTACGAGGTCCGCTACGTGACCAACGTGACCGACGTGGGCCACCTGCAAAACGACTCCGACGACGGCGAGGACAAGCTGCTCGCCCGCGCCCGCCTCGAGCAGCTCGAGCCGATGGAGGTGGCCGACAAGTATTTCTGGTCCTTTGTGTCGGACATGGACGCGCTGAATATCCTCAAACCGTCGATCAACCCGCGTGCCACCGGGCATATACCCGAACAGATCGCGCTCATCGAGGAACTGATCGCCCGTGGGCACGCTTACGAGTCTGAAAGCAGCGTGTACTTCGACGTGCGCTCCTGGCCGGAATACGGCAAGCTCTCAGGCCGCAGACTCGATGACCAGGAGGAAGGGACGCGTGAGGCCGTGCGTGAGGAAAAGCGCGATCCGCGCGACTTCGCCCTGTGGAAGCGGGCTGAGCCCGCCCACATTATGCGCTGGACGTCGCCCTGGGGTGAGGGATTCCCCGGCTGGCATATCGAGTGCAGCGCCATGAGCCTGAAGTACCTGGGCGAGGGCTTCGACATCCACGGCGGCGGCCTGGACCTGCAGTTTCCGCACCATGAGGCCGAGATTGCCCAGGCGGAAGCGGCGGGCCACCCCTTCGCCCGCTACTGGATGCACAACAATATGCTGACCATCGGCGGCGAGAAGATGAGCAAGAGCAAGGGGAACTTCACCACGTTGAAGGACCTCCTGACGGTCCATGACCCGATGGTGATCCGCTTTCTGCTGATCAGCAGCCACTACCGCTCCATTACGGAATTCAGCGACGCCGCCTTCGACAGCGCCCGCAGCGGCTACCGCCGCCTGACCGAGGCCCTGCACGAACTGGAGCGCCGCCTGCCGTCCGCCCCCGAGCGCGAGGACGCGGCCCTGCGCGAAAAGATCGCCGGTTACGTGGCCGCCTTCGAGGACGCCCTGCGCGACGACTTCAACACCCCCCGCGCGGTGGCAGCCCTGTTCGGCTTGACCACGGATGTGAACGCGGCCCTGAACGGCGGCGAGGTGGGACGCCCAGCGCTGGAAGCTGCGCGCGCCGCCTACCGCACCCTTGGCGGGGACGTCCTGGGCCTCTTTGCCGACTCTCCAGCAACGCAGCAAGACGACACGCAGGTGGTGGGCGCCCTGATGGAGCTGGTGCTCCAGGCCCGGCAGCACTACCGCCTGAACAAGCAGTACGCCCAGGCCGACGCCCTGCGCGAGACGCTGACGGCGGTGGGCGTAACGGTGGAAGACACGAAGGAGGGGTCACGCTGGAAGCGGTGAGGGGCGGGCCGGAAAGAGAAGTGCTTTCCGCTCCTCCCGCACGGGGACCCGTAAAGCCACGAAGTAGAGGGGGGCAACGGGCAAAGCTCGCCCTCCACACCGCTGCGGCTCCTCCGCGTTCTCCCGCGCCGCGCACTGGCGGTAGAAGTCTTGCGCGTTTAGCGCAGTGGTCAACGTGCGGACTTCTTTTTGACCGCCCCCGGCGCGCGAACCTGAATGTGTATGGGAGAGAATGGCGCCGAGAGGGGTGCCCTTCCGCGCGCGGCGCAACTCGGACACATGCGCTCGTCCAGCCCGCCGAAAGGCCGCCCGCCACGGCTGTCCCCGCCCACTGAGTTCACAGAAGTGCAGCAGCGGGTGGGAGCTGGCCGCCCAGCTGGACCAGCCGATCCACGGCGCACTCGGCCAGCGCGTGAGCGGCGTCGCCGTGGATGGCACGTCCGTAGGAAGTCAGCGGCTCTGGGTTCCGCCGGCAGCCACCCAGCCGCGCAATTCCTGCCGGTCGCCCGCTTCCACCCAAACCGTTTTATGGAGCGGCTGTCACTGGACCGCGCCAGTCCCGCGCCGGTATAGGTCCACCGGCTTTCCCGAATGCCGGGTAAGCCGTTCCTCACGTGTTTCCGCTGCGCAGGGGTACACTCGCCCCATGCTGCCCCCCCTTGTCAAGCAGGTGCTCGACAACTTCAATTTCGACGTGGACCCGGAGCTCTCCACGCAGGAGAACGCCGACGAGGTGATCAAGAGCGCCGCCCTCCTGGCGGGCGCGATTGCCGTCGAGCCGATTCCCTTCGCCGACATGCTGCTCATCACCCCCGTGCAGGTCAAGATGGTGCTGCACGTCGGCAAAATCTACGGCTTCGAGATCACGCCCGAACGCGCCCGTGAAATCACCCAGGAACTCGGCGCGACCGTGGCCTACGGCATGCTGGCCCGGCAGGTCATGCGCGGCCTCGCCAAACTGGCGCTGCCGGTCATCGGCGGTCTGATCACTGCGCCCGCCGTGTACGGCTGGACCTACGCGCTGGGGCGGGTGGCGCAAAACCACTTTGAGCGCAAACGGCAGGGACTCCCCGACAGCCGCCGCGAGCAGGTCAAGGTGGTGCAGGAGGCCAAGGGCCAGGCCAAGCGGGTGCTGCCCTCCACGCAGGACTTCAGTGACCTGGCCGCCGAGTTGCGCCGCCGCGCTGAGGAAAAACAGAAGAATCAGAGCGGTCCACGAGACCTGAATTGACCGGGGACAGGCAGCCTGGATCAATGGCCCCTTTGGGGTGGGCAAGGCGCAGACCGCCTTTGCCTGCGTCGCCGCCTGGCCAGCAGTTTCGTGTGGCCCGGAGCAGGCAGGCTTCGGGCAGTTGTCCGAATGGCGCTGCGCGCGGAAGGGCACCCCTCACGGCGCCATTCTCCCCCATGCGCATTCAGGTTCGCGCGCCGGGGGCGGTCAAAAAGAAGTCCGCACGTTGACCACTGCGCTAAACCCCACAGTCTCCCCCAGCTTGTGGGGAGACAGCCGAACGTTGGGAGGACGGGCAAACCTGTGCGGGGTGGACGCCCGGCATCCACCATGCGCCTCCCCATGCCCGTCCGCCTGCGCCGATCTGCCGCCACATTCCTTTTCTTGCTGGTGGCCCTGACCTCCCCGCCACGGCCCAGGCCGCCGAATGGCGTTTCGGGGTGCAGGCCGGGGGCGATTTCGCTTTCGGTGGGACGCTGGGGGGAGCACGTCGGCGCCCAGGGGAGGATGAACCGCCCGGGTACCCTGAACCTGCGGGGTCTGCTGGAGGGCAAGGTGCTTTTGAACCGCGCGCCCAACACCCGGCTGGACCTGACGTTGTTGGGAAGCCGTGGAGCGTTGTCCTGCGGCGGCCTGGGCTCGGGCGCGTCCTGTTCGGCTTCGCCGGTACTGGCGGGGGCTTCCCCTGATTGCGTATTCGCCGCTGATTCTGGCGAACGTCTGCGGCGCCGTGGGGTACGACTTCGGCGGCACGCGGGTAGAAGGTGCGGTGCGGCTGGGCGCGGCTTCAGGCATGGAGGTGCGGGCCAGCTTCCCCATCCGCTGAGCGGCGACCCTTGACCCTCCGCCCCAGCCTGCGGCACACTACCTCCAGCATTGATCCGCAGGAGTACCGCGTAAAGCGCCCATGAGCGAGCCTGTGACGGTGAGAGTCAGGCGGGGCCAGCAGCGACGGGAAGGGCGGCGGGGAGCTGAACGATACAAAAGTGCCAGCGTTCGCAGACCGTGATGCTGGAACTGGGGTGGAACCGCGTAGCACTGTCTGCGTCCCCAGACGAGCCGGGAAAAGGCCGTCTGGGGACGTTCTTTTCTGGCTCAGGAAAGGAGCAGAGATGCCCGCAACCTCGATGGAAGAGCTCGTCTCCCTTTGCAAGCGCCGCGGCTTTATTTTTCAGGGCTCGGAGATCTACGGCGGCCTCCAGGGCTTCTACGACTACGGCCCCCTGGGCGTGGAGCTGAAAAACAACATCAAGGCCGCGTGGTGGCGCACGAATGTCTACGAGCGCGACGACATGGAGGGCCTGGACGCCTCCATCATCATGCACCGCCTCGTGCTGAGGCACTCAGGCCACGAGGCCACTTTCAGCGATCCCATGGTGGACAACCGCAAGACCAAGAAGCGGTATCGCCTCGATCACCTCGTGAAAGACCAGAAGGCGGACGTCCAGGCCCGAGTGGCCGAGGGCATGGGCGAGAACGTGGAGAACTTCCCCGCGCTGGTGGCGGCGCTGGTCAAGCAACCGGCCCGCGCGTCCGGGGCCCTGATTGCGGCGGGCGTGCGCGATCCCTTCTCCGGCGAGGTGGGCGACTGGACCGAGCCCAAACCCTTCAACATGATGTTCAAGACCACCATCGGCCCCACCGCTGACGAGGACTCTTACGGCTACCTGCGGCCCGAGACAGCGCAGGGGATCTTTACCAACTTCAAGAACGTGGTGGATTCCACCAGCCGCCGCCTTCCCTTCGGGATCGCGCAGATCGGCAAGGCATTTCGCAACGAGATCACGCCCCGCAACTTCATCTTCCGCGTGCGCGAGCTGGAACAGATGGAAATCGAGTTCTTCTGCGCGCCCGGCACCGATGAGGAATGGCACCAGCACTGGCTGGACGCCCGCCTCGCGTGGTGGGAAGCGCAGGGCGTGCCCCGCGAGAAGATTCAGATTCTGGATGTACCGAAAGAAGACCTCGCGCACTACTCCAAGCGCACCTACGATCTGATGTACGACTACCCCACCCTGGGGCACGAGGAAATCGAGGGCATCGCCAACCGCAGCGACTACGACCTGGGCAGCCACACCAAGGCGCAGGGAGAACTGGGACTGGTGGCGAAGGTAGACGAGAACACCGACTCCATCGCCAAACTGACCATCCCCCACCCCGAGACGAACAAGCCCGTGGTGCCCTTCGTGATTGAGCCCTCGGCAGGGGTGGACCGGGCGATGCTGGCCGTGCTGAGCGAGGCGTTCACCAAGGAGACGCTGGAGAACGGCTCAGAGCGCATTGTCCTTAAGCTCAGGCCCCACCTCGCGCCCATCAAGGTGGCCGTGATCCCGCTGGCCCGCAACCGCGAGGAAATCACCGCGGTGGCCCGCGCGATCAAGGCGGACCTTCAGAAGCTCGGCCTGGGCCGGGTGCTGTACGAGGACAGCGGCAACATCGGCAAGGCCTACCGCCGTCACGACGAGGTGGGCACGCCCTACTGCGTCACCGTGGACTTCGACACCGTGGGCAAGGGTGAGGACGCTTCCCTGACCGATACCGTGACCGTCCGCGACCGCGACACCCTCGCGCAGGAGCGGGTAAAGATCAGCGAACTGGCGGGGTGGATTCAGGGGCGACTGAGGTAAGGGAGAGGCCGTCAGCAAAACAAAGGGCCTCCCCTTTCCGGGAGGCCCTTTTCTCCTTCCCCCTACTCCTCGCCTTCCCGGTACTTGCTTTCCAGGTAGCGGCGCTGGGCGGTCAGGGTGCGGACGTGCTGGGCCTGGCGCTCCTGCACCACCTCGCGCATCCGCCCCCCGATCAGGTCCAGTTGCTCCAGAAACAGGCGGTCCGTTTCCGGGGTGCGGCGACCCGACTGGTAGGTGTGCAGCAGTTCGGGCAGGTCTTCCCGCGCGGCCTGCCGGGCATCGTGCGTGTCGCGGCCAAAGGCGGCGTCGCCAGCGGTGACGCGCAGCGCGTCGCGGGTGGCGATCACGGTGGCGTGGAGCGCGGCGCGTCCGGGGGCGGGCAATGCCCGCTCGCCCGCGCGCAGCAGGGCCAGCAGCCCGGCCTCGTCCTCGCGAATGGAGGGCGGCGTGGGCACGTCCTGTGGGGCTGACTCCGGGGGGGCCCGCAGCACCTGCGACGCCCGGCGGCCAAACCAGGCGGCCACCACCAGGGCCAGGATCAGCACCAGTCCCATGAGCCAGCCTGCAATGGCGTTGCCGCCAGCCAGCAAAATTCCCAGGCCGAGCAGCAGTCCCGCGAACACGGCAAAGGCCAGCACGCCCAGCAGGAGCAGACCGCCCAGGCTCAGCGCCCGCTGTCCCAGGTCCATGCCCCGGCGCAGGGCCTGTTCGGCGCGTTGGGTGGGCGATGAAGAGCCCCGGTCCCAGGGGTCCGGAACGCCAGGAAGACGGGAGCCAGAACGGGGAGGCGTGGGCAGAGCCATACGTTCAGGGTACGCGCCCCGCACGCCCCGCGTTCCCGCCTGCCTCACCGTCTGGCTCCTTCGCCCGCTTTTCCCGGAACCGCGCCGCCAGCGCCTGCCAGGGCTCCAGCCGAAAATGGTTGTGCCCCAGCGGACTTGTGGACGGCAGCACCCAGACCTCCGCGCCTTCCAGCGGCAGAAGCTGCGGGCCGTAGGGCAGTTTGCCCGTCGGCAGCCCCAGCGTCTCCGAGGCCCCACGTTTGCTCGTAAACGCGACGATGGCCGGGCGATAGCGCCGCACCTTCTCGCGCAGTTCGTCGGGAGCCCAGGCCTCGGTGGGCAGCGCGGCGTCCACCCCGCTGTGCCGCTTCGCCACATCGGTGAGGCCGATGCCGTACTCGGGGAGCGTGGGGTACTCACGCGGGGCAAGCTGCCGGGGAGTTAGCCCCACCTCGCGCAGCACCCGCCAGAACTTGTTCTCGGGATTGGCGTAATACGCCCGGGCCCGCGCGCTGATCTTGCTTGGCGCCGTCCCGACGAGCACCAGCGTCAGCCCTTCCCGCAACACATCGGGAACGAGGTAACCCTGCTCCTCCCCGGTTGGCCGATCGTCGCTGGCCGCTGACGGCCCCTCAGTCGTCGTCATACCGCTCTTCCCGAAAGGGATCGCCCCGCATGTGGTACCCGTTGCGCTCCCAGAAGCCGGGACGGTCCGCATCCATGAACTCCAGGCCCGTCAGCCACTTGGCACTCTTCCAGAAATACAGGTGCGGCACCACCATGCGTAGCGGTCCGCCGTGTTCGGCGGCCAGGGGCCCGTCATTGAAGGTGTGGGCGATCAGGTTCTCGGGCCGGGTGAAATCGTCGAGTCGAAGGTTGGTGGTGTAGCCGCCCACCGAGTGCTGCATCACGTGCGTCGCGCCAGGCTTCAGGCGAATGTGCTCCATCAGGTCCACCACGCGCACGCCCGTCCAGGTGG
Source organism: Deinococcus hopiensis KR-140 (assembly GCF_900176165.1). Classification (NCBI taxonomy): domain Bacteria; kingdom Thermotogati; phylum Deinococcota; class Deinococci; order Deinococcales; family Deinococcaceae; genus Deinococcus; species Deinococcus hopiensis. The sequence goes on from NZ_FWWU01000009.1 coordinate 2,492,568, forward strand.
TGTCGAATTTGCTCCAGTGGGTCACGCAGTGGATGTCGTAGGTCAGCGTGGTTTGCGGCAAAGCGAGCAGGTCCGTCCAGGTAAAGGTGTGCTCCTCGGCCAGGCCCAAGATGCGGACGACCACTTCCTCCGGCGCGTACTGCTGCGAGGGGCCGTAGGTCAGTACCGGGAAACGGGTGGTGAGCGTCTGGCCCGGGGGCACACGCCCGCCCATATCGTCCGCCGGTTTCTTGAAGAATTTGCCGAGCATAACGTCATTTCACGCCACGAGGCGGGAAGGACGATAGAGCAACTGCCACCTTCAACACGCTTCCTAAAGGTTTGCTGTAGGTCTCCGTCGCGCCGCGGGACAACTGTAAGACGGCGCGGCTCTTATCCTGTTCTCAAGGTCGGAGCGTTCTTCATACCTCTCCGCCCTCACGCTGCTCCGGCCTCCTTTCCTCCCGAGGAGTCCCCAGCATGTACGAGAAACACCAGGCCCAGCACGAAGTCGAACGCGCCCGCCGCAAGGGAGACCTTCACGGGTTACTGGCCCTCCTGCGCCGCCAACCGAACGACCTGCTGCCCTTCTCGTGGGTGCAGCACCTCGCGCCCGAGGGCGAACACGCGCTCGGCGTCCAGCCCATCGCGGTGGACAAGATCATCGGCTCGGTGGACCGTTACCGCGAGTTCGACCGCCACTACCTGCCGCGCGAGGCCCACCTCGACGAGCGCTGGATCGGGGTGCGCGCTGCACAGCTGCAGGGCAAGGAACTGCCTCCCATTCAGGTGTACAAGGTGGGCGAGCTGTACTTCGTCAAGGACGGCAACCACCGCGTCTCGGTGGCACGGCGGCAGGGCCAGGCGTACATCGACGCGCACGTGATTGAGCTGCACGTGACCGTCGCCCCCGACGAACACGACACGCTGCGGGACCTGATTATCAAGGGTGAGTACGCCCGTTTTCTGCGCGAGACCTGCCTGAACGTGGTGGCGCCCGGACACCGGGAAATTCTGTTCACCACACCGGGACGCTACGACCGCCTCTTGGAGCACATCCGCACCCGGCAGTACTACCTCGACCGTAAGCCAGGGCGCGAAGGGCAGCCGCCCGTGACCTGGGAAGAGGCTGTGGAAAGCTGGTACCGCCGCCTGTACCTGCGGGTGGTGGAGAACCTCGACCGCAACGACGTGATGGGCCGCTTTCCAGGCCGCACCGAGGCGGACCTGTACCTGTGGATCATGGACCACCGCTACTTCCTGACGCAGCAGTCGGGGCATGACGTGGGCAGTGAGGCCGCCACCCGTGATTTCTGCGCCCACCACGCGCCGCCCCTGTACAAGCGCGTGGGGCAGCGGGTACGCCTGATCTGGGGCGGAAGGCAGCATCTGGCAGGGTAAGGGGCTTTGGAGCAGGGGTCATAAAGACATTGAAGAATAAGCATGTCGGAACCAGGCGTGGATGTCCTGCGCACGAAGGGCCTGCAAAGCGGCTCCGGGAGCAGAGAGCAGGCCGTCCGTTGTTCGCCGGGGCTTTGCTCTTACGGCCGCTTTGACCTTTGGCGCGCATCCGTTCAATGGCATTAAAGTTCAGACTCCAGGCTGGAAGGAACAAGGGCCGACACCCCTGTACCTCAATGCTCACCGGAACCGACGCCCGATGATGAGAAGACAGCTTGTCCACGACAACGACCTGTCAGGCAGGTCAGGTGGCGGACGTCCCATTCGCATGCTGGACCGTGGACCGCCCCGGTCAAGGCGAACGGGACCATGGGTCCCGTTCGTTGTAGTGCGCAGATCCACGTCTGGCTGCGTCCGTGATTCCCGGAAATATGGCCCTGGGCTCACTCAGAACGGTGAGCAGGTGCGTACCCCCACGTCATTGCCGTGTGAAGACCACGCCCGTTCAGGAAGACCGGCTTGTTCTGCACGCGTGACATCCGGCGCCGAGTCATGGAGAAACGGCTCTCTCCGCTCTTCAATTCGTTCGCACGCGGCCAGCGTTTTTTTACGGGTGATGTGGTGCTTGCGGAACACCCGGTCCACACTTTAGAGCATTTGTCCGAATTATGCCGCGTGTGGAAGGGCACTCCTCCCGGCTACATTCCTCCAAATGCGCATTTAACTTCGCTTGCTGGGCTGGGTCAAAAAAAATTCTCTTTTTGACAAATGCGCTGAAGCTGTCCTTCAGTCTCGTCGCTTCTTCGAGCATGCTCGACCAACGCCGCGTCCCGATGCGCTCCGAGTTGTTTCAACAGCCGCTGTTCGTGCAGGGGTGCGGCACGTGGAGGACGTTAAGAAGGCCGGCCAACCCCATGCAGCGCTCCAAGGCGCTGCCTTTCCAGATCCTTATCAGCGGTTTCGGCGCGCCCTCGGTACAACCGGGCGACGTCTCGCCGGGTCTGTCCTCCCTCTGCCACCACCATTCTCGCAACTCCAGACGGCACCCTCGCCCGCCGACTGGCTTCATGGCACAATGACAAACGCACGAGGCCACTGAACCTTTAACCGTTCGCCACCGGCCGAGGAATGAAAGGGATGGGGAGGCTTCTCCCTCGCCCGCTTCCCGCGTCACCCCCTCCCTGGGCCAGGCCCCCATCCTACAGGGCTTTGCAAGTCTGCCCCGCAGCTCTACGCGTCTTTCCAGCGGAGAGGGTCAACCTGCCCGTCCACCTCCGGGCGGTTTCCGCACTGCCGAAGACAGCGGGTATCAGCCCCGGCCCAGCACGTACTCCACCAGCGTCCCCACGCCCCAGCCAGTGCCGTGGTTGCCCTCCATCGCGTTTCCGGCGATATCGAGGTGCGCCCAGGGCCGGGTCACAAATTCACGCAGGAAGAGCGCCGCCTTGATGCTGCCGCCCGCCGGAACCATGTCCGAGTTGCGCAGGTCCGCCAGCGTCTCCTTCTGAAAGGCCTTGAGGTACGGGACGTGCAGCGGCATCTCCCACATAAACTCGCCGGACGCCTCGGCTCCAGCCTTCAAGCGGGCGGCGAGTTCGGGAGAGGTGCTGTAGAGGGCTGCCACATCGCTGCCGAGCGCCACCACCTTTGCGCCCGTGAGCGTTGCCACGTCCACCACCTCGGTGGCGCCCTCGTCGCAGGCCATGGTCAGGGCGTCCGCCAGGATCAGGCGGCCCTCGGCGTCGGTGTTCACCACCTCCACGGTCTTGCCGTTGGCGGCGCGGTAGATGTCGCCGGGGCGCATGGCGTTCGGCCCCACCATGTTCTCGGCGGTGGGCACGTAGGCGCGCACCTCCACCCCCTCCGGGATCAGATTACGGGCCTCAGCCAGCGCCCGCATGGCTCCCAGCACCGCGGCGGCCCCGCCCATATCGCCCTTCATGGTGGTCATTCCGGCGGCGGGCTTGATGGAATAGCCTCCCGTGTCGAAGGTCACGCCCTTGCCCACCAACGCCAGGACGTACCGCACTTCGCCCCGGGCGGGCAGGGTCACGCGAATCAACCGGGGACCCGTCACGCTGCCCGCGGCCACCGCCGCGAGCAGGCCCATCCCGCGCGCCTCGATCTCTGCGCTGTCCCACACGTCCACGTCGGCGTCCAGCGCCTCCAGCGTGCGGGCCTGCCGGGCCAGGGTGGCGGGGTTGAGTTCGTTGGCGGGGGCGTTCACCAGTTCGCGGGCAAAGCGGATACCTCCCGCCAGCGCTTCCACCCGCGCGAAATCGGCTCCGTGCAGGCCCTCCACCGAAAAGGCGCTGGGGCCGGGCCGAGCTTCCGAGCGGTAGCGCGCGTCGCGGTGGCCGCTGACAATCAGCGACAGGGCCAACGCCGCCGCGTATTCGGTGGCCTCCACCTGAACGCTGTGAACTTCGAGATCGGTGGCGAGTTTGACGAGCGCCTGGCCGAGCTCGCGCGCCTCAGCTGCGTGGGCTGGAGGCAGCGCCACAGCGATGTCACCTTCCATGCCGCGCGCAAGGAGGCGCACCCGCCCGGGTTTGAGGTCCCGGACCACTTGCGGGGGCAGGCCCGGCTGGTCCTCCTTCAGGAACGTGAGGGTCAGCCCCGGGGTGTCGAGCACCGTGGTGAGTTGCATAGGCCGCAGTAGATCACGGCTGGAGAAGGCCAGCCGGCCAGGTGCCGTCAGAGTCCAGGGAACGGCTCCACGCGCCACTGCGTAACCGCGAGCTTATCCTGTACGGTCTGGGCTGTCAGCGCTTGCCCCCGGGCCGCTCGCGCATAGGGCGGCCGCCCGTCTCCGCACCGCCGCCCGCCCCGGTTCAGCAGTGGCGCGTTTGGCGCCGACAGCGGCAGCGCTTCGCGCAACAGTCCGCGCGAAGCTTCGTCAGGCATCCCCAATTCTGTCCCCTCGGCCCGCCGGGTATACTTCGCCTTACTGTGACTGGCTCCATTGTGATCACCGAGGCGGCGCTCGCCTCGCTTATAGGGCTGACCGCCCACGAGATTCCGGGCGTCGTGGGGATGGCCCCCGCGAACCTGAAAGAGGGGCTGTCACGCGTGCTGGGCCGCGCCAATGCCCGCGAGGGCGTCGTGGTCACGCGCGAAGAGGGCGGCTACGCGGCCGACCTGTACGTGGTGGTGGCCTACGGGGTCAGCATTCCCACCGTTGCCCGCAACATCAAGGACCGGGTGGAACACACTGTGAAGACGCAGGCCGGAACTGAACTGAAGGCCACCCGCGTGCATGCCGTGGGGGTGCAACGTGCCTGAACACATGAGCACCCTCAAACCCGCCGATCTCGCCCGCATGCTGCGCGTGGCGACGGACTGGCTGGGCGTGTACCGCGAGCAGGTCAATGCGCTCAACGTGTATCCCGTTCCCGACGGCGACACCGGGACCAACATGCACCTCACCATGCAGTCGGTACGGCGCGAACTCGACACCTGCGACGAGCGCAGCATGCCCTCGGTGGCGCGGGCCATCAGCTACGGGGCCCTGCTGGGTGCACGCGGCAACAGCGGCGTGATCCTGTCGCAACTCCTCAAGGGCTTTGCCGAAGCGGTGCGGAACGTCGCGGCAGTGGACGCGGACACGCTCGCCGCCGCCTTTCGCGCCGCCCAGAAAACCGGCTACGGCGCGGTAATGAAGCCGGTGGAGGGCACCATTCTCACCGTCGCGCGGGGTGTGGCGGACGGCGCGAATGGCCCCCGCGAACGCGAGACGGTAGACGCTGTGCTGGAACAGGCCCTCTTTGAAGGCCAAAGGCTGCTGGACCAGACGCCCGACATGCTCCCAGCGCTCAAGCAGGCGGGCGTGATCGACTCAGGCGGGCAGGGTTACCTGTACCTCGTGCAGGGAATGCTCGCCGCGCTGCGGGGCGACGCGCTGCCCGAAGCGCCCGAGATCACCTCCTATGCCCAGCAGCAGTTTGAGAACGAGGAGTTCGGCTACTGCACCGAGTTCCTCATGAGCGAGGCCACCAAGCCTATTGAGGAGATCCGCGAACTGGTGACGCCGTTCGGCGACAGCCTGCTTGTGGTGGGCGCGGAGGGCTACGTCAAGGGTCACATTCACACCAACGAGCCTGATGCGTTGCTGGCGACTGTGGGCCGCTACGGACGGATGCTGAAAACCAAAGTCGAGGACATGTCCGAGCAGCACACCGAGATTCTGGGCATGGCGGGCGCCGCGGCACGGGCCGAGGAGGAGGTGCCGCCCTCGGGCCTGGTGGCGGTGGCGAGCGGGTACGGACTGGTCAAGCTGTTCCGCTCGCTGGGGGCGCGCATCGTCTCCGGTGGACAGACAGCCAACCCCTCGGTACAGGACATCGTGGACGCAGTCAGATCGGTCAGCGCCGAGAAGGTCTTGATCTTACCCAACAACAAGAACGTGCTGATGGCCGCCGAGAAGGCGATGGAACTGATGGAGGGCCGCGCCGTGGTGGTGCCCACCCGCACGCTGGGCCAGGGCATGGGCGCTGCCCTCGCCTTTCAGGCGGACGGGGACGCGGAGGAACTGAAAGCCGCGATGGAGCAAGCCGCCGCGAACGTGACCACCCTGGAAGTCACGCGGGCGAGCCGCACGACGAACATCACGACCAAGGAAGGCGTGACGCTCGATATCTCGGAAGGCGACGTGATTGGCCTGCGCGACGACGAGTTGGTGCAGGCGGGCGGCACGCCGGAAGAGAGCGTGCTGGAGATGTTGCGCGGGGCCTACAGCGCCCAGGAGATCATCACGGTGTTCGGCGGCCCGCAAAAGACCCCGGAAGACCTGGAAGCGTTGAGTGAACAGATCGGTGACGCTTTCCCCGAGGCCGAGGTGGAGGCGCACCCCGGTGGGCCGGACCTGTACGATTACCTCGTGACGCTGGAATAACACGTTCAAGCGGCACCGGGCGGGGCGGGGGACGAAACGGTTACCCCCGCCCCGCCCGGTGCTCCAGCTTTTCCCGGTACATGCGCTCGTCGCTCAGGCGCAGCAGTTCGCCCACCGTCTGGGCCTCCTCGGGAAAGGCGGCGATGCCCGCGCTGACGTCTCCTTGCGGAAAACCAGCCGCCCGCACCTCGTCCACCGCTACCCGGACCCGGCGCAGCACGGCCCCGAAGCCGGAGGGGCCGGTGTGGCTCAGGATCGCCGCGAATTCGTCGCCGCCAAAGCGGTAGAACTGGTCTTCCCGGCGCAGCCCGGCGCGCATCCTGGCGGCAAAAGTCTGCAGGAATTCGTCGCCGCGCGCGTGGCCCTCGTGGTCGTTGACGGCCTTGAGCCCGTCGAGGTCAAAGGACACCACGCTCACGGGGTACTTGTGGCGCGAGGCGCTGTTGAGCGCCGCGTCGAGCGCCTCGTCGAATGCGCGGCGGTTGCCCAGGCCCGTCAGGCCGTCGGTCAGGGCGGCGGCCGCGAGCAGCTCAATGCTGTGGCGGCGCTCCAGGGCCACGCCGATGCTGCGTCCCCCCGCCTCCAGCAATCGGCGCTCGTGGTCCGTCCAGGCGCCGCGCATCCGCCGCAGGGCCGACAGGACGTATCCCTTGCCGTTGACCTCCAGCGGCAGGTGCGCCAGGCTACGAACCCCACACTGTTTGTAGACCGGAAGAACATCGGGGTTGCCGGGGACGTCTTCGATATACAGGGGGCGCTTCCCCCGCACCGCCTGCCAGAACAGCGCCAAAGAGAAGGGCAAACCCACCCGGCGGTATTCCGAGAATTCGTCGTCACACGGCCCGTACTGGTGCAGCAAAAATGCCTGGTCCTCCCGAATTTCCCATAGCAGCGAAGTGTCGATCCCCACGGCCCCCGCCAGCAGGGCCGAAGCGTCGTGCATCGCGTCCTCGGCGCTGCCCGACTGCTCCAGGGTGGTCGAGAGCGTAAAGAGCGTCTCGGCCTCCTGCCGGGCCTGCTCGACCTCACGCAGCAGCCGCGCGCGTTCCAGGGCGTAGCGCAGCGAGCGCTCCAGCACGGTGGTGCTGAGTTCACTCTTGACCAGGTAATCGGAGGCCCCGAGCCGCATGGCCGCCAGGTCCACCTCACGGTCGTCGAGCCCAGTCAGCAAAATCGCCGGGGCCGGGCATCCCGAAGCCCGAAGCTGCTCCAGCACGTCCAGACCGCTCTGGGCTCCCAGGCGGTAATCCACCAGGTACACGTCGTGCACGTCCGTCTGTATTTCCTGGGCCGCTGCGTCAGCGCTGTCGGCCCACCCCACACGGCAGGTCCAGCCCTGGATGCGCCGCAGCAGGTCGCCCGTCAGGATAAAGTCGTCCTCGTCGTCGTCGACGATCAGGACGCGCAGCTCCGGAGCGGCCATGCGTCAGTCCTCCTGCCCGGTGTCCGGCAACTGCACGATCTCGATCCAGTAACGGCCCAAGTCCCGCATCACGTCCACGAGGCCGGCGAAGGTCACGGGTTTGCTGACAAACGAGTTCACACCCAGGTCGTAGCTCCGGATGATGTCCTCCTGGGCGCTGGAGGTCGTCAGGACAATCACCGGAATGGAACGCAACCGGGGATCACTCTTGATCTCGGCCAGCGCCTCGCGGCCATCCTTGCGCGGCATGTTCAGGTCGAGCAAGATCAGCCCCGGCCTCGGCGCGCTGCCGGGCGCCGCGTACTTGCCGCGCCGCTTGAGGTAATCCATCAGTTCCTCACCGTCTTCCACGCAGCGAAAGTTGTTCAGGACCCGGCTTTCCACCAGCGCGTCTTCCGCAAACATGCGGTCGTCCTCGTCGTCGTCGGCCATCAGGATGGTGATGGGCTGACGCGACTGGGCAGCGCGCTGGTGACGGGGGTCCTCGGGTGGGATGGTCATGGGATCGTTCCTCCGGATGGTGGGGGGTTCAGGGGCAGGCTGACCACAAAGGTCGACCCTTCTCCAGGCAGACTACGGGCGGTCACGCTCCCCCCGTGCCGCTCCGCAATTTTGCGGCAGATCGTCAGTCCCATGCCCGTGCCCTCATAGGCGCTGCGGCCATGCAGGCGCTGAAACGGCGTAAAAATACGGTCGAGGTACTTCTCGTCGAAGCCCAGCCCATTGTCCTTCACCGCGATCCGGCAGGTCTCCCCGTCCACCTCGGCCCCCACCTCGATCACGGGCAGCACCCCCTCGCGGCGGAACTTCAGCGCGTTACCGATCATGTTCTGCAGCATCTGCCCGAGTTGCGTGGGGTCTCCAGCGACGACGGGCAGCGCTCCCACCCGTACCTCGGCCCCCTGGCGCTCAATCTGCACTTCCAGATCCGACAGCACCCCCCGCGTGATCTCCTGCAGGTCCACCGGCACGAAGGGCTGCGCCCGGGTGGTCACCCGAGAGAGTGTCAGCAGATCGTTGATCAGCAGCTGCATCCGCGCCGCTGCCGACTGCATGCGCTCCAGGTAATCCCGGCCCTCGTCGCCCAGCGCGGGCGCGTAGCGGGACTTGAGCCGGTCGGCAAATGCCTGGACCTTGCGCAGCGGCTCCTGAAGATCGTGGGAGGCCACGTAGGCAAAGTCCTGCAACTCACGGTTGCTGAGCTCCAGCTGCCGGGCGAACGTCCGCAGGGCCGCCTCGCTCTCGGCCAGGGCCCGGGTGCGGCGTTCGACCCGACGTTCCAGGTCGTTGTTCAGATCACGGATGGCCTGCTCGGCGCGTTTGCGTTCGCTGATGTCGGTGCCCGTCACTACCGCCGCCACGCAGCGCCCATCTGGCCCGCGAATCGGCGCGGCCGAGAATGACGCGCGGCGCAGGGTGCCGTCGGGGCGCAGCACGTCGATTTCCTCCTCCGTGACGACTTCGCCCGTCTCGATGGCCCGGGCCAGCGGCCACTCATGCGGCTTAACAGGACGCCCGTCCGGATAAAAACCATGGTATTCCACATACCCGTCGATCTCGGCGGCAGGCAAGAAAGCGTGCCCCCACAGCTGGCGAATACCCTCGTTGCCCAGCAGCAGACGGCCCGAGGGCACCTCGGCCAGCCACACGGCGTTGGGCATCTGCTGCAGCACCTCCTGCAGCAGGGTCCGTTCGGCCTGCACCTGCTCCAGCAGGGCCTGCCGCTCCTGCTCGGCCCCTTTACGGGCGGTGATGTCCACCATCACGCCGTCCAGCCACGGTACGCCCTCGGCGGCGAATCCGGCGGTGCCGCCCCGCTCGTACACCCAGCGGACGTCGCCCGAGCGGTGCTGCAGGCGGTATTCCAGCTCGTAGTTCTGCCCCGCCTGGACGGCGCGGTTCACCTCTTCTTCCACGCGCTCCACGTCGTCGGGGTGGATGATGCCCGCGAAGGTCCGCCCGCCGGGAGCCATGAAGTCCTGGGCGGGGTAACCGGTCAGTTCCTCGACGCGCTCGGAAATAAACACCATGGTCCAGTCGGCGTCGCATGCGCAGCGGTACACCACGCCCGGCACGTTGGCGACCAGCGAGCGAAAACGCTGTTCGCGCTCGGCACTCTCCGAGAGGGCGCGCTTCTGATCGTGAATGTCCGTGCAGGTGCCAATCCACTTGATGATGTTCCCGTTTCCGTTCCGCAGGGGACGGGCCCGGCCCAGATGCCAGCGGTAGGTGTTGTCGGCGGCACGGAGAAACCGGTACTCGATCTCATACGCCTTCCCCGTCTCGACGGCATGCTGCCAGCGGTCCAGGCAGAGCTGCAGGTCGTCGGGGTGCAGGACCGGGGCCCACCCCCAGCCCTGGGTCTCCTCCAGGGTCAGCCCGGTGTACTCAAACCACGGACCGTTGTAATAGTCCAGCCCGCCGTCAGGGTCCGCCGTCCAGACGATCTGGGGCATCACCTCGGCCAGGGCCTGGAAGTCGAGGGGGTCTTGCAATGGAGAAAGCCCAGGGTCAAACAAAGACATGACGGTTCACCTCGGTGGAGCGGGGGAGCAGAACCCGTGGAGGGGTGAATGGCCTCACGCTGTCCCCTCCTCGGAACGGACGGGGGTAAGCGGCAGGGTCAGCTCAAAAGTGCTGCCCTTGCCCTCCACGCCCGTGGCCGTGAGGGTACCGCCGTGCCGTTCCACAATCCGGCGGCAGATCGCCAGCCCGATTCCGGTACCCTCGTACTGGCCCCGTCCATGCAGGCGCTGAAACGGCTGAAAGATCCGCTCGGCGTGCTCGGGCGCGAAGCCAATCCCGTTGTCGCGCACGAGCAGGCGCACCGTGCCCGGGGCGGACGCGACCGGCGTGACCTGCACGCGGGGCGCCACACCCTCGCGGTGGTATTTCAGGGCGTTGCCCACCAGGTTTTGCAGCAGCTGCCGCAGCTGGGTGGGATCTGCCGACACCGTGGGCAGGGGCGCGTGTTCTATCCGGCCGCCTGTGCGGGCCACCTGGTCTTCCAGGTCCTCGGTCACCTGAGCCAGCAGCTTGTCCAGCGGCACCAGCTGGAAGTTTTGCCCACGCGTGGACACCCGCGAGAGGGACAGCAGGTCCTGAATCAGGCGCTGCATCCGCTCCGCTGCCGCCAGCATGCGTTCCAGCGACTGACGGCCTCCCTCGCTGAGCCGCTCCCCGTCCAAGCCCTGCAGGCGGCTGCCGAAGGCCAGAACCTTACGCACCGGTTCCTGAAGGTCGTGCGAGGCCACCGAGGCGAACTCCTGCAACTCACGGTTGCTGCGTTCCAATTGCGCCGAAAGCTGCTTCAGCTCCAGGTGGGCCCGGCGCCTCTCGGTCATGTCCTGAAGTTGCAGGATCAGCTGTTGCAGGTGTCCTTCTCTGTCACGGACGACCGAGGTATGAATCTGCAACCAAAGCGCTGTGCCGTCCGGGCGGACATAGGGCTGCTCTCCATCGGCACTCTCCCCGGCGTTCCATTCCACTGGCCCCAGCACCTCGCCGAGGGGCAGACCCAGCACCCCCGATGCCTCAATCCCCAGGATGCGGCTGGCAGCAGGATTAATCCGCTCCAGACGCCCAGCGGCCCCAACCATCAGCTCGCCCAGCGGAGCATGCCGCATCGCCTCGTTCAACCGGGCCTCGCTCTCCCGCAGGGCCTGGGCGTTCCGGGTACGTTCCAGCGCGAGGCCGATGGTGGCGGCCGCGCGGCGGGCCAGTTCCAGCTCACCCGGCTGCCAGGGCTTTCCGGGCGCACGCGTGAAGCCGAGGGTTCCCACCACCCGCCCTCCCGCCTCCAGGATCGGTTCCAATGCCGCCGCGAAGGGGAGGCCCTCGAGAGACAGGTCACCGGCCCCCTGGCCATACTGCTGGGTGTACTGCGCCTGCCCGCTTTCCACCGCCCGGCGCAACATGGGCGTGCGCTCCAGCGGGGAGCCCTCACCCGACAGCATCGCCAGCGTAGCGGGGTGCACCCGGCCCCACGAACTCCAGAGTCTGGCCCGCCCGCCTTCAACCTGCGCCGCTACGATTTCGTCCACCTCCAGCACCGGGCCCAGTTGGGCCAAGGCCAGCTCCGCCACTTCACGGGGGTCATGGGCCGCCTGCAGGGCGTCGCTCAGCCCCGCCAGAAATTCGGCGCGGGTCACCGCCGCCGTCATGGCCACGTTGATCTGTTCCAACCGCACCTGATGCTCACGCAGCGTCCGCTCGGCGTTGAGCAGCGCTGAGATTCGGGGAACCAGGGGCGGCAGCGCCAGGGCGGTCGCCACCGAAACGGTGGCGGTCAGTGCCCGGATATAGCCGTCGAACCAGAACACCGGGATGTAACGCACCAGGACGTGCGTCAGGTGGGTCACTCCGCAAGCGACGATGAACAGCCCGAAGGCCAGCACCACCCAGTCGAAGGGCAGGGCCGCGCGGTTGCGGTAGACGACGTAGCTCAGGACGCTGGAAATGGCGGCGTAGGAGAGGCCAATCAGGAGGTCCGAGCCCACGCGCAGGGTGACCAGTGCGGCCGGCCAACCCGCGTCGTGACGCTCGGCCACGAAGGGAGCGGTACGAAACAGATTTGCCAGCACCCCGGGCCACAGCAGGGGCAGGCACAACCCGGCAACGGCGATGGCCAGGGTTCGGAGGAAGGTCGAACGCTGAGGACTCAAGAGCATGGAGACTCCTAGGAGGTGTGCGGTTTTCCTTTGGGGGACGCGGCCTGATCTCAGCGCTGGCGGGCGGCGGGCCGTGGACAACCGGCAAAGGCCCGAGCTGTTCGAGCAAGGCTCAGTCTAGAAAACCCGGACTTTCAAGGATCACACAACGCCCCGGGCCCCGTTCGTCCCCGGCAGCGCCGTCTCCCCCGTCTCACCCTCTCCGCTCAGCACGCCTTCCGCTCTGAAGAGGCTCAGGAAGGCCTCCACGACGTCCCGGTCGAGCAGGCTTCCCGCCTCACGCCGCAGCTGCTCGGCCGCCGCCTCGTGGGACCAGGCTGGCTTGTAGGGCCGCTCGCTGGTGAGGGCGTCGTAAACGTCCACCACCGCGAAGACCCGGGCCACCAGCGGAATGGCCTCGCCCGCCAGTCCCGCCGGATACCCGCTGCCGTTCCAGCGCTCCTGGTGGTAAAGCACGATGTCGAGGGTGGCGGGGGGCAACGAGGGAATGTGGTGCAGCATCTCGAAGCCGATGGTCGGATGACGGCGGATCACGGCCCACTCCTCGGGGGTGAGCCTGCCCGGCTTGAGCAGAATTTCGTCGGGAATGGCAACCTTGCCGGTGTCGTGCAGGAAAGCCCCCCAGCGCAGGGCGTCGAGTTCGGGAGCAGCGAGGCCGAGGGTCTGGCCCAGGCGCTCGCTGAGGGCCACCACGCGGTCGGTGTGGCCCTTGGTCTCGTAGTCGCGGTACTCCAGCGCCAGTCCCAGCGCCCGGAGCGTCTCTTCCCGGGAGGTTCCCAGCAGTTGCAGGTGTTCGTGCCGTTCAAGCGCATGCCCGAGGCGCGCAGCGACGCTCCGGAGCAGCTGCTGGGTCTGGGCGCTGGGCTGCACCGGGCGGTCGGCACCAAAGGTCAGGATGCCGGTCAGCGTGCCCTGCTGCGTGATGGGCAGAACGCAAAAGGAGGCCCATAGGCCGGGCCCCGCCTCACCCGGTACGCTGAAATAGGCCTCGGAACGTTCCAGCGCCCGCTGAACCCGGTGGGCAAAGGGCAAGGTGCGGTTGGCTTCAATCTGTGCCAGCGACAGGGACGGGGCCTCCCCACCCAGCAGGCTCAGCAGAATCTCGTCCCCCCGGCAGTCGAAGGCGTAGGCCGAGTCGTATTCGGTAAGGGCCAGACAACGGTTCAGGGCCTCGCGCGTCAGGTCCAGCGGATGACGCAGCTGTTCGAGCGACACGTTGAATTCCAGCAGGTGGTGGTACCGTTCGAGCTGCGCCTTGAGTTGCAACTCGGCCTGCTTGCGCGCCTCGATGTCGCGGGACGCGCTGATCCAGGCCGTGACCTGCCCGCTTGCGGGATCGAGGATGGACCGGAAGGTGGTCTCTACCCACACGGGCGATCCGTCCTTGCGGCGCAGGCGGTACTCCAGCCGTTGGGTTTGTGCCTCCGGGTCGCACAGTTGCTCGAAGCCACCCCGAAACATGTCCAGATCCTCTTCGTACACGAAGCGCAGGGGGTAGGGGCCCAGGAGTTCCTCCGCGCTGTACCCCAGCAGGTCCGACGCGGAGGGCGAGACGTATTCGACGTCACCCTCCAGGGTGTACTGGCAGACCATGTCCGTCGCGTGGTCCGCCAGCCGCCGGAAGTTGCGCCCACTGAGTTCGAGGGCCCCCACGAACTCTTCTCGGGCCGCCTGGGCCTCCTGACGCACCGTCACGTCCCGGGAATTGACCAGCACGCTGGGACCATACTGGGGATGCGCGAAGACCGAGCCCAGGCTCTCCAGCCAGACCCAGTGACCGTCCCGGTGCCGGAACCGCAAGGTGGCCGAGATGGTGCTGGCCCCCGCCACCAGTTTCGCCAAGGCCTGGCTGACTCCCCCGTGGTCGCCCGGATGAATCAGCTCAAAGACGTGCTGGCCCAGCAGCTCGTCCGACGAATACCCCAGAATCCGCTGAATGGAGCCGCTCTCATAGCGGATGACCGCCTGGCCGTCGAGTACGGTCACAATGTCCGAACTGTTGCGCCCGATGGCGCTCAGCCAGGCCTGCTGGCGCTGCAGCTCGTCGTGCAGCAGGCCACGTTCCAGCGAGGCCGCGTACAGGGTGGCCGTCCGCTGAAGAAACGCACGATCCTGCGGGCCAAAGGCCTGGTCTGCTCCGAACGTCAGCTCCAAGCGTCCCCTGGGCACCCCGCCCAGCAACAGGGGCACAGCGGCCCACCCACAACGAAAGGTGGCCTCCCCCGTTCTCCACACCTGATCCCCGCCTGCGTCCTCGCCGGGCGAGCCGCCCTCCTGCCCTCCCAGGACACCGCTGCGGCGGACCAGTTGCAGACCGTCTCCCTGCGCGTCCAGCAGGCGGACGACGCCCGCCACCGCTCCCAGCCGCTGCAGGCCGGTGGTCAGCATGGCGGACACCATCTCCTCGACGCCCTGCGTTCCGGCCAGCAGTTCGGCGAGTTGCCCCAGCACGGCCTCGCCATCGTCCCAGGGACCGGGAACGGGAGTGAGGGCAAGCAGGAGCGCCCCGACGCCCGGATCGTCCAGCAGGTGGGTCAGGCGGCCCGTGACCCACCGCCACGGGCCGTCTGCACGCCGAACCCGAAAGGCTGGAAGCGGCTGGGTCTGTCCCGGCTGCACCCCGCGGAAGGCGGAAACCAGGCCAGGCCAGTCTTGTCCGTGCGTGAACTCGCCCGCCGCCCTTCCCACCAGGGCTCCCGGCGCGTGGCCCGTCACCGCCGTTACGGCCGCGTTGGCAAACAGGACGTTGCCCCGCGCACCGAGCAGCAGGGTCGGTTCGGGCGAAGGGCCTGCCACACGGCTCAGCAGCTCAAACCCCGGTAGGGCCGAGCGGGCGGGAAATTCGGGGCTTGGAAGTCGCGTCATGGTTTCGTACCAGATCACCCGCTTGCAAAGAGGCCAGAGGCAGAGACCCGGGGCAGTCGGGGCAGGCCGCACCCGCCATCATGCCCCCGTCCTTCTCTCCGGACTCTTACCGTATTCCCCCACATCCTTTCAGCCACCACCTCGCAGAAAAGTGAAACCTGTTCCCCTTGAGGGAAGACATCTGACGCGGATGAGAATATGTAGGGCTACAAACAGTTTGGTCGCATCACTATAAACGCTGCGTCTCGGCGCACCCGTACGGAACATTCGTTAGGCACCGTCTCCGCCACATGGCCCATGCGTCCGCCTCCAGGGGCCTCTACACTTCTGAGCAGGTGAACGCGTGACCCAGCGCGTTTCTGCGCTGGGCCAATGGCGCTGGGTTCTTCCCTTTTCGGGAGCGCTCAATCCCAGCGCCGTTCCTTGTCTGGCCTTTCTTCACGCCCTCGGGGGCCGGGCTGTGAGGAGCGTAGCGCCGCACAGCCTTAACCCGTACGTGCAGGTTTCGTCTAGCAGCAAGACGCTCCGCAACCAGCGGAGAGATGGCGGTGCGACTTCGACCAGCCTGCTCCAGCTCCTGTGGGCAAAGCAATACCTTTGCGGTGGGTGTTTCAACCCCTCGGCGTTCCTTGCCCGGCGGCCACCGCCGAAATCCGAGGGTGATCGGTGAACCGTGGTTCGACTCCAGACACCCATCCTTTGTTCATTTTTCACCCGGCATTCGGGTATATCTGCGGCGGGTAGCTCAGCCGGTAGCGCAATTGATTTATTGACTTCCCGGAAGGGCGTCTGCGCGTGTCCTCTTGCCCGGTTTCAGGCCACCAGCGCACGGTTACCTGGATCAATGGGCCGCGGGTTTGAGTCCCGCCCCGCCACACCCTCAAGTTGTGGGAATGGTCGTCTAACGGCAGGACAGGAAAAACGCCTTTCCGCACCCCTTGCCCGCCCGTGCGGTGGGCCGAGGCAGGAAGGTTATCCCTCCACGGTCCATATGCGGGTTCGAGTCCCGCCCATTCCCCTCCCCTTTCCCCTCTCCCGTGGGAGCGGCAGGGTTCGGGTCCCACCCGCTCCCCTCCCTTTCGCCCTCACCCCTCATGGGAACGGTAGCTCAGCGGCCAGAGCGCTTGGCCTGACCACCCCCCCCTCGCCCTCCCCAGCGGACGGGCCGAAGGTTCAGGCTGATCGACTACGGACCGAGAGATCACGGGTTCGAGTCCCGTCCGTTCCCCCTCCCCCCTTTTTTGTGCATGAAACGGTAGCCCAGTTGGATAGAGCGCCCGGCTACGAACCGGGAGGCCGCAGGTTCAAGTCTGCCCGTTTCACCGCACGGCATGCCCCATGCCCTGCCGCCGCTGACGAACCCAGCGCCGCTCGCGATTCACTCCCTTGAAAGGAGGGCCGATTCCCCATGAAGAACCTCCTGAACGCCGTGAACCCCAAGAACCGAAAGCAGACCGAACGTCTGAACTCGCGTCAAGTTCCAAACAACGCGGGCGGATTCGCGTATGCCCTCTCGAACGAGGGCCGCCTGACCCGCTTTCTGGTGCTGGGCACCGAGAGCGGTACGTTCTATGCGGGTGAGCGGGCGCAGACCCTGCAGGCGACAGATTTTGTGCGGGAACTCGTGCAGCGGGACGCAGCCACGGCGCTGCGGGTAACGCTGGAGGTGGTGCGCGGCCGTACGCCGAAGACGGACCCGGCCTTGCTGGTCCTCGCGCTGATCGCCAAGACCGCGCCGGACGTGGCCCACCGTCAGGCCGCGTGAAGTGCGCTGCCTGAGGTGGCGCGCACGGGCACGATGCTGCACTTCCTCGCGTTCGCGGACGCGCTGGGTGGCTGGGGTCGCCTGACCCGCCGGGGTGTAGCGAAGGTGTACGAGACCCTGCCCGTAGACCGCCTTGCCGTATGGGCCGTGAAGTACAAGGCCCGCGACGGCTGGACCCAGCGCGACGCCCTGCGCCTCGCCCACCCGAAGACAGACGACGTCACGCGCAACGCGGTGCTGAAGTTCATGGCGAGCGGCACGCTGGACAATTCCGCTCTGGAAGGGGCGACGGACACCGCCCTGCACGTAATCGAGGGCCACCTGCTCGCGCTGAAGGCAGGCGGCGACCTGGAGGCGGCGGGACTGATGCGCGAATACGGCCTGCCCACCGAGGCAGTGCCCACCCACGTGCCCGGTCCTGAGGTCTACCGGGCCGCGATGAACACGCACGGCCTGAACTGGCTGCTGCGCAACCTCGGCAACCTGGGACGCGTGGGCGTGCTGAGCGTGAATGACCGTCAGGTGACGAAAGCCGTGGTGGAGCGCCTGACCGACCCGGCCGCCCTGAAGCGGGGCCGCATCCACCCGCTGGACGCGCTGAAAGCCCGCCTGGTGTACAGCCAAGGGCACGGCGTGAAGGGCACGGGCGAGTGGGTACCTGTGCGAAGGTGGTGGACGCGCTGGAAGACGCCTTTTACGCCGCCTTCGGCAGTGTGCGTCCGGCGGGCACGCGTCACCTGCTCGCGCTCGATGTGTCGGGCAGCATGACCTGGGGTACGGTGGCGAGCACGCCCAGCCTGACGCCCAACATGGCCGCCGCGGCCATGGGCGTGGTGGCCCTGCGCACCGAGCCGGAGGCGCTGACGATGGGCTTTGCGGACCAGTTCCGCCCTCTGGGCATCACCCCGAAGGACACGCTCGGCGGCGCGATGCGCAAAGCCCAGGCCGCTTCCTTCGGCGCGACCGACTGTGCCCAGCCTATGCTCTGGGCCGCTTCGGCGCGCGTGCAGGTGGACACCTTCTGTGGTCTACACCGATAACGAAACCTGGGCGGGTCAGGTCCACCCCACGGTGGCGCTGGACGCGTACCGCCAGAAGATGGGGATAGAGTCGCGCCTAATCGTGGTGGGCCTTACGGCGACGGGCTTTACCATCGCGGACCCCCACCGCAGCGACATGCTTGACGTGGTGGGCTTCGACGCGGCAGCCCCGAACGTGATGGCAGCGTTCGCGCGGGGCGAAGTGTAGGGGCTGCGTCCGCACATGGCAAAAGGCAGAGGGGGAGGAAAAGCCCTCTGCCTTTTGCCTTCTGCTACCTTCCCCCCATGCTCGACCCCCACGGCTCCCTGCCCTTTCCCGCCACCGTTCATCCGGAGGCCCGCCCCGCCACCCGCCTGACCTGGGATTCGCGTGAGGCGGGGCCCGATGTGGCTTTTGTGGCGCTGCCCGGCGAAAAGATGCACGGCAACCGCTTCGTGGAAGCGGCGCTCGCGGCGGGCGCGCCCTTCGTGCTCACCGATCTGGACGTGGAACGGGCGGTGCGGGTGCCCCGCCACGAGGGCACTGGCGCGCGTGAAGCGCTGTTCGCCTGGGCGCGGCATGAGCGGGCGAACAGTTCCCTGGTCGTGGGCATCACGGGCAGCGTGGGCAAGACGACCGCCAAGAGCTACGCGGCGGCAGCTCTGAAAGCCCACTTCATGCCGGTGTACAACACCCTGCCCGCCATCGCCTGCTTTCTGATCGAATTCGGGCGCAGCGGCGCTCCCCTCGTCGTGGAAATGGGCATCGACCGGGCAGGCGAGATGGCCGAACTGGTAGGCCTGGTGCGGCCCGACGTCGGCGTCGTCACCAGCGTGGGCGAGGCGCACCTGGAACAGCTCGGCAGCGTGGAGGGCGTGGCGCGAGAAAAGGGCGGAATCCTGCTGGGGAGCCGTGGCCTGGTGGGGGCGCAGGCCGCCCCCTTCTATCCCGGGGTGGACACCTACGGCTTTGGAGAGGGCGTCACCTTCGCGGGACAGGGGTTGGACCTCACGCCCGAGCGCGCCACCTTCACCTTCAGCGGCATCCACGTCACGCTCCCGCACGCCTCGCACGTGCAGGCGGAAGCGGCGGTGCTGGCCCTGACCCTCGCGCTGGAGGCCCGGGTGCCCCTGGACGAGGCGGCGGCGCGTCTGGGTCAGGTGCAGGTGCCGGGCGGCCGGTACCGGGTCCATCCGGGGCGCTTCACGGTGATCGACGACGCCTACAACGCCTCGCCATTGGCCGTGAAGGCGGCGCTGGACGCCCTCTCCGGTTTTCCAGGACGCCGCATCAGCGTGCTGGGCCGGATGCTGGAACTGGGCGAGGCCGAGCGTGAACTCCACGCGGAGGTGGGGACGCAGGCGCGTGCGCAAGCAGACCTGACCTACGGGGTCGGGGCCTTCGCCCCCGAACTCGGGGAACGGGCGTACGCCACGGTGCCGGACCTGCTTGCAGACCTGCTTGCGGAGGTGCGTGACGGAGACGTGGTGCTCGTCAAAGCCAGCCGGGGCATCTCGTGGACGCCGGAACAACGGGCCCAGGAGGGCGTGGGGCTGGACACGGTGGTGGCGTCGCTGCTGGAGAAGCGGTCAGCGGTGGGAACTTAGCGCCCCATTCCACGAAGCCAGGTCCGCCCTGCAAACAGCCCGGGGCGGGGAGCGCGGCCAGCGCTGCGCCTCGTCCCTCACGCCCCTCAGCTGCCCCTCCGGGACAATAGGGAGGATGCAACGTTGTGCCCTCCCTGTGGTTCTCGGCCCGTTCCTGCTCGCGGCCTGCGCGCCGGGCCCGGCCCGTGTGGAAAGCGCCACAGCGACTTCCGCGCCGGTGGTCGCCGCGTCAACCCTTGAGGCGGCCTTCTCCCCGGAAGGGGTGGCCTGGGTCGAGGGGGGGCAGGCGTGCGTGGCCCGCGTTCCGTCCTACCGCCCCGTGTGCCCAAAGTTGCCGGGCCGGGCGGTGGGGGTGGCCTGGAACGGCGGGGACGCCTGGACCGCCTTGCCAAACGTGGGGCTCCTGATCACGCTGGACCGGGCGGCGAGGACGGTGGCGGCCGGACGGGTGGTGGCCCTCTCCGCCACGCGCGCCTACCGCGAGGACGGCAGCGCCGTGACCTACAGCGGCGCGGCGGCGCAGGGGGTGGCGGGAGCTCCCGCCGCTGCGCTGACCGGGGGAAACGGGCAGGATTACGTCCTGCTGGCAGGTGCGCTGCGCCGAGTGGAAGACGGGCAGATCCTGGAGACGCGGGCGGGCCCGCGCCTCGAAGAGACGCCAGGCGGTGTACGCTCGACCACCCTGCCCCAGGTCACAGCGCTCTCCGGTACCTACCGCCTGACGGGAACGGCCCTGCAGCGCTTGGACGCGGCGGGGCGCGTGGTGGCGGACGTACCCCACGAACCGGGCCGGGTTGGATTGATTGGGCCAGACGTGGTGACCGTGACCTCCGGCGGGACGGTGCGGGCGTTTGGGCTGGACCTGCGCCCCCTCTCGCCGTAACGGGGATCTGCCGCTTCCCCAACGTGCTTCTGGCCCACCCACAGGGCTCCAAAGGGAGCGGCCTTCCGCGTTATACCGACAGACCGTGCAACAACGCTGGATTCTGCCCTTAAGAGTCTTTAAAGTATGTACGGACCCTAAGAGTTCCGTCTGGAGTGGACTGTATCTCATGAGAAGTCTCTGCGCCGCAGCGTCCTGTTCCCTACCTCACGGGCCCGCCTCGTTCGCCAGGTGTGATGTATCCGTAAATGAGGCGTTGGTAAACTTTTCAGGACTCTGGAGGGAGAATGTCGAGCATGCTACAACGCCTCTTTAATTCACGACCGAGTGCCATCGGCGTGGAGATCGGCACCAGCACCATCAAGGTGGTGGCGCTGCGCCCCGGTGCGCCGCCGATTCTCCAGCACGCGGTGATGGCCCCGACGCCCATCGGGAGTATGCGCGACGGGCTGGTGATCGAGCCGCAGGCTGTGGCCAACGAGCTGCGCGGCCTGCTGGCGCAGCACGGCATCACCGCCCGCTACGCGGTGACGGCGGTGCCCAACCAGTCGGCCGTGACGCGCAACATCATGGTGCCGCGCATGGACCGCAAGGACCTGCAGGAAGCCATCAAGTGGGAGGCCGAACGGTACCTGCCCTATCCCATCGATGAGGTGAACCTGGACTTCGACCTGCAGGACGATCCCAGCACCATCCCTGAAGACGGGCAGATGGAAGCCGTGATCGCCGCCTCGCCCAGCGAGGCGGTGGCGCGGCAGGTCGAGGTGTTGCGGCTGGCAGGCCTCGAGCCCACCGTCGTGGACCTCAAGAGCTTTTCCGCGTTGCGGGCCCTGCGCGGCAACCTGCTGGGCAAGCACCTCACCAAGCAGACCCTGATCGGCAACAACTACACCGAGGCCAACGAGATCGCGCTGGTGCTGGAGATGGGGGCGAGCAGCAGCGTGATCAGCCTCGTTCGTGGCGACCGCATCCTGATGATCCGCAACATCAGCGTCGCGGCCGACGACTTCACCACAGCGCTGCAAAAGGCCTTTGACCTGGATTTCAGCGCCGCCGAGGAAGTCAAGCTCAACTACGCCACCGCCACCACACCCAGCGACGCCGGCACCACGGACCACGGGCAGGTGAACCTCAGCCAGACGCGCGAGCAGTACAGCCCCGCGCGCGTGTTCGAGGTGATTCGCCCGGTGCTGGGCGATCTGGTCACCGAGGTTCGCCGCTCGCTGGACTTCTACCGGGTCCAGAGCGGCGACGTGGTGATCGACCGGACCTACATCGCGGGCGGCGGCGCGAAACTGCGCGGCCTGGCCCCGGCCATCAGCAACCAGCTTGGCTTCCGGGTAGAGGTGGGCAGCCCCTGGCTGACGGTGCAAACCGAGGGGGCCAACGTGGACACCGGGTACCTGCAGTCCAACGCGCCGGAATTTACCGTACCTCTGGGCCTGGCCCTGCGAGGAGTCTTACATGGTTGAGATCAACCTGCTGCCGCAGCAGGAGCGCCGCAGCAACCAGCCGGACGGCTGGCGCTACGGGATGTACGCGCTGCTGCCCCTGACAGCGGTGGCCATCCTGATTCCCGAGGTGCTGGTGGGCAACCAGCTGCGGGCGCTGCACCGCGAGCAAGACAGCCTGAACGGCGACATCGCCGCCCTGACGCCCCTCAAACAGGAATACGACAGCCTGATGGCCCAGCAACGCTCGCTGGAGTCCGTGACGGGGGTGGCCCGGCAGCTGCGGGACAGCAAGACGTACTGGACCAACGACGTGGCCGCCTTCTCGGCCCAGCTGCCCCGCAGCAATGGCGTGGCGATCACGAGCCTGAACATGAAGTCGCTGGAACCTACGGCGCTCGCCACACTGCAGCAAAACGGCATCTATGCTGGCAAGAACGTGGTGCGTGAGATCGCGCTGACGGGCACCGCCCTGAGCCAGCAGTCGGTGGTGAACTTCCTGAAGGCCTACGAGAACAGCCCCAGCTTCGGAGTCAACTTCCAGGGCCTGCAGCGCGATACCACGGCGAGCCGCTACACCTTCACCGCGTCGGTAGGCCTGGTCAACACAGCCGCCAATCCCGGGACAGCTCCAGGAACAACACCGGCAGGAACAACACCGGCCGGAACGACGTCCAGCGGCACCACGGGCGCGGCCGCACCGGCACCCCAGGCGAGCGCGCCGGGAGGCACCAATGTCCGCTAGTTCTGTTCCCGCCCGGGCCGCGCTGCCCAAGCTCGCTCCGCGGTCACTCTTCCTGATCGTGCTGGCCGCCTGCGCCCTGCTTCTGATCGCGTGGTATTTCGGCCGTTTCCAGCCCCGCAAGAACGAGGTCGTGCAGCTGCAGGGTGACCTCGACCTGCTGCGAACCCAGGCCGAAACCTACCGCGCCGCACAGCGCGGCCTGCCGGCCCTCAGGAAGACAGTCGCCGGGCTGCAGGTCGAGAGTGAGCAGTTCCTGCGCGCCCTGCCGCCTACGACCCAGTTCGGCGACGTGCTCGATGAGATGCGCCAGGACGTGTACGCTTCCGGGGCAGAGATGACGGCCTACACCACGCAGGCCGCGCAGATCAGCGGCCTCCCGGCGGGCGTGCGGCCCCTCAGCGTGAACCTGGGCATCACCGGGCAGTTTGCCGAGGTCTTCCGGGCCCTGCGCTCCATCGAGACCATGAACCGCTTCACGACCGTGAGCGGCCTCAGCCTGACGCTGCCGAAGGCCACCTCCTTTAACCCCCAGCTGACCAGCACGCTCAACCTCACCGTGTACACCTTCGATCCGACGCAGGCGGGGGCAACGCCAGGCACCGCCCCCGCTGCTCCGGGCGCTGCTCCTGGTGCTGCGCCGGCTCCGGCAGCCGCACCTCAGGGAGGCAACCAGTGACGCTCGATCCCTCTCCGCCCCCCCGCACGTCCATCAAGCTTTCCCGCGAGATGAAGGTGTTGCTCGCCCTGCTGCTGATGCTGGCCCTGATCGGCGGCTGGTACCTGTGGACCAGCAGCCGCAGCGTGCAGGCCGCCGTGCCCAATCCTTCGGTCAATCCTGACCTGCCCACCACTGCCTCCGGGGGACAGACGGACAGCGGCCCGGCCGCTCCAGTCACCGGCACCCCCGATGCTGGTGGCCAGGCCACCAGCCCCGCAGCGCCCGACAGCACCGTGGCCGTCAAGCCCGACGGGCAGGTCGAGGTGCCCGAGCTTCCACCCCTGGAAGGGGACGGCGCGCCGAATGCCAGCGGCAGTGACGCTGGTGCCAGCGCACCTGTGGCTGAACCGGTCCCCACGCCTGAGGGCATCAACCCGGATACGCCGCTGGCCGCCCTGCCGACGGTCAACCCCTTCCAGCCCCTGGCGCTGGCCCCCAACGCAGCGGGGCCTAACGCGGGCGACGCCGGCAGCGCCGTCCCGCCCATCGCAGACGCGGGCAGCGGGGCACCCACGCCGACGGCCAGCGGCCTGACCTCCCCCAGCGGCGTCCTTGCCCCCAGCCCACTTGCGGGCACCACCAGCACGCCGACCATCCCCGCAACCCCATCGCAGCCCACGGCCGCCGCCATTCCCCTTCCCTCCATCGCGGGTATTGGCAGCTCCGCACCCCGTCCGGAAACCGTGGCGGTCGTTCGTCCGCCCTCGACCCTTGGTCAGACCAAGGCTCAGGCGCAGACCAAGGGGAGCCAGACCAAGGGGAGCCAGACCGCAAGCGCGAAGCCGGCCAACACCAAGACGGCCAACACCAAGACGGGCAGCGCCGGAGTCAAGGCGCAGGCGGCGACCAGCACCAAGACCAACGGCACACAGAAGGCCGGGCAGAAAGCGGCGGGGCAACCGGGCAGCCTGATTGCCATTAATCCCGTCCAGCCGCCCAAGGTCGTGGCTCTGCCCAACCCGAGCACCAAACCCAGCCAGAGCGGCGCAAAGCCCGCCACGTCCGGTCAGACGCAGGGCTCGGCGCAGACCAAGCCGGCGCAGACCAAGCCGGTGCAGACCAAGCCGGTGCAGACCAAGCCGGCGCAGACCAAACCGGCGCAGACCAAACCGGTGCAGACCACTCCCGGACAGTCCAGTGACGCGGGTGCGTCCACCTCCACGCCGACCCTGCCCACTGCGCCGGCCCGTCCGCCCGTGGTCGCGCTTGACGTTCCCCAGGGCAACATCAACCTGAACCCGGGTCAAGGCGCTGGCAGCGTGGCCACCCCCGGTACGCCAGCGCCGGGCACGACCACGCCGGCGGACAGCACGGGCAGCGCTGCCGTAGCTGCACCCGGACTGACCCTGCCCGCCACCCCCCTGCCCACACCGGGCAATCCTGCGCCCATCACCCAGCTGGGCAGCAACGAGGCGGCCAGCCAGGGCGCCGCGGCTGACGGCACCGCCACCCCCACTGCGCCGGGTACCACGCCGTTGGAGGCCCTGGTGCAAAACCGCCAGATTGTGCTGAACGCGGCCGTGCTCGGCCCGGTCAACACCGCCATCCTGCGCTCCAAGGACGGCTTCGTGGTGCTGTCCGTCGGCCAGACCTTGCCCGACTCGAACGCGGTTCTCCGCGAGGTGACGGCCACGAGCGCAACCCTTGCCCTGGGCGACGACATCACGACGCTCAAACTCGACAACGACAAAAGGTGAGCTATGAAGAGATACGTCCTCCTGCTGACAGCCGCACTCGGTATGGCCGCCGCGCAAACCGCCACGCCCGCTCCCGCAACGGCCGCGCCCGCCGCGCCGGTCCTCACCTCTCCGGCCAACACCCCTCGCATCGCCGATCCGAAGCTGTCTCCAGCCACCGTTTCCTTTGATATCCGCCGTGCGGGCAGCGACCTGGCCAGCATGCTGGTGGCGCTGGCCCGGAGCGCGGGCTACGACATCATCATCGAACCCAACGTTGATCCTGTGCTGGCTGCCAACAGCGTGACCGCCCCGGTGGGGACGGCAGGCACCGCGACAGCAAGCGTGATCTCCTACTCTTTTGTCAACAAGCCCTTCAACGAGGTCTGGCCCCTGGTCCTCGACATCTATGGCCTGAGCTACGAAGCGGTACAGGTGGGCGGCAAGGCGGTCTTGCGCGTCAGCACCCGACCCGTGCAGAAAATCGTTAAATTGCCGGACACGCTCAGTTCCGTAGCCGTGGAGCGGCAGCTGAAGCTGGCGTTTGGGACGCTACAAACCACCCAGGGCAGCACTGCCAGTGGAGGAAACACCTCCACGGGCACCGACATCGTTCTCAACTCGCCCACCATGCGGATTGTCTCTGAGACGACCTCCAACAGCATCATCATCAAGGGTACCAACCAGGAAGTGGCCCAAGTCGAAAATCTGCTGTCGCAGATCGTCTCGGCCCAGAGCACCAATCCCGGTGAGCCAAGCGTGCAGCGGATCTACAAGGCCAACGGGGCACTCGCCGACCTCACCGCCACCCTCGCAGGCCAGTTTCCGGCCCTCCGGGTGTCTGCCGTGCCCTCGACCGGACAGCTGATCCTTTCCGGGACCCAGAGCCAGATCGACGCCGCGCTCGCCCTGTTGGCACAGGTGGACGTCAGCGCACAGGCGCAGGTGGCCAGCACGACCGCGCAACGCGTCTACACCGTGAAGGGTGTCCAGGCCGATATCACGGCGCTGCTCGGTTCCCAGTACCCGGGGCTGAAAGTCACGCCCGTAGGACAGACCGGGCAGCTTGTCATCACGGGACCACAGAGTCAGATCGACACGGCCCTCGCGCTCCTAGACCAGGTAGACCGCCCGGTTCCTGCGGCTCAAGCTGGACCGCAGATCGTTCAGCGCGTCTTCCAACTTGTGAATGCCAGCGCCGAGGAGGTCAAGGCGACGTTGGAAGGCACCTTGGCCCGCGACATCAGTCAGAGCGGCACGGCGCAGACGCCGGTCAATGTTCCCGTGACGGCCACAGACGCCAACGGCAACGCCATCAGCGTTACTGTGCCCCGTGACCAGACCAACGCTGCCCAGGTGGCCGCGCAAGCGCAGGCCCAGCAAGCCGCCGACACAGCCGCCACCATTGCGCGCAATTC
Source organism: Deinococcus hopiensis KR-140 (assembly GCF_900176165.1). NCBI lineage: Bacteria > Thermotogati > Deinococcota > Deinococci > Deinococcales > Deinococcaceae > Deinococcus > Deinococcus hopiensis. Next base: position 2,519,083 of record NZ_FWWU01000009.1, read on the forward strand.
CAACGGGGCCACCATCATCGCCGACAAACGGACCAATGCGCTGATCGTGCGCGGAACGTCCAGCCAGGTCACGCAGATCGCCGAACTGATTCCCCAACTCGATCAAGCGGTCCCTCAAATCAATGTGCAGATTCGCATTCAGGAAATTTCCGAGGATGCTGGGCGCACGCTGGGGCTGGACTGGAAGGTCGGCTTCGGGGGCTTTAACGTCAGTGTGGGCAGCGGTGGCCTCGGAGCTTCTTTCGACCCCACCCGGAGCTTGGTCGGCTTCAACATCTTCCCCACGTTGACCGCCCTGGAAAACCAGGGGCTGACCAAACGGGTCTACGACGGCTCCATCACGATGCAGAGCGGACAACGCTCGCTGACCGGGAGCAGCAACGGCCCGCAAAACGCCTCTACGGGAGCCGCCGCCACCGTCAAGAGTGGCGGCCGGCTGGAAATCAATATTCCTTCCAGCAGTGGCAATATCATTCGTCAGATCGATTACGGCCTCAACCTGGACTTCTTCGATCCTCAGGTGGCTCCTGACGGAACGATTACCCTCCGGGTACGTGGACAGGTCAGCGACCTTCCGGCCGGCCTTTCTGCCAACGCTCTGCCCAACCTGCTGAACTTCACCAACTCCGAAGCGCAAAGCAGCATCACATTCAAGAGCGGCCAAACCGTGCTGATGAGTGGACTGATGGGCACCACCGAGACACGCACCAATACCGGCGTTCCCATTCTCAGCAGCATCCCCGTCATCGGTGCCGCCTTCGGCAAGCAGGTCACCAGCCGCAGGCAGACCCAGCTGCTGGTCATTTTGACGGGCGATGTCCTGAAGTAAGCCCCGCTCGCCACTTCCTCGCGCCGACTGGATCTCCTCCAGCCGGCGCTTTTCTCTCTAGGCCCGTTCCGCGCCGTCTGGGCAGCCCTCCCCTCTCCTGTCCTGCGCGGCGCTACAGTCCATTCATGAGACGGCTTCCGCTTCACTCCGCACTCCCCGGAAAAGCACCGGAGGGTGCTCCATTCCGCGCAACCCGTCTTTCCTGCTCCGCCCTCCGGGTGGAGCCTGACGGCCCGGAGCTGCTATGAGGTATCTGACCGCCGGGGAGTCGCACGGCCCGCAGCTGACGGCCATCATCGAGGGATTGCCGTCGCAATTGCCGCTTGGCAAGGGGGATATCGACCCCTGGCTCCGCAAGCGGCAGGGCGGCTACGGGCGGGGCCGCCGCATGGTCATCGAAACAGACGAGGCCCAGGTGCTCAGCGGTGTCCGCGCAGGCCGCACGACGGGCGCGCCCGTGACCCTCGTGATCGAGAACAAGGACCACCGCAACTGGACCGAAATCATGTCGCCCAGCCCGGGAGGCGAGCCGCGCAAGAAGGCGCTCACCGACGCGCGTCCCGGCCACGCGGACCTGACGGGCGGCGTCAAGTACCGCCACAAGGACCTGCGCGATGTCCTGGAGCGGGCCAGCGCCCGGGAAACGGCGGCACGGGTGGCGGTGGGCTCGGTGGCCCTCAAGCTCCTCTCCGAACTCGGCGTACAGGGAGCGAATTACGTCGCGGGCCTGGGCGAGATCGAGACCCGCGAATCCTTTTCGTGGGAGGCGCTGGACACGATCGAGGATTCGGACCTGCGCACGCCCGACGCGGACGCAGCGGCGCAGATGCGCGAGCGCATCGACCAGGCCAAGAAGAACGGCGACACCCTGGGGGGCATTCTGGAGGTGCGCTTCCGGGGCCTCCCCGTGGGGCTGGGCAGTTTCGTCCACTGGGACCGCAAGCTCGACGGGCGTATCGCACAGGCATGCCTCAGCGTGCAAGCGATGAAGGGCGTGGAGATCGGGCGGGCCTTCGAGAATGCGGTGCGTCCCGGCAGCCGCGTCCACGACGCGGTGTACTACCGTGAGGGCACCTACGCCCGCGACACCAACGGAGCGGGCGGCTTGGAAGCGGGCATGACCAACGGTGAGGAACTGATCGTACGGGTGGCCATGAAGCCTATCGCCACCCTGATGAAGCCGCTGCCCACCGTGAACGTGGTGACGCACGAGGCCGCCGACGCGGCCCGGGAGCGCAGCGATACCACCGCCGTCCCCGCCGCTGGGGTGGTGCTGCAATGCGTGATCGGCTGGGTACTTGCGGACGCGATGCTGGAAAAATTCGGCGGCGACACCCTGTCCGAACTTCAAGAACGCGTGGCGGCGGCCCGGGCCTACGCGCAGGACTACTGAGCCTCCCGTGCTCCTGCCCGCTTCCTTTCACCATGGTCTGGAACTCGTTCTGGACGCTTCGCTGAACGATCCTGAAATCCCTGAGGGTGTGCCGGTCACGCTCCCGAATGGGCTTTCCACTAGACTGTCCCCCATGAACGGGTCCGGCCTGATTGAGCGTCCCGTCACCTGGGTGACGCTGGCGGGCTTTATGGGCACCGGGAAGAGCCGCATTGGGTGGGAACTCTCGCGGGCACTCGCCCTGCATTTCGTCGATACCGACAAGTTGATCACCCGTGTGGTAGGCAAGAGCATTCCCGAGGTCTTTGCCGAGGAGGGCGAGGGGTATTTCCGCGCGTGCGAGGCTGAGGTGGTCCGGCGTGTCACCCGTCTGGACCATGCGGTGATCAGCCTCGGCGGGGGCACCTTTATCCACGAGGGCAACCGCCACCGTCTGCTGGAGCGCGGTCCCGTCGTGGTGCTGTGGGCCACACCGGAAACGGTTTACCAGCGGACCCGGCACAGTGACCGGCCCCTGCTCAAGACCCCCGATCCCCTGTCGCAGATTCGCACCCTGATGACCGAGCGCGAGCCGCACTACCGTCAGGGCACCATCCACGTCCACAGCGATGGGCGCCCCGCCGAGGAAATCGTGGAAGAGATCATTGAGCGCCTGTGGGCCTGGGCCGACACGCAGGCGGCCTGGGTGACCGAACCCGGCTCGGGGGTCGGTGAACGTGCGGCGGATTGAGGTGGGGGGTTCCCAGCCCTACGCCGTGGAGGTTGGGGCGGGGCTGCTCGGCCAGGCGCGGATAAATGGACGTCAGGTGGCCCTGATCCATCCGGCGGACTTACCCCCGGACTTCGTGCAAGCGGTGCAGGAAGTCCTCGCGCCGGTGGTGACGGTGGAGGTGCCGCCCCGCGACGACTGCAAGACGCTCACCGTGCTGGAAGGCGTGCTGTCCCGGCTGGCAACGGTCAACCTGCCCCGTGACGGCGCGGTGGTAGGCATGGGCGGCGGCGCGGTCACGGACCTCGCGGGCTTTGCGGCCGCCAGCTACCTGCGCGGCGTCGCCTTCTACACCATGCCCACCACCCTGCTGGGCATGGTGGACGCGGCGGTGGGCGGCAAGACGGGCGTGAACCTGCCCGAGGGCAAGAACCTGGTGGGGGCCTTCTGGCCGCCAAGGGCAGTGTGGTGCGACACCGACACGCTCGCCACCCTGCCCCCCACCGTCTTCCGCGAGGGGGCCGCCGAGGCGTACAAACACGGCCTGATTGCGGACTCCACGCTGCTGGACCGGGTGCTCTCGCCGGATTTCCGCCCAGGTGGACCGGGGCTGGAAGACACCCTCGCCGACGCCATTCAGGTCAAGGCGGAGGTGGTGACGCGGGACCTGACCGAGCAAGGTGAGCGGGCGTTTCTGAACTTCGGGCACACGCTGGCGCACGCACTGGAAGCGGTGACCCATCACGCTGTACCGCACGGCGAGGCCGTGGGCTACGGGATGCACTATGCCGCCCGGCTTTCATCCGCCCAGGGTGGCGCGGACCTCACGGAACGAACCCTCGCCTTTCTGCGCTGGCAGCGGCCCCAGCCCCTCCCCCACCTGGGCTTCGACGACCTGTGGCCCTATATGGCCCGCGACAAGAAGGCGGACAGCGAGGGCGTGCGCTTCGTGCTGCTGCATGATCTGGCTCGGCCTTACCTGACGCGGGTACCCGAAGACGTACTGCGGGAGGAATTTAACCGCTGGCAGGACGAGGTGAGGGCGGCGCTGCTTCCCGTACAGTAGGCGCATGAATCTCCTGGCCGTCTTCAGCCACCCTGACGATGAGTGCGGTTGCGCAGCCACACTCGCCAAACATGCCCTGCGTGGCGATCAGGTCATGATCGTGTGGACCACCTACGGCGAGATGTCAAGCAAGTTCCGCGGCATTCCACACGCCGAGGTCAAGGCGACGCGCGAACGCTGGGGAACGGACGTGGCGGGAATGATCGGCGCGCGTCACCACTTCTTCGATATGGGCGACACGCGGATGCAAGGGTCCAGGGAAGAAGCGCTACAACTCGCGCGGCTGTACGCCGAATTTAAACCCGACGCCATCATCACCTGGGACGACAAGGGGGGCGGAACCTTTACCCCTCATCCCGATCACCGGGCCACGGTGAAGATCGCCTACGACGCCCTCGTGCTGGCCCGGCTGCCCAAGGCACTGATGGAAGGCCAGGAGGAAAACGGGGAACCGGAACCCCACCGGAAAACGGTCAACTTCTATCAGTACGCCCAGTACGGCACCCCGGACCCAACGCTGCCCATCGTCCACGTGGACGTGACCGAGACCATCGAGGTGGCGGGGCAGGTGTACGGCTATTACGCGCGGCACATGCACGGCCAGGAGGGCGACTTTCCCATGGACCGCTTCAAGATTGGCAGAGCTGCGAACGCCCACCACACCGGGGGGCAATTCACCGAGAAATACACGGTCAAGCGGATGTACCACCCCGTTATTCCTTACCTGCTCTGACCCCCCCCCGCACTTCACGCACCTGTTACGCTGCCCCCATGCTGCTCGTGCTGAACGGCCCCAACCTCAACCGCCTCGGCCTGCGCGAACCCGGCGTGTACGGCTCCCAGACGCTCGAAGACCTGGAGCGGCTGTGCGAGGCCTGGGGCGCGGAACTGGAAACGCCCGTCACTTGCCGCCAGAGCAACTACGAGGGGCAACTGCTCGAATGGGTACAAGACGCCCAGGAACACGGCTTTACCGGCATCGTGATCAATCCCGGCGCGCTGACGCATTCTTCCTACGCCCTGCGAGACGCCATCGCGGGGCAACCCCTGCCCGTGGTGGAGGTCCACATCAGCAACGTAGACGCGCGCGAAGCGTTCCGGCACACGTCGGTCACGGCGGCGGTCTGCCGGGGCAAGATCAGCGGCCTGGGCTTTCTGGGCTACCGCCTGGCGATGGAGGCGCTGCTGGAGGGGAGCGGATGAGGCGCGGGCGCAGCCCCGTTTTATTGGCCAGGGCCTCCTGACCGGATGCGCTCCTTCCTCGGCGCGAGGCGAACAGGAGTTCTCGGCCACGCCCAGCCTCTGAAAAGGCCAGGTTGCCGTGAGGGTCACGAATCTGGGGCCCAACGACCTCTGGCCCGGTCCCAACTTCTGCCCTGGAAAACTTAACGCCGGCGTAGAGAAAAAGCGACGGCCTGTCCCCCTCCAGGTCGTGAGTGGCGGCGCCTTTTTGGGAGATAGATGCGCCGCTGTGCTGCCGCCGCCCAAAATAACTGCGGGTAAGCGGGAAAAGCCGGGAACCTCGGGGTGGATCCGCGTTTAGGGCGTCTGTCCGAGTGGCGCCGCGCGTGGAAGGGCAGGGGCACCCTTCACGGCGCCCTTCTCCCCCATGCGCCTTCAGGTTCGCTCGCCGGGCTCGGTTAAAAAGCAGTCCGCACTTTGACACCACCACGGAGCCTACGGGGCCCCGAAAGCCACCTGCACCCTTGCCCCACCCCCCCAACCTCTGATACCTTTACCTTTAGTGTCTCGCGCTTGGTAGGGCCGGGACGACCGGGAGGCACCCGGAGGCGCACGCTGACTTTCTCCCCCGAAGGGCGCGGGGCGCACTCGCAGCCAAATCCCCTAACTGGAGCAACACGGTGAAAACTTACGTTCCCAAGAACGACGAGCAGAACTGGATCGTGGTGGACGCGGCGAACGTGCCGCTGGGCCGCCTCGCCACGCTGATCGCCAGCCGTATCCGCGGCAAGCACCGCCCCGACTTCACGCCCAACATGATCCAGGGCGACTTCGTGGTCGTGCTCAACGCCGCGCAGGTGGCGCTGACGGGCAACAAGCTCGACGGCAAGGTGTACACCCGCTACACCGGTTACCAGGGCGGCCTGAAAACGGAAACCGCCCGTCAGGCGCTGGCCAAGCACCCCGAGCGCGTGATTGAGCACGCCGTGTTCGGCATGCTGCCCAAGGGCCGTCAGGGCCGCGCCATGCACAGCCGCCTGAAGGTCTACGCGGGCAGCGCGCATCCCCACGCCGCCCAGAAGCCCCAAGTGCTCGAGGTCAAATAATGGCTACTGAACAGTATTACGGTACGGGCCGCCGCAAGGCCGCCGTCGCCCGCGTGTTCCTGCGCCCTGGCGAAGGCAAGATCGTCGTCAATGGCAAGGAGTTCCAGACCTACTTCCGCGGTCTGCTGCGCGCCGTGCACGCCCTTCAGGCGTTCCGCGAAACCGGCACCGCCGGCCGCTACGACGCCGTGATCACCGTCGCCGGCGGCGGCCCCAGCGGCCAGGCCGACGCGATCAAGCTCGGCATCGCCCGCGCCCTGCTCAAGGTCAACCCCGACTTCCGCGTGCAGATGAAGCCGCGCGGCCTGCTGACCCGCGACCCCCGCGAGGTCGAGCGCAAGAAGTACGGCCTGAAAAAGGCCCGCCGCGCGCCCCAATTCAGCAAGCGCTGATTTCGGAACGCCGCGGGTGCAGCCCCCCTTTCCAAATGGAGGGGGGTCTTTTTTTGGCAGCCAGTTGCCAGGTTCAGGCGTATTTGATTTCCGGCGCGCGGAACCCAGCCGCGGACGGTGGGCGCACAAACCAGCCGGGGTGATCCTTTCCCAGGGCCAGGCTCTGCGCACATGACCTTCAGAAAAGTCTCGCTGAGCTCCATCCTCCTCTGCGCTGCCCTGACCGCCCACAATGGCAACGGGCCCCCATCCCACACCGAAGGCAATCAACGGCACGGTTTAGCGCATTTGTCCGAATGCGCATTCAAGTTCGCTTGCCGGGTTCGGTCAAAACGAGGTCCTCTTTTCGACACATGCTCTAGGGTTGGACGGCTGGAGCAGGTACGGTGGCTGTCCGGAAGGGCACTGCCCCCCGCTTCGGGCAGCGTCAATGCCCGCGGCAGCTCTCAACTGACCCTGCCCGCTGCAGCCAGCCTCACCCTTTGCCTGGGAGCAACGACAGGCCTCGTCGGAGCCGCCCTCGCTACGGGCTTGCAGCGGCCAGCTCAACGTCAGCAGTAGGCAAGCGCGCACCGGCAGCGTCAGCGAACAGAGCACCACGTTGTGGTGCTCTGTTTTTACAGACTCCGGTTGAATCGCTCTGCAAAAGATTCGGTTCAGGCAGAGCGAGAAGGAGAGAAACGGGTTCCGCGGGTGGAATTGTCAAACCGGCGGTCTTCCGGTTTGTTAACGAAATAGCCGGAACCCGTATCAGACCGCCGTGCCCAGCACGTACACCACAGCCGGGACGGGCGGACAGACGACCATCAAGCCCGGGGGGCGAATGCAGGTCTATGCCGGCCGTGACGTTCCCCTTTCCGGCCGCCTTGCCCGCCAGAACACGCGAGGCAGCACCACCCTGAACGCCAGTGTGACGGCCAACGCCCGGGTGTACAGCGGCTGGAACGTCTTGAGGTCCACCTACACCCTGACGGGAAATAGCGCAGGCACCCAGGGGAACCTGGCCCTGGCGGTCCCAGCAGCTGGACCACCGGCAGGAGCATCCTCCTGAGCACCGCTTCCGTTCGTCGCCTTGACGGATGAAGTTCATGGTGCTCGCCCTCCTCTTCCGGGAATACGGACGCCGACTGAATCTTTTACGCAGTGATGGAATCCGAGCAGACTGATCCAGCGCGCAGCAAGCGAGAAAGAGCAAAACGGGTTCCGGGCGTGGAGTGAACAAATCGGTGCTTTTCCGGTGTGTCCACAAAACAAGCCGGAACCCGTATAAGACCTGCCGTACGCGTCCCTGCCCCCTCCGCGTACACTCCCTTGCGATGACGCTGCCGCTGGTGAACCTGCAAAACGTGACGGTGCGGGCCGGGGGACGCCCGCTGCTCCAGGACGTGACCCTACGCCTGGAGCGCGGCGAAGCCCTCCTGCTGGGGGGCCCCAACGGAGGCGGCAAGACCTCGCTGTTGCGGCTGATCGCGGGTGAGGTGGCCCCGGTGGCGGGCGAGCGGGTCTACGGGCTGGGTGGCGAGGTCCAGCGCTCGGCGGTGCGGGCGCGGCAGACGCTCTCGGTGGTGGGACCGGACGCCGAGGGCTTTTACCTGGGGCGCGACTGGGCGCAGACAGTGCGGGATGTGCTGCTGGCCGGGCATGAGGGCGGCACACTGCGCCTGTGGGACCCCACGCCGGTGGCCCTGTCCCGGCTGGAGGACGTCACGGCCATGACGGGCGTAGGGCACCTGCTGGAGCGCGACTTCCGCACCCTCAGCCACGGGCAACGGCGGCGCGTGATTCTGGCCCGCGCGCTGATGCCCGGGCCCGAGGCGCTGCTGCTCGACGAATTCACCGACGGTCTGAGTCCAGCGGCACGGAACGAACTGGGGGAACTGCTGCGGGCGGTCCACACTTCGGACGTCGCTCTCGTCCTCGCCACCCACCGTCCCGAGGAGGCCCCGGCTCTGCCCTGGCGAACGCTGTGGGTGGAGGGCGGGCACATCACGGTGGGCGCACATGACCCGGAGCGGGAAATGGCCCACACCTTCCTGCCACGCCCGCCTGGCTCCGGCGACCTGGTGCAGCTGCGGGACGTGCAGGTGTACCGCAACGGTCACCTCGCCCTGGGACCCCTGACCTGGACGTGGCGGACGGGGGAACACTGGCTGGTGACGGGTGAGAATGGCAGCGGCAAAAGCACCCTGGCACGGCTGATCGCGGGCGAACTGCACCCGGCGTTGGGGGGCCGCGTGGAACGTCCCTACCTGTCCCGGGACCTGCTGACCGAGCGGCGGCGCACGGTGGGCCTGGTGGGGTCAGAGGTGGGCATTCGCCAGCGGCGCGCCTGGACAGGCCGTGAAATCATCGGCAGCGCGTGGAGCGGCGCAGAGGGCTTCTTGCCCGAGCCCAGCGCCGAGCAGGCCGGGCAGGCGCAGGCATTGGCTGAGCATCTCGGCCTGACCGCCCTGCTGGAACGCTCTTCGGAAACGCTCTCGCAGGGGCAACTGCGCCGGTTGCTGCTCGCCCGCGCGGTGGTCCATGCTCCGCGCCTCCTCATCCTGGACGAGGGGCTGGACTTTCTGGATCCTCCCTCGCGCGCCCGTTTTCTGGCATTGCTGCCTGAGCTGGCGCGCCAGGGCACCCACGTGATGGTGATCGCCCACCGGGAGGAGGACGCCACGCCCGGCCTCACCCACCACCTGCACCTTTCGGGCGGCGTGATCGAGACTCAGACCGAACGCTGAGCTTCCAGCGCGTCAGCCAGAGCGTGCAGGTAGCCTCCCAACGCCTCCGGTCCCTCGACCTGCGCGTTGGCGTGGGGCGTGAGCAGGGGGAGCCGCCCGAGCTGCACCGCAAAGCCGGCGAGTTTCAGCATGGCCTCGTCGTTGTCGCTGTCGCCAAAGGCCACCGTCTGCTCGAGCGGAAGGCCAAGCCCCTCGGCGATCAGCGCGAGCGCCGCGCCCTTATGGGCGTTTTCGGGCGTGACGGTCAGAAACTGGGTGTACGGCTCCTGCGCGCCTGTCAGGACGAGGTGTGGGTGCCGGGCACGCAACCGGGCCGCAAAATCTGCGACGCCAGGATGGTAGAATCCGACTTTCAGCACGCCTTCTCGCGGGGCCTCGGAGAGGGGCCGGAAGCCGCGCGCCTGCAACCAGGGCTCCGGCTCGCGCCCGGCTGGCAGGTCCACATACAGGGCGTCGCGGGTAAAGACAATCACGCGGGCGTCGCCGAGCTCGTGCGCGAGCACCGCCTGCAGCTCAGCGGCACTGAAGCGGGCCTCCGTATGCAACTTTCCCCCGATTTCCACCCGCCCGCCGTTGTTGGTGGCGATGGCGTCGGGGAGTGCGGCCTCCCGCACGGGGCGCGGGGCCGTGTCCCGCCCTGTAATGATCGCCAGCCGCACCCCCAGGGTCCGCAACCGCGCGAGCGCTTCCACCGTGACGGGCGGCACCTCGCGGCTCTGCTCGGGAATCAGGGTGCCGTCGAGGTCAAAGGCAAGCAGCAGCGGCAACGTGGGGGCAGGCAGGCGCGGAATCACGGTGGGCATTATCGGGCAGGAGGCTGACCGCTGAGCGCTTATGGGGCCACTCCGCAAAAAACCCGCCCACCGGCGAGGGTGGGCGGGCAACGCGGCGCGGGGCTTATTCGCCCTGGCCGGTCTCGGGGGAGTCCTGAGCGGGGGCCGTGCCGGTCACGGAGGCCTGCGCCACCGCCTTGGCCGCTGTGGCGCGGGCGGCGTCCTTCATCACGCGGCTGCGGTCACTCTTGATGCGGGCGGCCTTGCCGCGCAGTTCACGCAGGTAGTACAGCTTGGCGCGGCGAACCTTGCCGCGCTCCAGCACGGTGATCTTGGCGACGAGAGGGCTCGAGAAGGGAAACACACGCTCCACGCCCTCACCGAAAGAGATCTTACGGACGGTAAAGCTCTTGCGGCTGCCCGTGCCGTTGATGGCGATGACCACGCCCTCGTAGGCCTGGTTGCGGGTGCGGTTGCCTTCGACGACCTTCGTCTCGACGCGCACGGTATCGCCGGGCTGGAAGTCGGGGTGGCCTTCCTTGATGTGGCCCTGTTCGATGGCGCGCAGGATCGCGCCACGGTTAACTTTCACGGTGCTCTGCATGGGGACTCCTTTGGGCAGCGGACCGCCCCACATCCCCCTAAAGGGGGCAGAGGCGTTCTTACTCCGGGTAACAGTTCCTGGCGCGCCTTGGCGCGGGAAACCGGACCGAAAGAGTATACGTGCCGGGGCGGCGCGGCTCAAGGGGGGAGGTGCAGGGGAATGGGGAGACAACGCCCCTGGAGCCCCCCACCCCTTTCTTTGGGCCGTTCCGGTTCCTTCGGGCCACACCAGTTGCGGCGCAAGGCCCGCCAGGCAAGAGGGTGAACACCCACACCGCACGTTCAGCCCCCGCTCGCAACCCAGTATCGCCGAATGGGTTTGTCGCGGAAATCCACGCGAACTCGCCCTCCAGCTTGCCCCCGTTCGCCCCGATGACCCCGCGCGAGGTCAGATTGGCCACGTCGCAAGTCACGAGGACGCGCGAGATGCCAGCCCCCGCAACCGCTCCAGCCACAGGGCCAGCAAGGGCCAGCAGCTGTAGATCCCCCCGTCCCTGCGCAGAGGGCCCCGGGCCCCGGACCTCGCCGCTGATGTGGCCGCCAAAGAGGCGCAGGCAGTCATTGAGGCTGCACCTGATCTTGGCCTGGCCCCCAGGTACGTCTCGCCCTCCACCCGCCAGCGCTCCTCGGCGTGGACGCGGCCCTGCAGCACGGCGAGGTGAGGAGCGGCCCGGATCAGCGTAGAGGGTGGCAGGCGAGGGCACCCTCTGCCGCACGGCACAGGCCGTCCTTGAAAGACGGACGGGACAGACCAGCGCAGGCAAGGGAATTCACCACGAACGCTGGTCAATTCGGCCTGAATTTCCGCCTCCGGCACGGTCTTTCGCCCGGAGTGGAGCGTATGATTCGGGACGTGAAGGACCTGGCTTTCGACGTACTCGACCTCGGGATGATGCCCTACCGCGAGGCGTGGCAACTTCAGCGCGAGCACCACGCGCGGGTGGTGGCGGGCGGACAGCCCGCGCTGCTGCTTGTGGAACACCTGCCGGTGCTGACGTTGGGCCGGGGCGCGCGCGAGGGCAACAACATCCTCGTGACGCGCGAGTACCTCGCGGGCCAGGGCATCGAGGTGCTGGAAGTTGAGCGTGGCGGAGACGTGACCTACCACGGACCGGGTCAGCTGGTGGCCTACCCGATCTTTCCGGTGGGCCGTAAGGTGCGCGATTTTCTGCGACTCCTGGAGGCAGCGACCATCAATGCACTGGAAACGCTCGGCCTGCCCGATGCCCGCCCCAATCCCGGCTATGCCGGGGTGTACGTGGACGCCCGCGAGGTCAACGGGCGCGAATACGACCAGAAAATCGCCTCCTTCGGCGTAGCGGTCAAGCGGCATGTGGCCCTGCACGGCCTGGGCCTGAACGTCACCACCAACCTCCAGCACTTCGAGTTGATCGTGCCGTGCGGCCTCTCCGGTACCCAGATGACAAGCGTGGCACGCGAGTACGAATTGCGCGGCCTCTCCCGTCCGGCGGGCGTGGGGGAAGCCAAAGTGGCCCTTACCCAGGCCTTTCATACCACCTTCGCGACCTATGACTGGTCCCTGCCGGAAGCGCTGACCACGCCACCCACCCCCACCCTCACAGGGAGGCCTACATGACCCAGAAGCCCAGCAGCACCGAACCCCGCTTTATCAAAAACGGCATCTACCGCAAGGACAGCACCCCGGTCCGCGAGAAAAAACCCGAGTGGCTCAAGGTCACCATCCCCACCGGCAGCGTGTACGGCGAGGTTCGCAAAATCGTCAAGGAACACCGCCTGCACACGGTCTGCGAGGAAGCGATGTGCCCCAACATCGGCGAGTGCTGGTCGCGCGGCACCGCGACCTTCATGCTGATGGGCCACATCTGCACCCGCGCGTGCCGCTTCTGCGCGGTGGACACCGGCAACCCGATGGGAAAGCTGGACCTGGACGAGCCCCGCGGCGTGGCCGAGTCGGTCCAGTTGATGGGCCTGAAATACGTCGTGCTGACCTCGGTGGACCGCGACGATCTGCCCGACGGCGGCGCGTACCACTTCGCCAAGACCGTGCAGGCGATCAAGCGGGAGAACCCGGGCACGCGTGTGGAGGCCCTCACGCCTGACTTCGGCGGGAATACGGCCTGCGTGGACCTCGTGCTGGAAAGCGGCGTGGACGTGTACGCCCAGAATCTGGAGACCGTGCGCCGCCTGACCCACCCGGTACGCGATATCCGCGCGAGCTACGAGCGCACCCTGGGCGTCCTGGCCCACGCCAAGAAGTCCCGCCCCGACGTCATCACCAAGACGAGCATCATGCTGGGTCTGGGCGAGACGCGGGAAGAGATTCGGGAAGCGATGGCCGATTGCCGCGCCCATGGCGTGGACGTGCTCACCTTCGGCCAGTACCTGCGCCCCACCATGCACCACCTGCCCGTGGAGCGCTACGTCTCGCCCGCCGAGTTTGACGAGATCCGCGAAGAGGGAATGGCGCTGGGCTTCCTCGAAGTGGTGGCCGGGCCGCTGGTCCGCTCCTCGTACAAGGCCGAGCAGATCGTGATGGACAAGCCCGGGAACCTGCCTGACCACCTCGCGCACCTGGAGGGCGGCGAGCAGCTCTCGCTGATCTGAGGCGTGGAACGGCTGAACGCCTGCGTGGACGTGGATTACCGGGGGGAGGAGGCGGTGGCGGCCTGCCTCCTCTTTCGCCACTGGAAGGATGCGCAGCCGCTGGAGGCCCGCACGGCGCGCGTCTCACCGGTTGCGCCCTATGAGCCGGGGCAGTTCTACAGGCGGGAACTGCCCTGCCTGCTGGCGGTGCTTTCCCCCCTTCTCCCCCAGCTCGGCACCGTGGTGGTGGACGGACACGTATGGCTGAGCCCCGGTCAGCCTCCCGCTCCCGGCCTCGGGGCCCACCTGTACGCGGCACTGGGAGAGCAGGTGGGGGTCATCGGCGTGGCGAAAACGGCTTACCGGGGCGCTCCAGCGGTGGAAGTGCAGCGCGGTGTGGGAACCCGGCCCCTCTACGTGACGGCCACCGGGATCGCCATCATGGACGCCGCCAGGCACGTGCAGCAGATGCATGGCCCACACCGCCTTCCGACGCTGCTGAAGCGGGTAGACCAGCTGTGCCGCCGGGCCTGATCCAGACTGCTCCTGATTTCAGGCCCTGTTCAGAAACCGGCTGCAGGGGTTCCACCGCTGTCCCGCACCACACCAGCCGACAAAAGGAAAACCCCCTCACGCGGAGGGGGTTTTGTCTGGCGCGCCCGAAGAGATTCGAACTCCTGGCCTTCTGATCCGTAGTCAGACGCTCTATCCAGCTGAGCTACGGGCGCGTACGGGAAATTGCGGTGAAACTTGGCGAAGAGGGAGGGATTCGAACCCTCGATACCTTGCGGTATACACCCTTAGCAGGGGTGCGGTTTCAGCCACTCACCCACCTCTCCAGATTGTCGTGCTGGGGCCTGCCGAAGCCTGCTGTAGGTACTGGCGAGGGGTGAGGGATTCGAACCCCCGGTAGGTTGCCCTACTACGGTTTTCAAGACCGTTGCCTTCAACCACTCGGCCAACCCCCCTTACGGTGGGTGCGTCCCGGAGCCTTCCCGGTGGGAACCGTTCCGAGCGCGAAAGGAAGTATAGGGACCTCCCCCCACCTTGTCAACGTGTGGCCGCAGGCCGCACCTTCACCGTCCCCCGCCTCCTTCCGGGTGGCGCCGCGAATGGCCGCAACGAGGCGCTCGGCTTCCGCAGGAAGCGGCACCTCCAGCGCAGCGGGCAGCGCCGCCTGAAGGTCCAGCAGGACGCCGCATTCCACCCGCCCAGCAGGGCAGGCAGGTCGTGGACGCCCACCTTGGAGCGCGCACCCTCCTGGTGGGGACGGTGCGCAGGCCCACAGGTCCGCCAGCGGCAGGAGACGGCCAGGATCAAAGGCGGAACTGCCGTCAAAGTCGGCCTCGTGCATCTCAGAGATTTTGCGCTTGGCGGGAACGCGCCGAGGGCAGGGGAGCGGTCCAGCCGCCGCACAATGCACCTGGCCGCCTCGGCGGGCGAAGGGGGCGGGCCGTGCCTCATAGGGACGCCGCTGGCAAAGCGCACGGGCAGCGTTTCCAGCTTGGTTCGCGGGCCCACGGCCAGCCGCGGCGGGGCATGAAGCCCACCGCATCCGCCAGGGGAGCCCACCCGCTGTACGCCAGCCGTTCGCCCCCACTTTCCCCCGGTGGGGCAGCGAAAGGAGACCCGTGCCGGCCGGGGGCATACCGCAGACCAGCCGGTACGGGAGAAAAGGCTTCCAGCGCAAGCATCTGCGGATATCTGCCCCCGTACAGCGCGAGGTCCGCTCCCCGTCGTCAGCCCCCCCTTCCCGAGCCTCCCGACGGAAATGCCGTAGGGCTGCCTGCCGTTGCGGGCGCAGCAGTTGCCAGCCGCCGACCGAAGACGGGCTGCTCCGGATCCAGCCACACCTTGCGTTTGCCCGCGCGCGCGGCCTACCGCCCATGCCGAGGACGGGTTGCGCGCCGTGAATTGGTTCGGGGCCATGGAGGACCCTTCCGGAACCGTGGAGGGCAGGGCGCCGCCAGGTTGGAAAAGGGAGGGAACAGCAGGGCCTACCACTCCAGGGCTGCGTGGCGGGCACGCAGCAACCAGGCCTCCACCCGGGCATAATCGGGGCGCTCGGGCAGAGGCGTGGAAGCGTAGGCCCGGCCGAATTCAGCGTGAAGCGAAAGCCGCCAGCGCTCCACTTCCGCCCACGGCACTTCCCCACGCTTGATGGCGAGGAGCAGCTCCCGCCGCTCGCCCACATGCACCTCCATCTCGCCGCGCGAGAGCACCGCCACGCCGCTCAGGAGCAGGCGCAGCAGGTGCATGGCGTGTTTCCAGCGCACCTCGCCGTGCTGGCGCAAGTCGGCCTCCAACCGCTTGAATTGGCCCATCACGTAGCCGTTGTAGGTCTGATACACCAGGCGGCTCAGGAAAGCGTCGCGAACCGACAGCAACTCGGTGGCCAGGGGTGTGGCGCGCTGCACCAGGGGACTGTGCAGCACCTCCAGCACGTTAGGGTTGGCCTTCAGGGCCAGCAGCACAAACTTGCGGGCTTCCCAGTACACTTCCTCGCCGAATTCCAGCTGTTCGGGCACCTCCGCCAGACCCCAGTGGTCCCGGGCAGGCGGCAGGTAAAAGCCGCGCAGGTCCGTGTCACTCTCGGAGGTGGCGAGCCCGAAGGCCCGGCTGCCCACCACGCAGCGGTACTGGATATAGGGCGTAAAGTCCCGCTCGGCGTCCGGCAGGGCATTTTTCTCGTGCCGCCGCACGGTGAGGGCCGCGCGGGCCAGCGTGGCTTCGGTGCCGTCGGCAAAGCGCACCCGGTAGGCATGTCCGGGATCACCGGGGGCGCGGACAATCACCGCCACCGTCCCCGCCGGGTGTGCGGCGACGGGCAGGCGCGTCACGATGCTGGTGCCCACGGGCAACACGGGGGGTAAGGTCATGGCAGGGCTCCTGAGATGGGGGCGGGGCCCGGAAAGCCGATACCTCCGCGCTCCTCAGCGTAGTTCGCTTCGCCGGTGTGCGCCTATCCCTCATCTGGCGGATGGGTGGCCCAGATCGGCTGGGCTGCCCAACCCTCAAGGTGTCTTGCCCCCCGTCAAATCTGAGAGCCGCGACAGGCGGTGAGGCTGGGGCGTGACGTGCAAACACCTCACCCAGAGGCGGTCCCAGAGATGACCGGAGGCCTGGGGCCGCAGACGCGCGACTTCTAATCCTGAATAGCCTCAATGTCTCCGGCGTGCCCTACCTGCTGGAAGGAGCCTATGCCTTTGCCCAGTACACCGGCATCGAGCGGCACACCAGGGACTCGGACGTCTTTACGCGCCGGGAAGACGCGCCCCGCCTCCTCGCCGCTCTACGCGAGGCGGGCTTTGAGACGGACGTACCCTACCCCTATTGGCTGGCCAAGGCGCACCACGGCAAAGATTTCGTGGACGTGATCTACAGCAGTTCCAACGGGCTGGGACGGGTGGATGACGCCTGGTTTACCCATGCGCCTGAGCAGGAGGTGTTCGGCGTGCCTGTGCGGCTCGTGCCCGCCGAGGAGATGATCTGGCACAAAGCCTACGTGTGCGAACGCTTCGACGGCGCGGATGTGGCCCACCTGCTGCGCGCCCGTGCCGGGGAGCTGGAGTGGGGCCGCCTGACGACCCGCTTCGGTGCCCACTGGCCGCTGCTGGCCCACCTGACGTTCTTCGGCTTCATCTACCCGGGCGAGCGCCACCGCCTTCCCCAGGATGTGCTGCGCGGCCCGCTGATCCGCCTGTACGCCCAGAAGGACCTGAACACCCCCGAGGAGAAGGTCTGTCAGGGGCCCCGGATCTCCCGCGAACAGTACCTCCCCGACGTGCGGACGTCGGCCAGGGGTACATGACGCCCGAGAACGTGGCGCACTGGACCGCGGCGATGGGGAAGGCGGAAGGGGCAGGAGAGCGGTGGAGCTCGCGGGGCGGCGCCCCGCTCTGCTCCAGCGCTTTGCCGGCTTGACGGAAGAGGATCGAAAAACCCGCTCCACCGCCCGCCCTCCCACCACTTCGCCCAACGCCGAAGCAGCGTGTCGCCGGCCTCTTCCGGTCCAGTGGGCGCGCAACCCAGCCTTCAGATGAATGGGGCGACCGAGCAAAACAGGTGCCGCCACACCTGCTCCCCCTGCCCTCAACCGCCACCCACCTCCCTGAGGAGACCCCATGATCCCCACCAGAACCACCGTCCGAATCGCCGCCGTGAGCGGCGTTCACCGTACCCGCACCTCGGCAGGTACCCTCGCTCCCCTTCTCAAGCAGGCGGCCAAAGACGCCGACATCCTCCTGCTCCCCAGAGACCTGACCGACTACGGCACGGCCGACGAGGCCCACAGCCTGACGAAGGAACTCGCCGCAGTCCGTATCCCCACCCTCGCCGTGCTGGGCAACCATGACTTCGAGAGCGGCACTCCGGAGGACGTGCGCGGCGTGCTGACGGAGGCGGGCGTGACCGTGCTGGACGGCGAGGCCTGCGAGGTTCACGGGGTGGGCTTTGCGGGGATCAAGGGCTTCGGCGGTGGATTCGGGCGCTGGACGCTGGGTTCGTGGGGAGAGGCACCCATCAAGGCGTTCGTGCAAGAGGCGCTGAAGCTGGAAGCGGCCCTCGCCCGGCTGCACACCCCCAGCGCGTCGCCGTGCTGCACTACGCGCCCACCGCTGCCACCGTAGAAGGCGAGCCGCCGGAAATATTTCCGTTTCTGGGTACCCCCCACCTGGAAACACCGCTGACGCGCGGGCCTGTGGCCGACGTCTTTCACGGACATGCCCACGCGGGCACCTTTCGGGGACAGCTCTCGAACGGCACGCCCGTCTTCAACGTGGCGCTGCCCCTCATGAGAAGACTTCGCCCCGACGCGCCCTATCACCTGCTGGAAATCCAACCGGAGGAGGCAGGTAGAGCAGAAGGCTGGCCCCCCGCTCCCGATGTCCGCCAAGGCGGCTTCACCTGACCGTCAGGACGGACGGGGGGGCAGCGGGGCACACTCGGGGACGTGGCTGGACGCAGCGAGACCCAAACCCTATGGAAAATCGACTGGCACGCGCTGATAACGCCGCAGGTGGCCCTGCCGGAGATCGTGCTGCGCGGCACGCTGATGTACCTGGCCCTGTTCCTGATTCTGCGCCTCGTCCTGAAGCGCGAGTCGAGCGGACTGGGCGTCACGGACCTGCTGGTGGTCGTGCTGATCGCCGACGCGGCGCAAAACGCCCTCGCGGCCGATTACCGTTCGGTTCCCGAGGGCATTCTCCTCGTGCTGACCATCATCTTCTGGAGCTGGTTTCTCAACTGGCTGGGCTACCACGTGCCCCTGTTTGAACGCCTGGTCCATCCGCCACCGCTGCCGCTGGTGCGGGGCGGAACGCTGTTGCGGCGCAACATGCGCCAGGAACTGATCACCGAGACCGAACTGCTGAGCCTGCTGCGCGAACAGGGCGTCGATGACCTGGCAGAGGTGCAGGTGGCCTGCATGGAGGGCGACGGCAGCATCAGCGTGATCACGCGTGGGCGGGGAGCCGCCCGCTCGGGAAAGGACCGGCAGTGGCCCTAATCCGGCTCCCGCCCACGGGACGCCCCACCGCTCCTGCAAATCAGTTTCCGGCGCGCAGCACGAGGGAAGTGCCGTCCACCGCGAGCCCGTGGGCGCGGACCACCGCGTACCCCACGAAGTCCTGGCCCATTAGCAAATCGAGCTCAAGCCGGTCGAAAAAGGACGTGAGGTTGAGCCGCCGGGCGACGGTCACCCCCACGGTCTGCCGCGACAGGAGGTACACCGTTCCGCGCGGCCAGCCCTCCAACACCCCGCACAACTCGTGAATGCACACCCCGCACGTCTGCACGCCGCCCAGATCCAGGGCGAGGGCGGAGGCGAGCGCCGCCTCGCCGCAGCCTCTTAGGACCGGGGAAGTCGGACCGTCCGGGTCCTCGTCCAGCTGCCCCGGCGTGCCGCGCCATTCGCCGCCCACACCGTCCGTCTCTCGCAGACGCAGGTGGGCGTGCAGCAGGTCCGCGCTGTCCTGCACGGTCAGGGCCAGGGCTCCACGTGCCCGCAGCTCCGGCAGGTGGAGGAAGCGCGCGTCCAGCCGGGCAAACTGCTGAAGAGTCAGCTCGGCGCAGCATTGCGGCGGGTGGGGGGCATAGAGCACACGCAACGGCGGACCTCCTGTGAGGAGACGCCCACAACGGGGCCAGAAACGGGACGCGCCTCCATAGTACGCCCGCGCCGGTGCCTCCAACCATCCCCATGGGAGTCGCCCGGAGAACATGTCGGCCGCGCAAAATAACGGACCCCACCTGTGAAGGTGGGGAACGCTCTTCTCTTGGTGCGGATGCCCAGACTTGAACTGGGGACCTCACGCTTATCAGGCGTGCGCTCTAACCAGCTGAGCTACACCCGCGCACCTTCTGTCTCCCGCTGCTTGCGGGCGGGAGTCAATGTAGCAGGGGCAGCGCGGAGTGTCAACGGGCCCGCTGGAACCACGGCGCCCGCTCCGTTGAAGCGCCGATGTGAAAAATACCCCCAACGGGGGCAGGCACGTGTCAGGTTCCGGTGAGGAACGGCGTGGTTTGCTGGAGCTATGCGAGATCCCTTCCTGCCCTTCCCAGACGTGCTGTCGCGGGCGCGCGGCTGGCGGGAAGGAGGTCTGTTTCGGCGTGAACCCCGGCGGCGCGACACCTATCAGGTCGTGCTGCCGCTGGCACTGCTGGGGACGCTCGTGCCGCTGGCGCTGGACCGTCCCGCTCCCGCCACCCCGCTGGCTGACGTCACGCCCTTTCAGGTGGCCCTGGTCAGCGTGATGCTGCTGCTGTCGCTGGTGCGGCGCTGCCCGCTGTGGGTGCTGGACCTGCTGCTGCTGCTGGGCGGCTGGCTGTCAGTGCTGGGCCAACTGGGAGTCGCCCTGTTCGCGCCGGACGTGCCGCAACGGGCGGCCATCCTGGGCAACACGGTCCCGTGGTTCCTGGTGCTGCTCCTCGCCCACACCTGGCTGCTGGGAGCGCGGCGCGGCACCTGGCTGAGTGTGGGAGCACTGGGGGTGACGTTGGTCCTGACCATCGCCTTCGCGTCGGGACCGATGAACAGCTGGGGGGAAGCGGGCCGCGCCCTGCTCAGCCCCCTGTTTCAGCTGCTGCTGGCGGGGGGCATCGCGTTGCTGGGACAGCACACTTCGTCCCGCCGAGCGACCACCTGGGCGCGGCAGGGGCTGTGGGGCGGCATTCCTGACGAGGCGCGCGATCCCCTGACCGGCCTGCCGGGGCGCTGGGCCTTGGAACAGGTGGTGGCCTCGCAGCTGCCCGCCCGCGCGACGGGGCTGGCGGTGGCGGTGATCACCGTGGACAACCTGGAGGACATGGCGGCGGCCCGGGGCGACGTGTTCACGGAAGTGTTGCGCGCCCACGTCGCCCGCACCTTGAGCGTGTCCATCCGCGACGAGGACGTGGTGGGTTGCCTGGAGGACGGGGCCTTCGCCGTACTGATGCGGGTGCCCGACGCCCGCTTCGCCCGCTCCACCTGCGAGCGGCTGCGGGTACGCGTGGCCTCGCGACCCCTGAACGGTGTGCTGCCCACCGTGAGCATCGGCGTCGCCTTCTGGCACGAGCACCCCAGCGTGGAAGGCCTGCTGCGGGAAGCCCGCCAGGCCATGTTGCGGGCCCGGCAGGACGGCGGCAACCGCGTCCAGCTGCTGCCCGAGACCCACGGCACCTTGCCCCCTGCCGTACTTGTTTAAAGCTGCTCATCCTTCCGGACCCCTCGCCGCCGGCTGCTGAGAAACGGCTGATGTAGAGGTCCGGCTTGACATACGGCATATCTAGACCGTCCAATATTCCTAAATGAAACGCTTCCAAAAGGTGGGGCGCGCGAGCGCCCTGGCGGCCCTCACGTTGTCTCTGTCGGCCTGCGGCCAACTGCTCCCTCCCCAGAACGGAGGTGCGTCGGCCCAGGACTGGCAGGGCGAGGTGATCTACTTCGCGCTCACGGACCGCTTTGCCAACGGTGATGCGGCCAATGACAACGGCCCAAATCGCGACGCCGGGGACCGGACGGACAAGACCAACCCGCTGGGCTGGCACGGGGGCGACTTCTCCGGGCTGAAAGCCAAAATTGAGGAAGGCTACTTCCAGAAGATGGGTTTCACGGCCCTCTGGATCAGCCCGGTGGTGCTGCAAGTGCCCGCCATCCCGGTAAGCAGCGGGCCCACCAAGGGGAAAGCCTTTGCGGGCTACCACGGCTACTGGGCCGACGACTTCTTCCAGATTGATCCACACTTCGGCACCCTGGCCGAATACAAGTCGCTGGTCCAGACGGCGCACAGGTACAAGCTCAAGGTCATCCAGGACGTGGTGGTCAACCACGCAGGCTACGGCTCAACGCTGACCAAGGACCATCCCGAATGGTTCCACACGCAGGCCGAGTGCGGCGCGAGCACAAGCAAGGATGAGGACTGCGCGCTGGCGGGCCTGCCCGATTTCAAGCAGGACCTGCCCGAGGTCACCACATACCTCAACGACTTTGTGAACCACTGGCGCACCCAGACGGGCATCGACGGACTGCGAATCGACACCATGAAGCACGTGCCTGCTGCGTACTGGAAGCAGTTCTTCGCGGCTGGGGGCGCGGGTGACCCAGCCAAACTGTGGTCCGTGGGCGAAGTGTTCAATGGGGACCCGGCCTTCCTGGCACACTACATGAATGACCTCGGCGCGCCCAGCGTGTTCGACTTCGCGCTGTACTTCGCCATGAAGGACAACCTGTCCAGCGCGGGGGGCAACCTGGACCGGGTGGCGGACGTGTTCGCCAAAGACGGTGTGTACCGCGATCCCACCCGGCTGACCACCTTCGTGGACAACCATGACGTGCGGCGCTTTGTCAGCGAGGTGCAGGAGCGGGGTGGAAGCGCGGCGCAGGCCACGGAACGGCTGGACCTGGCCCTCAGCCTGCTGTACACCTCGCGCGGCACGCCGAGCGTGTACCAGGGCACCGAGATCGCCCAGCCCGGGCTGGGCGATCCCTACGATTACGTCTTGGGACAGGGCAACCGCGAGGACATGAACTTCAACGCCCTGTCGCAGAGCACGCTGGACGAGCGCCTGGCCGCCCTGGCAACCGCCCGTAAGACATACCCGGCCCTCACGCGGGGCGCGCAGCAAGAACTGTGGCGGCCCAACGGCGGCGCGCCCATCTTGGCCTACCGCCGGGTGGTGGGGGGCGGACAGCCCGTGGTGGCGGTGATCAACAACGGCGACAGCCCGGTGGATCTCTCCACCCTCAGCGGCGGTGGAATTCCACTGTTGGGCACCTTCGCGGGCAGCGCCCTCACCGAAATCACTGGGCGCGCCTCGGGGCTGAAGATCAGCGGCGGCAAGCTGGTGGGCACCGTGCCTGCCCGGACAGCCCTCGCCGTGACGGCCCCCACTGGAAGCGGGGCGGCGGGCACCATCAACCCAGCATTGCCCGAGGTGGTGGGTCTGCGCGCGGATGCTGGCGACAGCGCCGTGCAGCTGACCTGGACGGCTTCCAACGGCGCCAGCGTCACGGGCTACCGCATGTACGTCAAGTCGGGCAGTGGACAAGAACGCCTGCTGAACTTCGCGCCGCTGCCAAAAGACCAGACCACCTTCCTCGCTTCCGGCGTGACGAACGATCAGGCGAGCACCTTCCGGGTGGTGACGGTGGACGCGCAGGGAGCGGAGAGCAAGGGCAGCAGCGTCACCGCCACCGCGAGCAGCAAGAACACGGTCAAGGTCACCTTCACGGTAGACGCCCGCAGCCAGGGCAACGGCCCCACCGAGCTGCGCCGCTTCGACACCGGGCAGCAGATCGTCTATCCCATGACGCAGTCGGACCGGGGTATCTGGAAAACGGACGTGGAACTGCCCCTCTTCCGCGAGGTGAAGTTCAAGTTCGGCAACAACGGCGCGGGAGCCAAGAACACAGGTTACGAGGGCCCCGGTCAGGGTGACCGCTCCTACGTGGTGGGGACGAACAACAACAGCTACAGCGGCACCTACGACTTTATCGAGAAGCCCGTGCCCACAGGGTTGATCGAGGGCAAGGTGACGGCCGCGGGCGCGGCGCTGAGCGGCGCGCTCGTGGCTTCCACCACCGCCGATCCCAACCTGAACTACGCGATCACCTTCTCCGACGGCAGCTACACCCTGTTCGCCCCGGCAGGAGCCCAGACATTGAGAGCGGGGGCGGACGGCTATCAGGAGCGTACGCAGCAGGTCACGGCTCCGAAGACGGGGGTGAACTTCGACTTGGTCAGGGGCACCTCAAGCGGCCCCAAGGTCGGCAAGTACACCATCGACGGGGACCTGGGCGACTGGACCACCCCCAAGGCCAACGTCCAGAGTCCGAAAGAAGGCGTATTCGGGGCAGACAACAACTGGTTGACCCTTCAGGCCGACAGCGACGACACATACCTGTACCTCGCCTACACCTACCGGGTGGCGGGCAACAGCGCCCTGCTGTATCTGGACCTCAAAGACGGTGGGGCGGGCAAGGCCGACGGCTTCGACGCCTGGAAACGGGCGGCCACCTTCAGCGGTGGGATGGGCGGTGTGGACGCCTTCGTGGCCCGGTATGAGCGGGAAACCACACAGCTGCGACTGGTTAAGGGCGATACCGCCACGCAGGAGGTGGCCGCCAGCGGCTACACCCTCGCCACAAGCGGCAGCACGGCGGCCCAGACCGTCGAAGTGGCGATTCCCTGGACTGCCCTGGGCCTGTCCGTCAGGCCTGCGGGTGGCGTAAACGTGGTGGGCGGCATTTTCGGCGGCGAAGGCTACGGCGCGGGCGACATCGTTCCCGACGCCGGCAGCACGCCGCCCGGCGCGAACACCATCGGCACGGACGCTGAGCAGCGCCGCGCGACCTTTACGCAGCCCCTCAACGTGAAGTAAACGGTTTACACTCATCCCCGTGCGGGAGGCCCGGCCCCGGAGCCTCCCGTTTTCGCTGCGCCTCGCCCTGACAGAGGGCTGACACAGAGGCGAAGAATGGGAGGGAAACGTCATGGTCCTGTCACGATTTATGCCACGCAACCCGCAATTCAGCGCCAAGTTCGCTGAGGCGGCCCGCAATGCCCACGCCACCGCCCAGGCCCTCGTGGACCTGCTGGAGAACTACACGGACGTCGAACGCAAGGTGCAGAAGGTGCGTGACCTGGAGCATGAGGGCGACCGCATCACGCGG
This sequence comes from Deinococcus hopiensis KR-140, assembly GCF_900176165.1. Classification (NCBI taxonomy): domain Bacteria; kingdom Thermotogati; phylum Deinococcota; class Deinococci; order Deinococcales; family Deinococcaceae; genus Deinococcus; species Deinococcus hopiensis. The sequence continues at coordinate 2,543,579 of NZ_FWWU01000009.1, forward strand.
GAGATCACCAACCTGCTCGCTGAGTCCTTCATCGTGCCCTTCGACCGCGAGGACATCCTGGCGCTGAACAATGAACTCGACGACCTCGTGGACGATATGGAGGACGCGGCGCGCAAGCTGAGCCTGTACGGTATCGAAAAGCCCCTGCCGCAGATGGTGCAGCTCGCCCGCGTGGTGGAGCAGCAGTGCGCGCTGCTGGCCCAGGGCATGCCCCTGATCGAAGACGCCGGGCGCGTGCGCGAACTCACCGCCCTGGCCGGGCAGATCCGCACCCTGGAAGACGAGGGCGACACCATCAGCGATGAGGTGCAGCGCACCCTGTATCAGGGCGTGACGGACGTGCCCGGAATGATCCGCGCGATGCGGGGCGGCGAGATCGCCAACCTGATCGAGGACGCCTCAGACCAGGCGCAGCGGGTGGCCAAGACCGTCGAGAGCATCCTGCTCAAGAACGCGTGAGCGGCGGGCACTGACCTCTATGGAACCTGCCTTTATCGGCCTCGTGGCCATCGTCGTGCTGGCGCTGGCCTTTGATTTCATCAACGGCTTTCACGACACCGCCAACGCCATCGCCACTTCCGTCGCCACCAAGGTGCTGACCCCCGCCCAGGCCATCGCCATGTCGGCGGTCCTGAACGTGGTGGGTGCACTGATGGGCACCGCCGTCGCCAAGACCATCTCCAAGGACATCATTCCGCAGGAATACGCCACGCTCGAACTCGTGGGGGCGGCGCTCGTCAGCGCGATCGTCTGGAACCTGTACACGTGGTGGAAGGGGCTGCCCAGTTCCTCCAGCCACGCGCTGATCTTCAGCCTCGTCGGGGCGGGCGTGGCGGCGGGCGGCTGGGGCATCATCATTCCCAAGGGCGTGAAAAAGACGCTGACGGGCCTGGTCACGAGTCCGGCGCTGGGCTTCGTGGTGCCCATCGTGCTGATGGGGCTGCTGTCCTGGCTGGCGCTGCGCTGGATGCGGCCCCGGACCGTGACGCGCACCTTTCGCTGGGCGCAGATCCTCAGCGCCGCCTTCATGGCCTTCTCGCACGGCGGCAACGACGCGCAAAAGACCATGGGGATCGTCACCTTCGCCCTCAGCGCGTACTACAACCAGAAGTATGACCTCGTGCCGTTGTGGGTGGTCCTCTCCGCTGCGGGAGCCATGGGCCTGGGCACCGCGGTGGGCGGCTGGCGCATCATCAAGACGATGGGCTTCAAGGTGGTGGACCTCAAGCCGGTGGACGGCTTCGTCGCCGAGACGAGCGCTGCGCTGATTATCCATACGGCCAGCACGCTGGGCGTTCCGGTCAGCACCACCCACACCATCAGCACCGCCATCATGGGCGTGGGCACCACCAAGGGCTTCAAAAAGGTCAAGTGGCAGGTGGCAGGCCGCATCGTGACCGCCTGGATTACCACCATTCCGATCTGCATCGCGCTGGGTTGGCTGGTGTACAAGGTAATTCAGCTGGTGGGAGCGTAAGGGCCTTTGGCCATTGACCTTTGATCAGGCTTCCGGTTCATCCGTGATGAAGTCACGGGCCAACCCGAGCGGACGCGCAACGCTGCGCTGCAGACGGGATGGAACGGACGATCTGGAAACCGTATGACAAAAGGGGGGGAGCGCTTCCAGGTGAGGCCTCCCCCCCTTTTGGTTCAGGGGAGCAGCAGCACCTTGCCGCTGCTCTGGCGGCTTTCGAGGAAGGCGTGCGCCCCAGCACCGTCTGCGAGGGGGAAAGTGCGGGCGATACGGACCTTGAGGGCCCCGGACCGCAGCAGATCGAAGAGGGAGGCGGCGCGGCTGCGGCGGTCCTCGGCGGTTCGGAGGATGTTCCAGAGATCGCCGCCAGTCAACGACCTTGACGTGTCCATCAGCATCCGGGGGTCCACAAGCGGGGGATCGCCACCCGCCATGCCGTAGAAGACGACGTGGCCGCCCACCCGCGCCGCCTCAAGGCTCTGGGCAAGTGTGCTTCCCACCGAGTCGTACACCACGTCCACACCCTCGCCGCCGAACGCGCGGGCCGCGCCCACCCAGTCTTCCGGGTACAGCCGGACCTCGTTCGCGCCCGCTTCCAATGCCTGTTCCGCCTTCACGGGCGAGGAAGTCAGGCCCAGCACCCGCGCGCCCGCCGCCCGCGCCAGTTGCACCAGCAGCAGGCCTACACCTCCCGCCGCCGCCTGGACGAGCACCGTCTCCCCTGCCCGCACCGCGTGGCTGTCGCACGTCAGAAACTGCGCGGTCAGGCCCTGGAGAAGCAGCGCCGCCGCGGTTTCGGGCGAGATGTCGTCCGGCAGTGGGATAAGTTTGTCCTCCGGCACGGCCACGAGTTCGGCATTGGCATACGGACTGTCGGCAAAGGCCACCCGGTTTCCGGGGCGAAAGGCACTGCCTGGGGGCACGGCCTCGACCACGCCCGCCGCCTCGTATCCAGCGATGTACGGCGGCTGCCCGGCGAGGTGGTAGCGCCCCTGACGGCGGTACACATCCGCGAAGTTCAGGCCAATGGCCTGCGTCCGCACCAGGACTTCTCCAGCAGTGGGCAGGGGGTCCGGCACTTCCCGGTACTCCAGAACCTCGGGGCCACCGAAGCGGCTGAAGGTGAGGGCGTTCATGGGTAAAGGCTACTCCCAGGCCGAGGCGCTGTTCTCGGATCGGCTCGCCCACAACTCCACCAGCCCGCGCAGGGTCAGCGTCTCGTCGTAGTGGTCGATCTCGCGGCAGATGCCCTCCACGGTGCGGGCAAAGCCCCCAGTGGCGACGGCGACGGCGGGGGCGGGCAACTCGGCGCGCACCCGGCGCAGCAGGCCGTCCACCATCTCGGCGTAGCCGTACACCAGCCCCGATTGCAGGGCATGGACGGTGTTCTTGCCGATGGCGCTCTGCGGCGCTTCCAGATTGATGCGCGGCAGCTTGGCGGCGCGGGCGAAGAGGGCGTCGGCGCTGACCTGCGCGCCCGTCGCGAGAATGCCCCCCACGAAGCGGCGGCCCCGCCCGATCACATCGAAGTTGGTGCTCGTCCCGAAATCCACCACCACGGCGTACTCGTACTTACGCAGATACCGCTCGGCTCCGAACAGGTTGCACAGCCGGTCCGCGCCCACCGCTCCCGGCTGATCGAGTTCTACCGTCACGTCGGGCAGGTTCTCGCTCCGCACGTCAAAGGCCGTGACGCCAAAGTGTCGCCTCAGCGCCAGGGCGTAATTCTCACCCACGGGCGGCGCGACGCTGCTCAGCACGGCGGCGCGGGGCACGGAAACCCCAGCCAGGGCGAAGAGGCCGTGCAGTTGCAGCGCCACGTCGTCCGGCAGCATGTCGCGGTTGGTCCGCACGCGCCAGGTGTGTGTGAGTTGTAGCCGCTCGTCGGTCAGGCCGAGGACCGTGCTGGTGTTGCCGATGTCCACGGCGAGGAGGGGAAAAGAGGTGGCGGGCACGGGGCCGATTGTAGGCGCTGGTGTGCTTGCGGCGGAACGCGGTAGGGTGCGGGCCTCATCCGAGCCGCACGCACCCTGGAGGTTTCCCCATGGAAAATGCCCTGTTGGACCAGCCCCTCGTGCCCGCCACCGAAGCGTTGCGGTCCACCGCCCCCGTGTCGGAGTCGGAGGCCGCTCGACTGCTCGCCCTCGAGCCCTCCGAATATTGGCTGGAAATCGCCCGCGAGTTGACCTGGAACACTCCGCCCACCACCGCGCTGGAGGGTGGCCTGGGCGACTTCCGCTATTACCCCGGAGCCACCGGTAACGTCAGCGTGAATTGCCTGGACCGCCACCCGCCGGGGCAAACGGCCCTGCTGTACGAGCGCGAGGACGGCCTACGCGAAACGTGGACCTACGGCGAACTGACGGACGCCACGGCACGCTTCGCGGCGGCGCTGCAAGACCTCGGCGTCTCCCGGGGAGAACGGGTGGCGATCTATCTCGGCAACGTCCCCGAGGCCTTTATCGCCATTCACGCCTGCTACCGCATCGGCGCGATCTACTCGGTGATCTTCGCGGGCTTCAGCGCCTCGGCGGTGCGGGACCGCCTGGAGGACGCGCGGCCCCGGGTGGTGGTCTGTACGGACGCCACCCTGCGGCGGGGAAAAGCGGTGCCCCTGAAGGCCACGCTCGACGAGGCGGTGGCGGGGCTCGACATCCCCCACGTGATCGTCGCCCGGCGGGTGGACCCCGACTTTCCGCTGCGGGGAGGCGAGCACGACTTCCATACCCTGCTGCGCGCCACCACCCGCCGCGCCCAAGCGGTGAGCCTGGAGGCGAACGAGCCCGGCTTCATCATCTACACCTCGGGCACCACCTCCAAGCCCAAGGGCCTCGTCCACGCGGGGATCGGCTTTCTGGCGGGGGCGTATGCGAACGTGAAGTGGGCGCTGAACCTCCGCGCCGAGGACGTGTACTGGTGTACGGCGGACGTGGGCTGGCTGACCTTCCCCATCTTCGCGCTGGTGGGCGGACTCGCGCATGGAGCCACCCACGTGATCTACGAGGGCGGCATCGACACGCCCAGCCCGGCGCGGCCTTACGAGGTCATCGGGCGCTACGGGGTGAACAAGGTCTTTACCGCCCCCACCGCCCTGCGGATGCTGCGGCGGGCGGGCGACGCGGCGCTGGCCGGGCATGATCTGAGCCGCCTGGACCTTATCAGCCTGGTGGGCGAGCCGCTGGACCCGGAGACCTGGCACTGGACGCAGGGCACCCTGGGCGCAGGCCGCATCTTCCTGAACAACACCTATGGCCAGACCGAGACGGGCACCGCCTGGGCGAGCAGCATGGTGGGCCTCACCCCCACCCGGCCCGGCAGCTGCGGCCACCCCCTTCCCGGCTACCGGGCCAGGGTGATGCGGGGAGACGGCAGCGAGGCAAAGCGCGGTGAACTGGGAGCCCTAACCCTCACCGAGCCGTTTCCCTGCCTGGCGCGGACGGTGTGGGGAGACCACGGGCGCTACGCGCAGACCTACCTCTCGGATTTCCCCGGCAGCTACGCGGCCAGTGACGCGGCGCTGATCGACGCTGACGGGCAGCTGTGGGTCACAGGGCGCCTCGACGACGTGATGAACGTGGCCGGGCACCGCATCGGCACGATGGAGATGGAAGCGGCGCTCATCACCCACCCTGCGGTCAGCGAGGCCGCCGTGGTGGCCCAACCCGACGAGATCAAGGGGTCGGTGCCTGTGGCGTTTGTGGTGCCCAGGGGCGACGCGCAAGTGGGTGAGGCGCTGGAGGCCGAACTCACAGCGGCCATCGTGCAGGGCGTGGGTCCCATCGCCCGGCCCGCCCGCGTGATCGTCACGCCCACGGTGCCCCGCACCCGCAGCGGCAAGATCATGCGCCGGTTGCTGCGTGACCTGCTTGTGACGGGCGAGGTGAAGGGGGACCTGACCAGCCTGGAAAACCCGGACGCGATTGAGGTGGTGCGGAAGAGGATTGCGGAGGGCTAGGCGAAAAAGGCAGATGGCCGAGGCAACCACCGCCTTCAGCCATCTGCCATCCGCCCTACTGAAAGCTGGCCAGATCCAGCGTCACGCTGTACGCGCAGTTCGTGTCGGCCTCGGTACGCAGCAGCATCTCCACCTTGTCTGAAGCGCCGATTCCAGCCTTCAGCGGCTCGAAGTAGTAGACCATCGTGCCGGTCCAGCTTCCGCCGTCCTGCTTCCAGTCGCTGACGTAGCTTTTGCGGACCGGGGCGATCATCTTGCCGTCGGGCGCCTTGAGGCGCAGCAGGTAGGCGTCCCTCGCCTTCTCGGTGGGCAGGCCCTGGGCGTTCACGTCCACGCGCAGCAGGCCGTCGGCCAACCTCTTGCCCGCCAGGTCCGCGCCCAGCGCGTCGGCGGCGCTGAGGTTTTGGAAGTTGTCGCGGGCGTCCACGGCCTGAAAGTAGAGTTGATCGGCCTGACCGCTGACGGTCACGCTGGCGGGGCGACTGCCCGCCTTGAAGTCTGTGGGAGCGGCCAGCCAGTCGGCCACACACTTGTCGCCCCCAGCGAAGGCCTTGACCACGCCCTCGCCTGCGGCGAACTTGCCGTCCTTGACCGACAGGTCCAGGCTCTGATAGGTGGGCACGGGGTCACGGCGGCCATACGCGCCGTCAATCACGTTCTTGGCGGTGGTGTCTTCGAGCTTGGGCACCCAGGCGAGGGCGGGGGCAGAGAGCAGAACGGTCAGGGCCAGCAGGGACATGGGACGGAGCTTCGGCATGGTTAGACCTCAAATACCAGGGTGGAGTGACGGGAGGCTGACGGGAGCTGAGGGTCGGTTACTTGAGATACACGGCGCGGCAGGCTTTCCCGGCGGCGCGGAACTCGGCGGCCGCTGACGGGGAAAGCACGGCGTCGGTAAAGACGTTGGAACTCGGGGCCATGCGGTTGGGCTGAATCTTCAGCGCCTTGACGCGGGTGACGTTCTTGAACCCGCCGATCTCGGCCTCGGACGTGATGTAGGTGTGGAGGCTGCCCTCGATCACGAGCTGGCTCGCCACCCCCTTGATCAGCGCGGCGTCGGGCCAGAGCTGGTTGCCCGACTCGTCGTAGATCAGGCTGGTCATGTCGCGCTGAAAGTTGCCCAGGCCGCGCACGTCCACCACGACGGTGCAGTTGAAGGCGCGGGACTCGTTGCCGGCTGCGTCTCCCCCACCCCCGCCCCCGGCGCCGGCGCCGGCCGCCTCGCCCGCACCTGCGCCGCCTGCCGCTCCGGCTCCATTGCCGTTGCCCCCGGGACGGCCTCCGGCGGGCGCGTCACCCGCCGAATTGCCTCCGCCGGCGGGTGCGCCACTGCCGTTCGCGCCGCCCCTGCCTCCTGTGGCGGGGCCGGGATCGGGGGTGGTGCCCGCCCCGCTGCCCTGGCCGCCCGCAGACTCGCGGGGCGCAGTGGGGGCCGCTGGCGTCGCGCCGCCGCTGCCCGGCGTGCCCCGTGAGGGGGTTTCCGTCTGGGTCCCGGGGCTGGCGTCGCCCGGCGCCGCGCCATTGCGCGCTGTGGGACTGGCCGTGCCCTCCCCCGTTCCGGCAGGCGTGCCGGGGTTTGGGGCGGGCCGCGCCGTGTCCGCCTCGGGAGCGGCGGACGTCCCCTGCCCGGCTGCGCCGCGCGCCGGGTTGGCGGTGGGTGTGGGATTGGGCGTGGCCGCGCTGGGCGCCGGAGTGCGAACAGGTGCCGTGTCCGGCGAGGTGGTGGCCGCTGGAGCCGGCGTTCGTGTGGCTGTGGGCGCAGGCGCTTCGCTGGCGGACGTGGGCGCCGGCGTGGCGCTGCGCGAAGGCGTGGGCGCGTCCGGCGCGGTGGCCTGGGGCGTGCGGCTGACCTCCCCGGCCCGTCCGGCCACCGCCTCGGCTGAGCCCGGCGCCAGCGTGCCGCGGGGCGAGAGGGGCGCTTCGGGCGCGCTGCCCTGGGGCGAGCGCTGGGGCAGGGCAGGAATACGCGCCGCCGTCATCCCGGAGGCCGCCGATGCGGCGGGAGCCGCGCCCCGTGCCGGTGCAGGTTCCTCAGCCGCTGTGGCGGCTCCACGCGCCGGTGCAGGTTCCTCGGCCGCTGTGGCGGCTCCACGCGCCGGGGCCGCCGCCTCGGCCGAACTCGCAGGCGCGGCGTCCTCGCGGCGGGGGAGGGCGGTCACGGGTTCGGGATCTGGGGCCGGAGCCGCTGGAGCCGCCGCCACCGGATCGGCGGGCGTGTCGTTCACCTCGGCGGGTTCGGGGTCCGGGCGGCCTGTTCCAGCGGTGGCGGCGGCCTCCGCGGGCTGGTCTGGAGCCGGTTCTGCGGGGCGGGCCGACTCGGGCGAGGCGGTGGGCCCGGGGGTCTGGGGTGTGGGCGCCGCCATTTCGGGCGTCTGGGCGGTTGGCGTAGACGTCGGGGCGGACGGAAACGGAGCCGCGCCTTGCGGTGTGGCCGAGTCCACCTTGACCTGCGTGGACGTTTGCGGCAAGGGCCGAATGGGCGGCGCGTCCTGCACCGAGGCGGCGGGTGTGGCCCGCGGCTTGGGCGCGGCTGTGGGCGGCGTGATGGGATCGGGCTGAGGTTGTTCCGAAGGCTTCTGTTCCGGCGCCGGAGGCTTCACCTGCACGGACGCAACCTTAACGGGCGACACCCTGGGAGGTTGCAGGGGCGCAACCTTGACAGGAGTGGGTGGAGTCGGAACCGTTTTGACGGGCAGCGTAACCGCGGCCGTCTTCACCGGCGTGGGCTTGACGGTGGATTTGGGCGGGGTGACCGGCTTGGCGGGCGTGGGCCGGGCGGCCTCGCTCCGGCGCGCCTCAGGAGACCTCGGCGTCTGTGCCCGGACCGGAGGCGTCAGGGGCGCGGTGGGCGTCGCGTCCGGCGGAGGCGCGAGCGTGACCACTTCCAGTGGAACACGGCGGGGGTCTGGCGGGGCCGTCAGCGCCGGGGAACGCGTATCGGGCCGCAGGGCAAGCAAGCCCAGCAGCAGCGCCGCGTGCAGGCCTACCGTCATGCCCACCGCGCGCAGCCGGTCCCGCCCCTCGGGACTCAGAGTTGGGCGGGGAGGGCGAAGTGTGGTCATACCGCCCTCACCGTCCGCCCTTTGACGCTGTGCGGGTGCCCAGCGCCAGTCGCTGGCCACCCGCCTTCTTGACCACGTCCATCACGCGCACCACGGTGCCGTAGTTGCCGCGCTCGTCGGCGCGCAGGCCCACCACCCCGTCCGAAGTTTTGAGCAGGGGTCCCAGTTGCCCGCCCAGTTTGGTCAGCGTCGTCTCTTTGCCATTTAAAAACACCTTTCCGGCCCGGTCCACGCTCACGATGGGCAGGGCGGGCGTTTCCTGCACGGTGGTGCTGGCGCGCGGCAGGTCCAGCGGCAGGGCGTTTTGCCGCGCGCCCAGACTGCTCGTGAGGAAAAAGAAGATCAGCAGCAGCAGCACGATGTCCACCATGGGCGCGAAGTCGAAGGTCACGCCCTCGCCGCTCTCACGCAACCTACGCCGCAGCGGACCGCTGCTCACTGGGCGGCCCCGGCGGGCACCGCGTCGAAGGAGAGGGCCACTTCGGGCACTGGCCGCACGGCACGAACCTGGCGGGGAGCGAGCCACGCGGGCACCTCCTCCCGCACCCGCTCAGCCTGCACGGCGATCCGGTCTGCGCGGGCGCGCAGGGCGTTCCGGGCCACGTAGGCGATGATCGCCACAATCAGCCCCGCCGCCGTGTTGACCAGCGCCTCACTGATGCCGGTGGCAAGCTGCGAGGGCGTGGGCGCGGTGGTGTGGGAAAAGACCAGAAACGAGCGCACCATACCGATCACCGTGCCCAGCAGTCCCAGCAGGGGCGCGATCTGCGCGCAGGTGCCCAACGCCGAGAGGCCCGCGTACAGCCGGGCGTCTTCCGCCAGCACCGCCGCGTTCATGGCGGCCTGCGCCGCGTCCACCCCCCGGTCTGCCCGGTGCAGGCCCGCGCGCAGCACGTTGGCGGCGGGGCTGGGATCGGCGGCGCGGTCCAACTCCACCACGGCGGCACCGGGACCGCTCTCGGCCGTCACTGCCCGCGTTCGCTCGATCAGTGCCGACGGGTCGCGTCCCAGCCGGGCGAGGGCCTGCGCGCGTACAGCAGCGGTGTAGACGACGTACACGGACAGGGCGAGCAGCACCCACAGCAGGGGTCCGGCGGCGCGAATCAGATCGAGGATGCTCATCGCCCTGAGGGGTAGCACGCCTGCAGGTGGCAAGCGTGAAAAATCTGCATTCGGCCCTCATCCGGCCGTCCCTGGCCTATGCAAGTCCTGCTCCTGGCGGGCACCTCAATCCACACCAAATCACTCGACTTTGCCCCTCGGTGGCGGGTAGAATGGCGTTGTAAGTAGGAATCATTCTCAAGAAGGATTCCCCGCACAGGACCCCCGCCAAAGGAGCCCCATGACCGACCAGCCCCCCCAACTCGAAATCCGCAACCTCCACGCTTCCGTGGGCAACCAGCCCATCCTGAAGGGCATCAACCTCGTCGTGCCGCGCGGCGAACTGCACGCCATCATGGGACCGAACGGCAACGGCAAGAGCACGCTCGCCAAGGTGATCGTGGGTGACCCCGAGTACACCGTGACCGAGGGCGAGGTGCTCGTGGACGGCCAGAACATCCTGGAAATGGAACCCGACGAGCGCGCGCGCCTGGGTGTGTTCCTCGCCTTCCAGTACCCCGTCGAGATTCCCGGCGTCACCATTGCCAACTTCCTGCGCCTCGCCATGCAGGCGCGCAAGGCCGAGGGCGAGGAAGTGGGCTTTGCCGAGTTTTACGGCAAGCTCACGGGTGCCCTTAAGACCTTGGAATGGGACGAGAGCATCGTCGAGCGCTACCTCAACGAGGGCTTTTCAGGCGGCGAGAAGAAGCGCAACGAAATCCTCCAGATGCTGATGTTGGATCCCAGCTACATCATCATGGACGAGACGGATTCCGGCCTCGACGTGGACGCCCTCAAGATCGTTGCCAAGGGCGTAAACAGCCTGCGGGGCCCCAAGCTCGGCGGCCTGATCATCACCCACTACCAGCGCCTGCTGAACTACATCGTGCCGGACCGCGTTCACATCATCGTGGGCGGGCGCGTGGTGCAGAGCGGCGGCCCCGAGCTGGCCCAGCGCCTGGATACCGAAGGGTACGACTGGGTGCGTGAGCTGGCAGTCGCGGGGGCCTGAGGCAGATGCGGCGTCTTCCGCTTCTCAGCGTAGCCGCCGCAGGACTTCTCATCCGGGTACGCGGACTTTGGCCTTATTCCTCACCCTGGCCAAGGCGTGGGTGAGCGGAGCACACCGAACTGTTTGACCTGCAGTTTCAACTCTGCCCACCAGCAGTCGTGCCTCCTCGTCAAGCGCGCCGAAGAACCGGTATGGCCTGGGTTCCCCTCAGCGGAACGGAACTGAGGGACCTGCCGCCCGAGTCAGGATTTCGGTATCGCCCCACTGTTACCGAAAGGTGTATGGCACCTGCAACAACTGACAAGCGCAAGCAAATTCTCGAAAAGACGCTCGACACCATTGTCGCCGTCCCTGGTCAACCTTAGAGGAGTACCCCATGACCATCAATCCCGAAGCCGGTGAAATCAACACCACCTACGAGTACGGCTGGAGCAACCCCGAGCGCTACGCCGTCAAGGCTCCCAAGGGCCTGAGCCGTGAAGTCGTCGAGATGATCTCAAAAGCCAAGGACGAGCCCCAGTGGATGCTCGACTTCCGCCTCAAGGCCCTCGATATCTTCTACGCCAAGCCCATGCCCGAGTGGGGCGCGGACCTGAGCGGCCTCAACCTCGACGAGATCTACTACTACATCAAACCCGAGGGCTTCAACGCCCGCTCGTGGGACGACGTGCCCGACGACGTGAAGCAGACCTTCGAGCGTCTGGGCATCCCTGAAGCCGAGCGTGCCGCGCTGGCGGGTGTGGGCGCGCAGTACGAGTCCGAGATGGTGTACCACAACCTCAAGGAGGAATGGGAAAAGCTGGGCGTGGTCTTTCTGTCCATCGAGGACGGCCTGAAGCAGTACCCGGATCTCTTCCGCGAATACTTTGCCACCGTCGTGCCGCCCGAGGACAACAAGTTCGCCGCTGTGAACAGCGCGGTGTGGTCCGGTGGCTCCTTCGTGTACGTGCCCAAGGGCGTGAAGGTGGACATTCCCCTTCAGACTTATTTCCGCATCAACGCGGAGAGCAGCGGGCAGTTTGAGCGCACCCTGATTATCGTGGACGAGGGCGCGCAGGCCCACTACATCGAGGGCTGCACGGCCCCCACCTATGCCAGCGACTCCTTCCACTCCGGCGTGATCGAGATCATTGTCAAGGAAGGCGCGCGCTTCCGCTACTCCACCATCCAGAACTGGAGCCACAACGTCTACAACCTCGTGACGCAGCGCGCCGCCGTGTATAGCAACGGCGTGATGGAGTGGGTGGACGGCAATCTGGGCAGCAAGGTCACCATGAAGTACCCCGCCTGCTACCTGCTGGAGGAAGGCGCGCGTGGTGAAGTGCTGTCCATTGCAATGGCCGGACGCGGGCAGCACCAGGACGCCGGGGCGAAGATCGTCCACTTTGCGCCGCACACCAGCGGCACCATCGTCTCCAAGTCCATCTCCAAGGACTCTGGGCGCAGCAGCTACCGTGGCCTCGTCAAGATCTACGAGGGCGCGCGGGGCAGCAAGACAAACGTGGAGTGCGACGCCCTGCTGCTCGACGAGGAAGCCCGCACCGACACCTACCCCTACATCGAGGTCGAGGAGAAAGACGCTTCCGTGGGTCACGAGGCCACCGTCTCCAAGATCAACGACGAGCAGATCCTGTACCTCCAGAGCCGCGGCCTGAGCGAGGACGAGGCGGCGGGGCTGATCGTGCGGGGCTTTATCGAGCCGATTGCCAAGGAGCTGCCGCTGGAGTACGCGGTGGAGCTGAACCGCCTGATCGAACTGGAGATGGAAGGCAGCGTCGGCTAAGTGCGCTTGAGGCACGTGGGGAGGATGATCGCCATTATTCTCGCGTTTCCGGTGGTGGCCGGAGCCGCAGTCTACGGGCGGGCCTTCAATCCCCAGGTGCTTCACGGTCTGGCTTACAGGTTCAGCCACAGAGTCTTTGCGGTGCAGGAGATCGGTCAAGCCTATCCGAGCCGTGAGGTGGCGGTCCGGAGCAAGAGTGGTGAGCCCGCGCGGGGCAACGCCAGAGACGGCGGCACGGAACTGTCTTCGCGCCTTCGCTCTCCGCTCTGTTCACGGCGGACGGGCGACCACCTGCCGGGTCTTCCCGAATTCGCAGGCTTGCGAAGGGTTCGGGGTGGGCGACGCCTCCAGGAAGTTGGCGCGCGCCGTTCCGCCTCCGTCCGGTCGAGCGGAAGACGCGGAAGTCACGGTCAATTCAGATGTGGCTTGCCGAGGACGGGAACGTTCACGACCTCTACCCTCACTGCCCCCACTCCACATGGAGCGACATTCGCGAGGGCTGGCGTCTGGCATCCGCCCCTACCCTCAGCGTCATTCAGGAGCGGATGCCGCCTGGCACGGCCGAAATGCGGCACAGAGATGGGCGGGTGCGGCAGTTTTTCTACGTGCTCAGCGGCACCCTGACGCTGGAGGTGGTGGGTACCACCCGCCACCTGGTCCTGCGGCAGGGGCTGGAAATCGCGCCGGGACAGGGGCATCAGGCGCGCAACGGGGGCGGGGATGACGCCGCGTTTCTGGTGATCAGCGGCGGCATCTCGCGCGAGGACCGGGAGGAAACCGTATGAAGCTCAACCACATCAACCTCGGCGTGACAGACGTACCTGCCACCGTCGCCCTCTTTCAGGACCACTTCGGACTTCGCCCGGCAGGCGAGGGAATGCCGATGAATGACCGAATGGCCTTCTTGCGCGACGACGCGGGATCACTCATCTCGGTCTTCCACGCGAAGGACGTGGCCTATCCCAAGGTCTTTCATATCGGCTTTTTGCAAGACACGCCAGAACAGGTACGCGCCGTGCACCGTCAATTGACAGCGGCGGGTTTCACCGTACCGGAACCCCACGAGAACAATGGTCGGTTGACCTTTTACTTCAACACGCCGGGGGGGTTTGTCCTGGAAGTCGAGTCGTTTTTCGGCTGAACTTCCCCCCTCACTTCCACTCAACATCTTCGCCGACGGGCAAGCAGGAGACCCCATGACCCAACCCTTTACCCAAGACCTCATCTCGCAGACTGGAGGCCCCGATTGGCTGACCAGCAAGCGCCGCGAATCGCTGGAGCTGTTCAACACGCTCGACGTGCCCAACGAGGGCGTCGAAGCCTGGAAGTACACCCGCGTGGAGGTGGACTTCTCCGAGCTTCGCCCCCACCCCAAGCGCGAACGCGTGACGGACACGGCGCAGTTGCCGGAAAGCGTGCAACAGCGGCTGAGGGGCACCGATGTAGGCGCCTTCCTCGTGCTGGACGGCCCAGACGTGGTATACGCCACCGAACTTCCCGCCGAGCTGATCCAAAAGGGCGTGATCTTCACGGACCTCAAGACGGCGGTGGAGCAGCACGCGGACAAGGTGCAGCAGTACCTCTACTCGGTGGTTCCGGCGGAAGTGCCCGACGACACCACCATCGCCGCGCCCGGTACCACCCCCAGCAAGTCTCCAGACCCCAGCGAGGGCAAGTTCAGCGCCCTGGCAGCGGCCCTGTGGACCAACGGGGCCTTCGTGTATGTGCCGCGCGGCGTGGAGGTCGAGCTGCCCCTGGGCTCTTTCCGCGTGATGAGCGAGGCCGGAACGTACACTGCCACCCGGACGCTGGTGGTGGCTGAGGAAAACGCGCAAGTCACGTTTATCGACGAGCAAGACAGCGAAGACCTGCCGGGCACCTACGCCATCGGCGCGGTGGAACTGGTGGTCAAGTCGGGCGCGCGACTGCGTTACGTGTCCATCCAAAACTGGGGCAAGGGCGTGACGCACATCCAGCGCCAGCGCGGCGACGTGGACCGAGACGCCACGCTCAACAGCCTCGTGGTGACCATGGGGGGCACGCTGAGCCGCACCGAGATGCAGAGCTACCTGCGCGGCCAGGGCAGCGACAGTGAAATGCTCGCGCTGTACTTCGCCAACGAGGACCAGCACTTCGATCACTACACGCTGCAGCATCACGCGGCCGCGCACGCGCACTCAGACCTGCTGTACAAGGGCGTGAATGCCGACCAGTCGGTGGGCGTCTTTTCCGGGATGATCAAGGTGGACCTGGGCGCGCAGAAGACGGACGCCTACCAGAAGCACCGCACACTGATGCTGTCCAGCGAAGCGCAAAACTTCTCTGTGCCTCAGCTGGAAATCAACGCCAACGACGTGCGCTGCTCGCACGGCTCCACGACGGGTCCCGTGAATCAGGAAGCCCTGTTCTTCCTGCGCTCGCGCGGCATCTCCAGGGAACTGGCAGAGAAGATGCTGGTCACGGCCTTTTTGGAAGACGTGTTGAGCCGTCTGCCACTTCAGAGCGTGGTGAAGTACATCGAGGGGATTATTGCCGAGAAGGTGGGGGCAGCGTAAGGCGGGCGAATGGCCTTGAGGAATCCGCGGTCAGCTTCCGGGAAAGGGGGCTGGCCGCTCCTCTATGCTGCTGACACGGGGGGCGGCAGAAGATGACGAAATCGAGGCTGGAAGCGTTTTCGGATGGCGTGCTCGCGATCATCATCACGATCATGGTGCTGGAGTTGCGCGTGCCGGAGGGGCATGAGTGGCGGAGCCTGCTGGAGTTATGGCCCAAGCTGCTGGGCTACCTGATCAGCTTCGTGTATGTGGGCATCTACTGGAACAACCACCACCACCTGATGCACACCGTGCGGGTGGTGCGGGGCGGCATACTGTGGGCCAACTTGCACCTGCTGTTCTGGCTGTCCCTGTTTCCGTTCGTCACAGCGTGGGTGGGCGAGAGCCACTTCGCGCCCGTGCCCATGACCTGTTACGGGGGAGTGGCGCTGATGGCGGCGCTGGCGTATACAGTTCTGGTACGGACCATTATCAGCGCGCATCCCGACAACCATCTGCTCGCCGACGCCATCGGTTCCGATGCCAAGGGCAACCTCTCGATGATCGCCTACCTGATTTCCATCGTGGCTCCCTTCTTCGGGCCGGCCGGCGTCACCCTCTCGGGCCTGATGCTCCTGCTGGTGGCGCTGGTGTGGCTCGTTCCCGACCGCCGCATCGAACGCGTGCTGGCGCGGGATAACGCGGGACGCGACTGAGACTACGGCTTCCGGCCGCCTCGTTTACAAGCCGGGAAAGCGCCGATTTGCCACCCTGATGCCCAGACCCCGCCTCCCCCACCGTCCGCTGCGCCAGGGCCCAGAGGGGCGCAAAGGCCCCGAGTCGGGGTTCCTCCGGCTTCAGCCGTTCGGCCGTCTGTTCAGGATGCCGCGCATCCCAGAGTGCTCGGACCCCAGGTCAGCAGCATGGATTGCAGGGCGTCCAGCCCCCGGGTGAAGCGGGCTTCGGGCGTCTGCCCCGCCCCAAACTCTTCCCAGAGCGCCTGAAACCACTTGCCCGGAGCCGGGACAGCAAACCGAAGAGCGCCTGGGCCGCCTGCCTTTCGTTCCCGGCCTGGTGCGCGGGTCGGGCACCGGACGCCTCGAAGGACAGATCGCCCGCATAGATTTCCTCAACGAACAGGAAAGACGTCTGGACGGAACGTGAGGGGGCGGCAGAAGACCGGCAGGCCGCTCCAACGCCGCCCCCTCACGTTCCGTCCAGCAGGCGAACAGCGTAAAGAAGGCGGGAACCGTCAGCGCCGGTCACCACCGCTCCAGGCCAGCAGGGCCGGGGCGAGCGCGTCCAGCCCACGGGCAAACCGCGCTTCCGGGGTCTGCCCCGCCCTGAATTCGTTCCAGAGCGGATAGAAGGCGTCCGCCTGCCCGCCCGGCAGAAGCCCGAACAGCCGCCGCTTGCTCCTTACGGGTCTGCTCGTCCCGCAACGTTTCGTCTGACCCGGTGGAGGCGTCGCCCGCACCAATCTCGCCGAGAGCGTGAACCAGCAGTCGGACCACGCGCTCCACATTCGTGCCTGGAGGCGCGTACTCCGCCAACGCCATCAGCGCGGGGTGCGAGGAGTGCCCAGCGCTATTTTCGTCACGGCTGCTTCGTCACGGCTGCCGTCGTGGGGCGGTCCTGGCAGGTCATCCCCTTGAGCTGCCCACAGGTGAGCAGAAAGGAGACCTGATCGTCCAGGTGAGGCATGGAGCAGGGTAACGGACGAAATGGGAGAGGGCCGGAAGCCCCTGACGGGAACCCCGGCCCTTCTGACGTGCCTGGAGCTTACTGCCCGCTGCTCTGGCTGGTCCCCTCGCTGGGACCCGCGCTGTCGCCAGTGCTCACGTTGTCGGTGGGCTCGCTGGTGTTCTCGGCGCCCTCGACGGCCTTGACCTCGTCCAGGCTGGCCTCGCCTTCCAGCACGGCAGCGGCGGCTTCCTCGGACAGTTCGCCCGCAGCCACCAGACCGGCCACCTGAGCGGCCTGCTGCTCGGCTTCGGCCTCCTCGGCGGTCAGGCGGGGCTGCAGGACCGAGATGATGACCTGATCCGCGTCGCCCGCGAGCTTGACGCCCTCAGGCAGCTTGATTTGTCCAGCGGTCACGTGGTCACCGATGTTCAGGCGGGTCACGTCCACGGTGACCTCCTGAGGGATACGGCGAGGACCGGGGGCGATGACGTTCAGATTGTGCACCACGGTATCCACCAGACCGCCCATCACTTCGCCCTGGGCCTTGCCGGTGGTGTGGACGGGCACGCTGACCTCAACGGGCTCACCGTAGGTCACCATGTAGAAGTCGACGTGGATGGGCGCGCGGCGGCGCTTGTCCATCTGCACGGTCTTGACCAGCGCCGGGAAGGTCTCGCCGCCCTCGAGTGTGATGTCGAACAGGCCCGTCGTACCCTGCTGACGGAACGCGCGGTCAAACGTCTTGCGGTCCAGCGCAAACGACACGTTCTGGCCCTTGTGGTAGGCGACGGCGGGGATCAAACCTTCGGCCAGCTTTTCCTGGCTCTTGCGGGGGGTGGCTCTCAGTTCCATGTGGGTGTTTCCTCCGGTGGGGCGCTCGGCCTGTCCTGCGCTCGCCGTCTTCGCCCGGGGGGCAAAAGCGGGGGCGGCGGCCAAGCAACCCTGGCAGTGTAGCAAACCTGGCGCGTGATGTGGGTTCCGTCCCCGGCGCGGCCTCTGCTAGAATCGTGCCTGTTGCCCTGCGGCCCCCCCCCTGCTCTTTCGGTGGGGGCGAGTGCCCCCGGCGAAACACGAATCAAGGAGAACAGACATGATCAGCGTGACTGAACTGCGCAACGGCACGAAGGTGGAAATGGACGGCGGCCTGTGGGAGTGCCTGGAGTACTCCCACCTCAAGATGGGCCGCGGCGGGGCGAAGGTGGTCACCAAGTTCCGCAACATGGAAAGCGGAAGCATCGTGGACCGCACCTTCAACAGCGGCGAGAAGCTGCAGGACATCTACGTCGAGGGCAAGAAGATGCAGTACCTCTACAAGGACGGCGACGACTACATGTTCATGGACATGGACACCTACGACCAGGTGAGCCTGCCCCCCACCCTCGTGGGCGACGCGTCCAAGTTCATGAAGGAGAACACCGAAGTGGAAGTGTCGATGTACGGCGACAAGGCGCTGAGCATTACCCTCCCCAACCAGGTGATCCTCAAGATCGTGCAGACGGACCCCGGCGTACGCGGCGACACCGTCTCCGGCGGCACCAAGCCCGCCACCCTGGAGACCGGCGCGGTGGTGCAGGTGCCCCTGTTCGTGGAGCAGGACACCAACGTCAAGGTGGACACCCGCACAGGCCAGTACCTCAGCCGCGCGTAAAGCCCTGCTGCAAAACGAGCGCCGCTTCCCTTCAAAAGGGAGCGGCGCTTACCTTTGCTGCTAGACTCGGTTCAGCCTAACGGGCGTTAGGCAGCGAGTAACGCCCCCTCTGCGCCGCTTCGCGTCATGATGGGCGGGCAACAATTCCAGACTGAAACAGGAGGGGCCATGAACCCAGACGATCTCAAGAAAATTCTCGACGCTTTGAGTGCCGCGGATGTGCGCGAATTCAGCCTGCAGACCGGCAGCTTTGCCCTGGACCTCAAACGCGGACCGCAGGCGTTTGCGGGCCCGGCTCCGGTGGCCGCGCCCCACACTCCCACGGTGATGTCCGCCGCGGCAAGCTTCCAGCCACCGGCTCCCAGCTCCGCCGCGCCTGCGCCCGAGGCCCCCACCGCGCCCGCGACCCCTGTGCTCAGCGAAGCGGCCACCCCCTCGGCACCGGCGGCGGCTCCCGCTGCTCCAGCCAAGAGCGCGGGCACGCCCGTCAAGGCCCCCATCGTGGGCACCTTCTACACGGCGAGCAGCCCCGACGCCGCTCCTTACGTCAAGGTGGGCGATACAGTCAGCGCCGGACAGGTCCTGTGCATCATCGAGGCCATGAAGCTGATGAACGAAATCGAGGCCGAAGTCAGTGGCACCGTGCGCGAGATTCTGGTGAAGAATGCCGAGCCGGTGGAGTACGGGCAGACGCTGTTCATCATTGAGTAAGTCGCCAGCGTCCAGTCACCAGTCGCCGCAAGTCACGTCTGACCCTGGCGACTGGCGACTGGCGGCGCCTTGCCGGAGGCACCCATGTTCAAGAAAATCCTGATCGCCAACCGTGGCGAGATCGCCCTGCGCGTCATACGAACCGCGCGGGAAATGGGCGTGAAGACGGTGGTGGTGTATTCCACCGCCGACGAGAAGAGCCTGCCCGTGCTGCTCGCCGACGAGTCGGTGTGCGTGGGGCCGCCCGCCTCGAACGCCTCGTACCTCAACATTCCCAACATTCTGTCGGCGGCGCTGATGACGGGCGCGGAAGCCATTCACCCAGGCTACGGCTTCATGGCCGAGAACCCGGACTTCGCGGAGATGTGCCGCGAGCATGGCATCGTGTTTATCGGACCGACGCCCGAATCCATGCGGGCGCTGGGCAGCAAGGCGGGCGGGCGCGACATCGCCGCACAGAGCAGTGTGCCCGTGGTGCCCGGAACGGGCGTGCTGGAAGACGTGGCCGCCGCGCTGCTGGCCGCCAAGCAGATTGGCTACCCGGTGCTGCTCAAGGCGTCGGCAGGCGGCGGCGGGCGCGGGCAGAAGGTGGTGCGGACGCAGGAGGAACTGAAGGCCGCCTTCGGGCAGGCGCAGGAGGAGGCGCGGCTGTACTTCGGAGATCCCGCCATCATCATGGAGAAGTTCCTGGAAGAGTTCCGGCACGTCGAGGTGCAGGTGATGGGCGACGGACAGGGGCACGTGATCCACATCGGCGAGCGCGACTGCTCCATCCAGCGCCGGAACCAGAAGCTGATCGAGGAAGCGCCCTCCACGTTGCCCGACACCCTGCGCCAGGAGATCCTCTCGGCGGGTGTGCGCCTCGCGCAGCACGTGAATTACGCGGGCGCGGGCACGCTCGAGTTCATCGTGGACCGGGACGGCAACTACTACTTCATGGAGATGAACACCCGTATCCAGGTGGAACACTGCGTCTCCGAGGAAATCTCTGGCCTGGATTTCGTGAAGCTGCAACTCCAGATCGCGGCGGGCGAGGGCCTGCACCTCCGGCAGGAAGACGTGAAGTTGCGCGGCCACGCCATCGAGTGCCGCATCAACGCCGAAGACCCCGACAAAGACTTCCGCCCGGCGGCGGGCAAGATGGACGACGTGCATTTCGCGGGTGGCCCCGGCGTGCGGGTGGACAGCCACGCCTATAGCGGCTACGTGATTCCGCCTCACTACGACAGCCTTATTGGCAAGCTGATCGTGCATCACGACTCGCGCGAGGAAGCGATCCGCCGCATGAAGCGGGCGCTGGAAGAGACCGTTATCCAGGGGCCAAAAACCACCATTCCGCTGTACATCAAGATCATGGACAACCCCTTCTACAAACGGGGGGCCGTAATGACCAACTTCCTGAAGACCCGGATGGAGATGTAGGGTTCGGGTTCAGGACAGCGAAGCAGGGACGTGGCGTAAAAACCACGTCCCTTCATTTGCCGATCTTGTTTCAGCCGTTGAGGAGGTTCTTGCCCGCCTTCTCGCGGTCCTCGACGATCTTGCCGAGGATGAAGAAGGTGGGGGGCCAGAAGCCGACAAACAAGCCGTTGCGCTCCTGGGATTCCTGCGCCTGACCGTCTTCGGTCTTGCCCGCGACGAAGTTACCGGCGGACAGCACGATGGAGGCGAAGCCGAGGATGTACAGGACGTTGGAAATCTTGACGTTCATGAAGCACCTGCCCTTCAAAAAAGGATGAAGACTTGGGACGAGGGGCAAGTGGAAGGTGGACTCCCGCCCACCGGCCTTACCCCGGAACCGACACAGGCCAACTCTGTCCCGCCCCCCCTGCTTCAAACGTGAGTTTTGCCGCCTTATGAAGGTTGAGTGGACGCTTGACAACGGGAAGATAAGTCACCCTTTCAGAGAAAGGCTCCTGAACGAATCTACGCCTGAGAAGGCCCACCCAGACGTTAAAGGTGGACCAAGCTGAGAGACGTGACCCTGCCTGCGGAATGCACTGCTTCTACCCGCCAAACTCACCCTGCTCAATGTGGGCGCGGGCGGCAGACGGCCGCTGACCGAAGGTCGGAGGCGGGGATGGAGCCGGGACCGGGCTTGCCGCGCAGGGCGAGACCCTTCCCATCCCCGATGCCCCGCTCAACGTGGTCCTGCTGCGCGCCGCAGCCCACCTGGCCGAGCAGCAACAGGGTTGCACGAAGACTGACCGTCTGGCCTGGACCGCCGCTTCCCCATTCACCCGGGCCAACGCGGCGCGCACGCCCTCGCCGCTCGCTACGGGAGGAGTGGCGGCCGAAGGCGGCCGCTTATTTGTCGAACTTGTCGTACCCCGCCGCACTCCGGCGCTGGGCTCCGCGCGCGTAGTCGAGCTGCATCTCCACCGTCTCGTGCTTGCCCTCAGTAAAGGTGTTGTCGTGAATCCAGTAGTTCAGGCGGTCGGGGCCGAGCTGGACCCAGAGCTTGTGTTCGTCTTCGGGGTCACGCCAGAACACCACCCGCTCAAAGCCGTTGCGGGTGGCCCAGGTCTGCACGTCGTCCAGCACGCGCGCAGCCTTGGGGTGCGTCATCTGGTACTCGGTGCCGTCTTTTTCGTTGCGGAAAGCGATGTCGGCCATGATGAGAGCAGCGTAACGGAACGGGCAGCCGCGCATCACTGACGGGACCTGAGCCTTTCTTAAAGCTCGCCTTTAGGAGAGGGCAGCGGCGCGTTATGCTCCCGCCTGTGCCTGACCTCACCTCCCCCACCCGCACCCTCAGGGTCACGACGCTGAACCTCAATGGGCTCCGCAGTGCGCTGCGAAAGGGACTGGAGAACTGGCTGGAGCGGCACCGGCCCGACGTGCTGCTGCTTCAGGAAATTCGCGCCGGTCCGATGCCTGAGGCCCTGGCCGGACTGGGCTACGCGGGCGCGTGGTTCCCGGCGAAGAAACCCGGATACAGCGGTGTGGCGGTGCTGAGCCTGCATCCCCTGGAGGACGTGCGGGTGGGTATGGACCACGCCGAGATGGACGACGAGGGGCGCATTCTCAGCGCCGTGGTGGACGGTGTGCGCTTCGCCAGCGTGTACCTGCCCAGTGGCAGCAACGCCGCTGGGCGGCAGGATTTCAAGAACCGCGTGCTGGGCGACTACCAGGCGTGGGTGACGGGCACGTTGGCCGGTGGAATGCCCCTGGTGATCGGCGGAGACTACAACATCGCCCACCAGGAGGTGGATCTGAAAAACTGGCGGGCCAACCAGAGAAACAGCGGTTTTCTGCCGCACGAGCGGGCGTGGATGACCGCACACTTGGAGGCGGGCCTCACCGACACCCACCGCGCCTGGTTAGGCGAGCGGTCCGAGTACACCTGGTGGAGCAACCGGGGCAACGCCTACCAGGGCGATGTGGGCTGGCGGCTGGATTACCTGCTCGCGGCGGGCGTCTCCATGCGGGAGCTGTGGGTGGACCGGGAAGCGCGGCTGAGTGACCACGCGCCCCTGACGGGAACGGTGGACCTGGGCAGATTGTTCGAGGAAGAGGAGCGGCCGCAAGGCTTTTAATGGCCGCTGGGAACACTTCTTTTCGTTCACTCCCCCTCGACGCTTGAGGTGCGGTGGAAAACAGGCCGCCGGAACGCGGTCGTTTTCTCGTTTTCTCCCTCCTTCGGAGGACGCAGGACTCGGCCGGTTGCAGAGGGTTGGCGACCCGTAGAAGAGGCAGTAGAGGGAAATGGCGGACGGAGGCTGCCCCCGACTGAAACGAGGAAAACGCTGCTTTGCCTCCAACACCCTCCTCGGTGACGTACCAACAGCGTTCAAGAGCGAGGAACTGAAAACCTCTTCGGGGACCATCGGAAACGGAAAGGACGATTCTCCCAGTCGCCAGCCCCCAGTCGCCAGTCTCTATGCCCCAGTTCCCGTGCGCCGCACCGCACGTCGGGCCATGGTGTGGAAGAGCCGTAGAGGCAGGCGTTCACCACCCCCAACTGTCTTGAATCCTTTCCCGAGAAAACCGGCACAACTTCAGCGAAAAAGCATTGGCCGTTTCTTCGCCTACGCGGGGCGCACTTCGGCGCGGCGGAGGGCGGTGTGATAGACTGACCTCGCTGCCGGGTCCAGGACAGCGCCCCCACACCGCGCCAGAGTGACAGCGGGCCGGGCGCGGCCCGAGACAAGCGAAACCCCCCTCCCCGTGGGTGAGACGCGCGGTCACGAACATGCGCCTGTAGGCGAGGTGTGTGGCCCGCCGCGTCCTATACGAGAACATCCCACGGGCCGTCCTGACAGGTGAGGAATGCCCAGAGCGAAAAAAGAGCGTGTGGCCGCTGAGGAACAGCAGCAACAGCCGGTGAACACGCCCTCAGCAGAAGCGAAAAAAACCGCAGTGCGGCGTGGACGTAAGGCCGAAACAGCGGCCCCCACGCCGGTTGCGGAGCCGATAGACACCCCGGCCAGCCCGGCCCCTACGCGGGGACGCCCCCGCAAAACCCAGAAGACCCAAATCCCGGCCCCACAGGTGGCAGAGGCCACGCCGGAACCCCAACCTGCCGCGCCCGAAGCCAAGCCCCGCCGTGGGCGCAAGCCGAAGGCGGAGCAAGTCCCGTCCGCGGCCGAAGTGCAGGAGGCCGCCGTACCCGTCGCCCCGACAGACGTCCCCGCCGAGGCCGCCCCTGCCGAACCTCCCCGCGCCCGCCGTGGACGCAAGCCGAGAGCGGAAGTTCCCGTTGCCATGACGGAAGCCGTGCGGGAAGAAGCGCCGCAGGAAGCTGAAGGTCCCGCGCCCGCTCCGCTGCAGACGGCGGTGGAACCTGACGCGGCGGCTGCCCCCGAAAAACCTCGCCGGGGCCGCAAGCCCCGCGCCGCCGCTTCCACGGAAGCGGTGCCCGAACCCGGGGTGCTGCCCACCGAGACGCGAGCGGCGGAATCCGTGCTGCTCGAAGTGCCCAAGCGCCGGGGCCGCAAGCCCAAGTCGGCGGTGCAAGCCGTTCAGGAAACCGCTCCAGAATCCAATGGTGACCCGGAGGCCCAAGTCCCTCTCGGCGCCATGTTGGGCGGCGTGGAAGCCGTGGAAGCGTCCGTTCCGTCCGATGCCAGCCCTGAACCTGCTGCGCAGGTCGGCGCGGCCCCGACCGTCACCGCCACCATGCGCGGGGACACGCCGGACCCCGCTGTGGACCTGCCCCTGGGCGAGACGGAAACGGCGGCGGTGACCCCCGATGCGGGCGGCCGCCGCAACCGCAAGCCGAGGCGCGAGCCACAGGCCACGGCAACGGGCGACGAGGACTCCTCCACCGGGCCCGCGAGCGGCGAAGCGGAAGGCGAGGAGGCGGCCCGGCAGCTCGTGACCGCGCAGCTTCGCAAGCTGGGCCGCCCCATCCATGTGCGGGATCTGGAACGCACCTTTACCCGGCAGATGCTCGACCGCCTGGGCAACTGGCGCGATCTGGAGTCGTTGTTGGACGAACTGACCCGTACGGGTGAGGTCATTCGCACCCGGCGGCGTACCTACGGCCTGCCCGAAGCGATGAGCCTGGTGCGCGGACGCTTCCAGGCGTCGGCGGCGGGCTTCGGCTTCGTGGTGCCCGACAGCGGCGGCGAGGACTTCTACGTCGCGCCCGAGCACACGATGGAAGCCTGGAACGGCGACACGGTGCTGGTGCGGATGGAAGGCCGGGGCGATGGCGGACGCGATGGGCGCAACAACGGCCCGCGTCGGGGTCAACGTGGCGACGGCAGCCCGCGCGCCAGTGTGGCCCGCATCGTGCAGCGGGCGTACAAGCAACTTGTAGGTTCCCTGGAACTCAGCAAGGGGCATCCCATCCTGCGCGCCGACGACCCGCGTGCCCGGCACCGCATCCTGCTGTTGCCTGACGGCCTGGAAGGGCTGCCAAGCGGTGCGCGCGTGGTGGCCGAGCTGTTCTGGCCCGAGCAGACGGGCGAGGACGAGGTGTTCGGCCAGGTCCGGCGCGTGCTGGGCGAGCAGGACGATCCCGAGACGGAGACCGAAGCCGTGATCGTCAAGTACGGTCTGCGCGGCGAGTTTCCCGTGGATGTGCTGGACCAGGCAAACGCCATTCCCGCCCAGATTCCCGACGAAGCCCTCGTCGGACGGCTGGACCTGCGCGACTTCAACATCTTCACGGTGGATGGACGCGACGCGAAGGACTTCGACGACGCCATCCACATCCAGCCCACGCCCGAGGGCACCTTTGTGGTGGGCGTTCATATCGCAGACGTGAGCCACTACGTGCGCGAGGGCACGCCGCTGGACGACGAGGCGTATGCCCGCGCCACCAGCGTCTACCTGCCGGGCCGCGTGCTGCCCATGCTGCCCGAGCACCTCTCCAACGGCGTGTGCAGCCTCGTGCCGAACGAGGACCGCCTGACCATGACGGCGATGGTGGAGCTCTCTGCCGAGGGCGAGATCCTGAACGTGCAGCTCGCGCCCAGCGTGATCCGCTCCAAGGCGCGGCTGACCTACGACGAGGTGCAGGCGTACTCCGAGGCCACGGCGACGCTGCCCGACCATGCTCGGCACCTCGAAGGGGACCTGCACCTGCTGCTCAAGATCACGACCAAATTGCGGCAAAAGCGGCTGCGTGAGGGCTCGCTCGACTTCAAGCTGCGCGAGGTGAAGGTGGACGTGGGCCCCGACGGGCGCATGGAACTGATCCCCATCCGTGAGGAAACGGCGCGCGGCATGATCGAGGACCTGATGCTGCTGGCGAACAAGGTGGTGGCGCACGAGCTCTTGCAGCGCGATATCCCCGCCCTGTTCCGCATCCACGAGGAACCCACCCTCCAGCGTTTTCAGGAGGTCACGGGAGCCATCGGGCGGCTGGGCCTGTCCTTCCCGGGCAACGAGCCGACGCCGCAGGCGTACCAGGCGGTCCTCAAGCAGGTGCGCGGCACTCCGCGTGAGGGCGTGGTCAACACGCTGCTGCTGCGCTCCATGCAGCAGGCCAAGTACGCGGGCGAGAACCTGGGGCACTTCGGCCTCGCGTTCGACGAGTACCTGCACTTCACCTCGCCCATCCGCCGCTACCCGGACCTGCTGGTCCACCGGGTGCTGCGCGGGATGCTGTCGGGCGAGCTGCGTTCCGGGGGCCGCGCGGTCAACGAGCTGCGCGGCAAGCTGCCGGGGATGGGCGACCATACCTCGGACCGCGAGCGCGCGGCTGCCGAGGCCGAGCGGGACCTGACGAAGTACTACCAGGCCAAGTGGGCGCAGGAACACCTGGGCGAGACCTTTACCGGCAACGTGTCGGGCGTGGTGTCCAGCGGGCTGTTTGTGATGCTCGACAACGGGGTGGAGGGCAAGCTGCACATCTCAAACCTCGACGACGACTACTACATCTACCTCGAAGACGCGCAGATGCTGCGGGGCCGCTCGGGTGGGCGGACCTTCCGGCTGGGCGACACCCTGACCGTCACCATCAGTCAGGTCAATCCCCTGGCGCGCCTGATCGACTTTACCCAGGAGGACACCGATATGGACGACGCACCCACCCGGCCCCGGGCCCGGCGGCGTGAGGACCGCGAGGCCGAGAAACGCGAGCGCCTGAGCACCATCACGCCCACCGCACCCCGCAAGTTCACGCTGGACGAGCCGCAACCTGCCGTCCAGAGCACCACGCCGCGGGGGCAGAGCGGCCAGGGCCAGGGACGCGGCGTGCGTACCCAGCAGGGACGTGACGGTGGCGGACGCGATGGCGGAAGCCGGGACAGCGGGTTCCAGGGCGGACGCGGCCCTGTACGCCCTCAGAACGGTGGGCAGCGGCCCCGTCGCGTGATTACGCTGGAGCGTCCCCGCAATGAGCACCTGCGCCCGGTGAACATCACCGTGCAGCGCATGTACTTCGGGGACTGGACCGTGGAGAACATGCCGCCCGATGACGGCCAGGGCGAGGGCGGACGTCCGCCACGCTCGTTTGACCGGGGCTTTGACCGCAGCGGCGGAGGACGCAGCCCAGGTCAGCGCTACTCGCGCGGCGGGAGCGACCGGGGAGCCGTGCGTGATCTGAACGGCCGCCCGGACGGTGGCCGCTCCGAGCGCAGCGAACCCCCCCGGCAAGACCCTGTTCCTCAGGACGGCGGTGCAGCGGGCAACGACGCGGATGCCAAGCGCCGCCGCCGCCGCCGGGGCCGCCGCAGCGGGAACGGGCCGCAGGGCTAAAGCAAGGAGGAGCGGGACGGGCCGGGGATAAATCCCCGGCCCGTCCCGCTCCTGCCGTAGGCCAACCCGAACCCCTTTCGCACAACTCCCTGCTTGTCTCCCCCGTACAGTTGCCCACCGTTGCAATCCGGAGGAGGACGCCAACCATGACAAGCAGGGCTTTCTTAAACCCTGACCGCCGGTGCTGGCCCCCGCGCTTTTCCTGCACTCCCAGTTCATCCTGGGGGCACACGGCGACCATGAACTGGGTGGGCTGCCCTTCTGCCCCCTCCTTCCCCTGTATGCGGGGTTCCCTTCACCCTCGGAACCCCGGTCATTCAGAGGGCACCTGGTCCTGCGCCGAGGCAAACGCTGGAATGGTGAAAGTCCGCGGATCGCTTCGCGGGCGGCCTTCCCCAGCTCTTGGCGCAGTTGTCAACGTGCGGACTTCCTTTTGACTGGGCCCGGCGAGCGAAGCCAAATGCGCATGGGGGAGAACCGCGCCGTGAGGGGTGCCCTTGGCACCATCCAGACAACTGCGCTAGGGCTTCGTGCGCCGCGTTACGCTGGCGGCCACGCTCCGCAGCTCCCCGGGCCGGATCAGGCCCAGGGCCATCGCGTGGGTCGCGGCGTTCAGGGTGTCGGCAGCGAGCACGAGGTCCACCCCGGCCTGGCGGACCTCCTCGCGCAACTTCCGCACGCCCTCATCCCGGCCCGTTTCCGTCACGTCACGGATGTACACGCCAAGCACACGGCCTGGGTGACGGCGCACCACCTCGGCGTAGATCTCGGGGTCCTGCTCGCCGCTGTCCCCGATCAGGACGAAGTTGAGCTCTGGAAAGCGGGAAAAGAGGCGCTCAATGACCTCGTGCTTGTGGCCGCCATGACCGCGCAACAACTCCACGCCCCAGTTGCGGAGGAAGAGCGGGCCGGGCGGAATGCGTCGGTAGTCCAGAAACTGCCACAGCAGGTCGAAGAAGTTCCACGGACTGCTGGACACGTAAAAGATCGGGTTGCGCGTCTCCTCTCCCCCGCGCAGATCGCGGGTCAGGGCGCGGTACAGGGCGCTGACGCCGGGAAAGGGCAGGCGGGTACGCGCATTGCCCGTCAGGCTGGTGAGCAGCATGCGCGGCACGCTCGTCACGTCCGAGCGGATTACCGTGTCGTCGAGGTCACTGATCACGCCGAAGCGGGCTTTCCCGATCACCTGCACGTCGGCGCGGGTGCGGCCCGGACGGCCCCCGATGCTCAGCCGCGCCTCGTGCCAGCCCTCCGAGAAAGGCCCGCCCTCCCCCGGCTCGAAGACGAGGGTGAAATAGCCGTCCGCGTCGCTTACGCCGCTGGCCGTGGCCTCACCCAGCGTGCCGGTCACCTGCACGCCGCCCACCTCGCGCGAGAGCAGGCGGCGCAGGATGTTGCGGAAGTTGTGCCAGTGCGGGTCCGCCGTGCGGGCGGGGGCCAGCGCGCGGGGCAGCAGCACCCGCCCCGTCAGCTCGACGAACACGGGCGTACCCCAGCCCACGTAGGGCTGCAAAATCAGCTTGCCGCGTGCGCGCCGGGGCTGGACGTAGCCCGAAAAGGCCCTGTCCAGCCCGGAGAGTGCCCGTTCCAGGGCCGGCTGGACCGCCTTCAACGCCGTCTTGAGGACGCTCATTTCACGGGCCAGTGTACGGGGCCCCCAGCAGGGTCGCCCGCAGTCTGAAGGGAAGCCTCAGGCTTCCCCGCGCGCACCCCGTAGCTCGTGCGCGTACCGCCGCCGCAACAGGGGCTGCACCAGCCGGTCCCCGAAGCCGGGAAACGCGGCGTCGAGCCACACGAGCAGATGGTAGGCGCGCGGCACGATGACTTCGCGGCGTGGACGCTCCAGCACGTTCCCCACCGCCTGCGCCACGACTTCCGGCCCCGGCATGGGCAGACGGGCGGCGCGCGTCATCTCGCTGCGGACAAAGCCCGGTGAGACGAGCGTG
The DNA here is from genome assembly GCF_900176165.1 of Deinococcus hopiensis KR-140. Taxonomy (NCBI): domain Bacteria; kingdom Thermotogati; phylum Deinococcota; class Deinococci; order Deinococcales; family Deinococcaceae; genus Deinococcus; species Deinococcus hopiensis. The sequence continues at coordinate 2,572,645 of NZ_FWWU01000009.1, forward strand.
ACGTGGATGCCCGTGCCCAGCAGCTCGCGCCGCAAGGCCTGTGAAAAACCGCGCAGGCCGAACTTGCTCGCCGAATACAGCCCATTGAAGGGCACCCGGCCCGCCACCGAACCGATATTGACGATGTGGCCCGAGCCCCTGGCACGCATTTCGGGCAGCACCAGCCGCGTGAGTTCGATGGGCGATTCCAGGTTCACGCGCAGCACCCGCAGCGGATCAGAATCGTCCCACCACCAGCCGCGCTCAACGGTGACGCCCGCGTTGTTGACGAGCACGTCCACCCGCCCGAAGTGCTTGCGGGCGGCCTCGACCAGCGCGCGGCGGGAAGCGTCGTCGGTGACGTCCGTGGGTACGGCCAGCACGCGCGAGCCGGAAGGATCGAGTTCGCGGGCGAGCCGGTTCAGTTCGTCCGCCCGCCGCGCCGCGAGAACGAGGCGGTAGCCCTGCCGGGCAAGCTCATGTGCGATGGCCCGCCCGATGCCGCTGGACGCGCCGGTAAGGACCATGACGCGGGAGGTGGGAGGGGATGCGGTCATGCAGCTCAGCGTAAACCGCCGCGCACACCCGTCGTCTCCTGGCCCATTTCGCAAGCCTGAACTCAGCCCTCCGTCAGCCCCACGGGCGAGACTGCGGGGATGAAGTCTCCTCTCTCCCGGGCCCTGCTGTTTGCGCTGGCGCTACTGATGGGAACGGCGAACAGCGCCCCGCGCACCACACCCAAGCCGCCCACCACGGCGGCTGCGCTCCCCGAGCTCGCTCCCCTGCCGGCCCGTCCGCAAGTCGCGCCGCCCCTGACGCCGCTCGCGCCCCTTTCGGCCCCGGCCACCACGGCCTACCAACCGCGCGATCCCCTCTTTCGCGGGCAGTGGAACCTGCGCGAGATCCAACTGCCCGGGGCGTGGGCGGACCGTCCCGGCAGCGAGCGCGGGGCGGCCGTGACCGTGGCCGTGCTGGATACGGGATACGTGAATTCGCCGGAGCTGGCGGGCCGGGTGGTGAACGGCTACGACTTCGTGTCGGACCCCGCCCGTTCGGGCGACGGCGACGGGCGGGACCGGGACGCGAGCGGTAGGGGTCAGTTCGCCTACCACGCCGAGGTGATCGGCAACATCATCGGGGCGGCGCACGATGGCCGCGGGATGGTGGGCATCAACCCGCAGGCGCGGGTGGTGCAGGTGCGGGTGGGCGGTACGGACGGCATGATCGATCCGCAGGACCTGGCCGACGCGATGCGCTGGGCGGTTGGCCTCCCCGCGCCCGGCGCGCCCGCCAACCCCAACCCCGCCCGGGTACTGAACCTCAGCCTGTATGCCGACTTCATTCCGCTCACGGGCTGCGACGCCCGCATTCAGGCGGCCATCGACGCGGTGACGGCGCGGGGAGCGTTGGTGGTAACGGGCGCAGCGAACGACGGAGCGGACGCCGGGGGGTATACCCCGGCGGGATGCCGCAACGTCCTGACGGTCACGAGCGTGGACGAGCGGGGTCAGCGCCCCGGCTACGCCAACTGGGGCGCGAGCGTGTCCCTGGCCGCGCCCGGAGGCGAGCCGAGCCACGGCATTCCGGCAAGCAGCCTTAGCGGCCCTGGCGGCGAGCGCAGCCCCAACGGTACCAGCTTCGCCGCGCCGCACGCTTCTGGCGTTGCCAGCCTGCTGTTTGGCCTCAAGCCGACCCTGACCCCCGCGCAGGTCCGGGACATCCTGATCCGCACGGCCACGCCCTTTCCGGGGGGGCGCTGTGACCCCGACGCCCGCAAGACCTGCGGGCGCGGCACGCTGAATGCGGCGGCGGCGCTGCGCGCCCTGGGAAGCAGTGCGGGCACGACGTCGGGACGGACGGCTGCCCCGGGAACGTTACGCTGAGCGGCATGAGGAGAACGCCGTGAACGCCCCCGTCTGGCTGCTGGTGCTGCTGACGTGCGGCTGGGGAGCCCTGACCATCCGCTTCGTGCAGAAGGCGAACCTGCCCTTCGCTCTGCTGAGCGCCGCCATGTTCGCGTGGCAGGGCTGGCGGCTGTGGATGCGGACCCGGGGTGGAAAGTAAGACGGGCCCGGTCTTTTTCCCACTCGCGCGCTGTACCCGTTTGCTTCGGACCCCATCGCACGTTGACGGTGAGCAAGGAGTCTGGATCAGCCTTCAGCCCTGCAGGCAGCGGCGCTCCAGCCGCAAACCCCGCGAGCGGGAGGACAGGATCAGGTCACGCAGGGGCAGCACCACCCGGGGCGTCATCCACGACTGCGAGGGCTTGTGCAGCGCCCAGTCAGGGCCCAACGTGACGGCGGCGTGCTGCACGTCTTTCGATGCGTCCCGCCACACGAGGACGGTGCCCGGGGCGTTTCCGTGATCCACTGGGCGGGAGCGTTGGGCAAGAAACGCCTCAAAGGGGGCGCGCTGCATCCACTCCCGCTCGGCGCCCTCCACGCCCGCCGCCGCCATCACGGTGCCGAAGCAGTTGGGACCGCTGGCGTGGGGAAAGGTCCCGGCCAGTTCGCGCGCCCGGGGCAGCAGGGGAGCTGCGGCGGTCCAGACCTCGGCGGGAACCTGTTCCCGCTGGCAGGCAGGACGCCGCTCCGACAGCACCCGCTCCAGCGCGGCGGGCGTGGCGAGGGACGGCCACCAGACGAAGTGCGCGCCGCTCAACGCAGGCAGCAGGTCCGCGAACGCCCGGACCCGGGCCACCGCGCCCCGGCGGTTACGCACCTGCGCCCGCACCAGAGAGCGGCGGACGGCGGGCTCCAGCGCCTCCCACTCGGTTTCGGTCAGCCAGACCACGCGGGCCACGTCCGGCCGCAGGTTCCACAGGGCGTAGGTATCGCGCAGTTCGGGAGGCAGGGTCACGTCCCGGTGGGGCACGGTGGGCAGCGGCAGCGCCGCCGCCTCGTCCAGGGTCAGGAAAAAAGGCTGCCGGGCGGAGGCCAGCCAGTCCGGCCAGGCGGCCTGCAGCGCAGGGGGAACAGGAACGTTCAGGACGCGCATGGCCCGGGCCTCCCACAGGTTTCTTCTGGGCAAATCCGCCATCCGGTCCTCACAGCGGCAACACGTACACCTCGCCGCCGTCCACCTCGGTGCGGTAGAGCTTCACCGGCTTGACGGCAGGGAGGGTCTTGGGTTTGCCCGTGCTCAACTCAAACTTCGCGCCATGTTTCTCGCAGGTGATGCGGCCCGCGCCGACATCGCCGCCCAGCAGGGGGTAGTCCTTGTGGGTGCAGTTGTTCCGCAGGGCGTAGAACTGCCCCTCATACCGGACCACCACCACGCCCACGCCACCCACCTGCACCTCGGTCTGGCTGCCCTCAATCAACGCCGCTTCATGCCCCACCCGTACCCGCTCGGTCATGCGCGGAGTCTAGCGGGGCGGGGCAGGGGATTCAGGCCCCACACCCCGTGTCCAGCCGGACTTTCAGGCCACTGCCCGGCGTCCACTCCTGGGCCGCCACACCGTAGCCCTCGTAATAGGCCGAGAACGTCACCACCTCCATGCGCCCGTCGCCGTTCAGGTCCGCCACACCGCCCAGGGCGTACCGCTGCGCCAGAGGCATCGTCTCGTCCCGGTTCTGGTCATACGCCTTCAGGGCCACGTATGCGCCCAGCACGGTGGTCCGCACCTTGCCCTTTACCACACTGCGTAGCAGCAGCAGGCTGTAGTCGCCCGGCTGGCCGGTGGGCGGCGGGTAGAGGGCCGCTTGATCTGCAAAGCGGCTCGCCTCGACGAGCACCTCGTCCGTGCCGTCACCGTCCAGATCGGCGCGGGTCACGCTCCGGAGCTGCACCCGTGGATCGCGGAGGCCCCGCCGCAGGAGTTCGGCGCGCACGGCGGCCTCATACACCGGGCTATTCGTCGGCAGGGACGTGACGGGGCGCGGACGGGCAGGCCAGGTCGCGGACGTGCCAATCAGGAAGGCGGCCTTTGAGGTGGCGGGCGTCAGGGACACGCCGAAGGTCTCCGGGCAGGGTTCACCGAACGAGACGGCCCGGCCTCCGCGTGCCGTGTGGGCCGGACCACCCAGCCCCTGCAGGCGGTAGACCTCGCCGCCCCTGATGCGCCGAGCTGCCGCGGGTCCCCCGGTCCATTTTCCACCCTCCACCACGCCGAGCAGGGTGGCCCCATCGTCTCCCGGTACAGAGACGAGCACGGGCGCGGCAGGACGCGGCGTAGCGGCTTCCACCTGCGAAACGGTCACGGTCAGGGTGGAAAACAGGACCAGCCAGAGGGCGCGCGCAACCATGCTTCAGCGTACCCCCTCCCGACTTCGGCCTGTGGCCTGCCGCAGCGTGACCCGGTTGCCCCAGGGATCGCCGAACGAGAGGGTGTCCTCGCCGCCCTGCACGTCCAGCGCCTGCCCAGCCAGATGGACCCGCAGCGGCGCGAGGTCCGGCGTCACGAACTCCACACCGCCCAGTCCAGCAGGGGGTGAAATGGGCCGCCCCTGTCCCCGCGTATGTCACCCGCTCAGCCCGAGGTGGTGGCCGCTCCACAACAGGAACGACGCGCCGGGAAACCGCGACACCGGTCCAGGTTTTGGCGTAGAACCGGGCAGCCTCGGCGCCATTCCCCACCTTGAGGTGGACGTGACCGACGGTGGTTCCCAGGGGCGCGCCAAAGGGAACGCCTCCCGCCTCTGCCAGCACCGCCTCGACCTCCACGGCCTGCGTGTCCATCTGCACCTGCCCGCCCTGCCAGGTCCACCCGCCGCGCGGGCGGTCCCGGTAGACCTCGACGCCGTTGCCCTCGGAGTCATGAAGGCAAACCGCCGCGCTGACGAGGAGATCTCCATTGCCCAGCGGCGTGCGCCCGGCAGCGCTCCAGGCCCACGCGCGTCGGCAGCAGGAAAGCCGTGTGGGACAGGCCGAGCAGATCTGGGAGAAGGCCTGCAGGCGGGGCAGATCGCGGGCGAGCAGCGTGACCGCACCGACGTGCGCGTCAGGAGAAAGGACCGGGGAGGACACGGCCCCTCCTGGCCTTTTTGCTTTAAAACAAAGCATTTAATGGCCCTGCACCAAAAGTTGGACGCCACTGCACTTCTTGAGCGACATACTCAAGTGAGTATCTCACTCCCACGCTTTGACGCCTGGAGGTTTCCATGGTTCAGACTGCCCTCGCTGCCGTACTCGATGCCTTTTCCCGGCTGACCGCACTGGCCCTGCCCCTCGCCGTCACGCTGGGCGCACTGCTGCTGGCCCTGCTGCTCGTCGGCCTGCTGGACCGCGACCGCTTCCGGGCCGGGCTGAACTGGGCCGGGAGCCGCCTGCCCCTGCTGGGCCGCTGGGTCCTGGTGGCGCTGGCGGTGGGGGCCGGGGTGCTCGCCACCCACGTGACCCGGCGGGCGGTAGACGCGCGGCTGGGAGCACAGCTCAGCACCCGTTACGCCAACGCGGCGGACCCGGCGGGAGGACAGACGGTGCAGACCGCACCCCGCGTCAGCGTCCTGACCACCCGCACGTATTCGCGCTCGCTGGTGCTGCCCACCGACGTGTACGCGCGGCTGAACGTCAGCGGCGGGTGGGAAAACCTGCTGCCCTACTTCGGCAACCCGGACGGCCTCAGCGTGCAGGACCTGCGCGAGGGCTTTACCCGGCGGGGCCGCAACCTGATCTATACCCGTGATGTGACCCTCCAGACCGAGGAGCCGCTGGGCCTGGACACCACCCGCGCCCGCGTAGACCTGCGCTTCGTGAACCCGGCGGGTGGGCGCGGCACGTACTACAACGCCACCTTCGCCGCCGACTACACCTTCACCAATCCCCTCAAGGAAGACGCCACCATCCGCTTCCTGTTTCCCCTGCCTGAGGGCAGCGGCACGCTGAGCGGCTTTCGCCTGACGGTGAACGGCCAGGGCTACCGCGCCAGCGACTTAACCAATGGCAGCCTGTGGGAGGGCCGGGTGGCCGGCGGACAAACCGTGCGGGTGGGGGTGGCGTACCGGCACCAGGGCTTGCGCGGCTGGAGCTACCGCCTGTCGGACCGCCGGGAACCGCTGCGCAATCTGGACCTGACGGTGACCGCCAACCGGCCCGCCAAGTTCGAGCGCTACAGCCTCTACCCCACCGACGCTGCACGCTCCGCGTTCGGCGGCAACCAGACGCTGCGCTGGCAGCTGCAGGACGTGATCACCGCCCAGAATGTGGCTGTGGTGTTCTCGCAGGGCAGCGTTCGCGAGATGCTCGCCAAGACCGGCTGGGTGCAGCCGCCCGCCCTGCTGCTCGCCGCGCTGCTGGCCCTGGTATGGGCCCGGCTGCGCCGCCTGTCCCTCGCGCCGCTGGGTCTGGCGGGTGCTGTGCTGGGGCTGGCCGTGGGCTTCGTGCTGGGGGGCGTGCTGACCGCGTACCTGCCGCCCCTGCTGGCGGTGCCGCTGGGTTCTCTCGTTGGTCTGGCGTTCGGGGTCACGGCGCTGGGCCGGGCCTGCCTGCCCCCGCTGCTGGTGGCCGCGCTCGTGCCGCTCGCGTTCCTGGCCGTCGGGCACTCGGGCCTGTTGGTGACGGTGCTGGCCGCCGGAGCGCTGCTGGTGGGGTTGCGGACACGTGGGCCCACAAATCCCCACCTGGGCTGAGTCGTATGGGTTCCGTCCGTTTCGTGAACACACCGGAAGACCGCCGGTTTGCTTCCCGCCCCACCCAGAACCCGTTTCTCTCCTTCTCGCTCTGCCCGGACTGAATCGCTCCGCAAACGATTCAATCGGCGTTCGTAACAAAGGGAGAAGGTGGGGAAGCGGCCACTTCCCCACCTTCTCCCTTTGTTTGCAATTACTCGAACAGGGTGCTCACGCTCGCGCCCGTGTGGATGTTGGCAATCGCATTGGCGAACAACGGAGCCACGTCCAAGACCGCGAGTTTGCCATTCGCGCCCTGAATCTTGGACTCCGGAACATGCACGGTGTTGGTGCTCGCCACCTGGGTCACGTCCAGCGCGGCGATGCGCTCGATGGCCGGGCCCGTGTAGACGCCGTGGGTAACGGCCACATACACGTCTTTCGCGCCCATGCTGCGGGCGATGTTAACCGTCTCGACGAGGCTACCGGCGGTGCTGATTTCGTCGTCCACGATAAACACGGTCTTGCCTTCCACCTCACCGATCAGGGCGCGGGGACGGACCTCGGTGTCCGAGATGCGCTCCTTGTCGATCATGGCGAGGCCCGAGTCCAGGCGGCGGGCGATCTGAGAAGCCCGCTTGATGCTGCCCGCGTCGGGCGCGAGCACCACGCCGTCATGGGCGTCGGGCACGGACTTCTTGAAGTGCTGGCTGAGCACCACGTCCGCCGAGAGGTGGTCCACCGGCACCTTGAAGTAGCCGTGGACCTGCGGCGAGTGCAGGGTCATGGTCAGGATGCGGTCCGCTCCGGCCTCCTGCAGCAGGTCTGCCACCAGGCGTGCGGCGATGGAGATGCGCGGGCTGTCCTTCTTATCGCTGCGGGCGTAGGAATAGTAGGGAATGACCGCCGTGACCCGGCCCGCCGACGCGCTCTTGGCGGCGTCGATCATCAGCATCAGCTCCATGATCGCGTCGCTGACGGGGGTAGAGAAGGTCTGGACGATAAACACGTCTCCCTCACGCAGCGACTGCTCGTAGTGCACGATGATGTTGTCGTTCGTGAACTTCTCGGTCTTGGAGTGGCCCAACGTGACGCCGAGGTTGTCGCAGATGGCCTGGGCGAGGGGGCGATTGCTCTGCCCGGCAAACACGAGCAGCGGCTGACGGCGACTCTGACCGAGTCGCTCGGACAGGGGACGGGGGGCAACGGTCACGGTGGAATCCTCCGGGAAAGGGAGCGGGGGCAGGTGCGGGCGGTTACGGAACCGTCAAGCAGCATACATGCCGCGTCACGCCGCTGTCATGGAGCCGTCCGTCCCGCTCGTCTGCACCCGGAGGACAGGGGACGAAACGGAGCCGCGCAGCCTCACCCACCCGCTGGCATGCTCCATGCCCTGGCTCCCGATGCTCGTGGCGGTGCTGGTGGGCACCGTCATTCCCCTCCGAACCGCCAATTCGCGCCTTGCCCAGGTGGCCGGGCACTCCACCGGGGCGGCCCTGATCAGCGTGACCCTGACGCTGCTGGGCACCTTCGTTTTGCTGGTGAGGCCGGGGCACGCCTCCGCCCTCGCAGACGCGCACCTGCCCTGGTGGACCTGGATCGGCGGAGCCTCCGGCATGGTGTACCTGCTGGGGCGGGCGGCGCTGGCCCCACGCCTGGGCACCGCCACCCTGCTGAGCCCCACCGTGCTGGGGCAACTGTTGGCAGCCGGGCTGCTCGAACACGTCGGGTGGCTGGGTCTGCCCCAACACGCGCTCACGCCGGAGCGGCTGCTGGGACCCGCGCTGGTGGCGTGGGTGGTACTGGTGCGGCAGTTTTGAGGGAAGTTCACGGCCTTGAGCAACAGACAGGGGTGGGGGAGAGGGGACGCAGCCTCCCTCGGCGCGTCCCCTCTCCCCCACCCAAATCTCAGTCCCGGTGGAAGATCTTGCCCACCTTGTCGAAAAAGCCCTCACGGTGTTCGTTCACCTCGTCGCCCACGGCGCGGGCATAGGCGTGCAGGGCCTCTCTGGCTTCGGGCGAGAGCTGGGTGGGTTTGGGTACCGTGACCTCGTATTCCACGATCAGGTCGCCGCTGCCCGCACCCTGAAGGCGGGGCAGGCCCTGACCGCGCAGGCGGTGGAGTTCGCCGTGCTGGGTGCCTGCTTTGACCTCTACCGTCTGCGGGCCGTCGAGGGTGGGCACCGCGATCTCCCCACCGAGCGCCGCCTTGGCAAAGCCGATGGGCGCAGTGTAAATCAGGTGTTCCTGCTCCCGGCGCAACTCAGGGTGACGCTCCATCTCGATGTGGACGTACAGGTCACCGTTGCCGCCGGGGCCCTCGTTGCCCATACCCGCCACGCGGATGCGGTAGCCCTCATCGATGCCGCGCGGCAGCTTGACCTTGACCGTCTCGGCCTTGAGGGTCCGGCCCCGGCCCTTACAGACGGTGCAGGGGTCCTCGATCATCTGGCCCTCGCCCCGGCAGGTGGGGCAGGGCTGCTGCGTTTCCACCACGCCGAAGATCGTGCGGGCCTGGGCCCGGACGGCGCCCGCCCCATGACAGGTCGTGCAGGTCTTGGGCGGCTTGCCCCCCGGCTCACTGCGGTTGCCGTGGCAGTGCTCGCAGGTCGTGAGGCGGTCGACCTCCACCTCGATCTCCTCGCCCGCACGGGCCTGGAGCAGCGTAACGTGGGCCTCGGTTTCCAGATCGTCGCCGCGTGCCGGACCCCGCCGACCACCGCGCCCACCCATGCCCCCGAACAGTTGCTCAAAGATGTCCATGGGATCGAAGCCCGCGCCGCCCATCCCGCCAAAGGGATCGCTGCCCGGCATCCCGGCGCCCGGCGCGCTGCCGAAGCGGTCGTAGTGGGCGCGCTTCTCGGGGTCCGAGAGCACCGCGTACGCCTCGTTGATGCGGGCGAACTGCTCGGCGGCTCCCTCTTCCTTATTGCGGTCGGGGTGGAACTTCAGGGCGAGTTTGCGGTAGGAACTCTTGATCTCGTCGGCGCTCGCGGTGCGCGAAACGCCCAGCAGTTCGTAGTAATCCATGATTGTCGTCGCCGGGTAGGAGTACCCGACCTCCACCCCCAGGTTAACACGAGCAGACTCAAGAAACGTGGGCGGAGTCAGACAGGAAGGGGGAAGCAATGCACGGTGGCAAAAGACGCCGTGAACGCACGTCAAAATCACGCTTTTTCCCCCTCCTGCGGCCTCCTTCCCCGTTCCCGGAAATCGTCCAGTCCCATCGCCTCCCGTACCTCCACCATCGTCCTGGCCGCCACATCGCGGCCCCGGGCGGTGCCCTCGCGGAGCAGGACCTCCACGCCGGCCCGGTCCCGAGCAAATTCGGCCCGGCGCCCACGGATGGGCGCGATGGTGCCTTCCAGCACTTCCAGCAGGTGCCGCTTGACCCGCACGTCGCCCAGGCCGCCCCGCCGGTAGCGGTCTTTCAGGGCCTGCACCCCCGCCCGGTCCGGGTCAAAGGCGTCCAGGTAGGCGAAGACGGGGTTGCCCTCCACCTTACCGGGGTCCTCAGCACGCAGGTGGTTCGGATCGGTGTACATGCCCCGCACCTTCCGGGCCACCTCGTCGGCGCTGTCAGACAGGAAAATTGCGTTGCCCAGCGACTTGCTCATCTTGCCGTTGCCGTCCAGGCCTGGCAGACGGGCCGCGCGGCCCACAAGCGCCTGCGGTTCGGTCAGCACGGGGGCATAGAGGTGGTTGAAGCGCCGCACAATCTCGCGCGTCCCCTCGATCATGGGGAGCTGGTCCTCGCCCACGGGCACGAGGCCAGCGCCGAATACGGCGATATCGGCGGCCTGAGAGACGGGATAGACGAAGAATCCGGCGGGCACGGACTCTCCGAAGCCTTTTTGCGCGATCTCCGCCTTGACGGTGGGGTTTTGCCGCAGGTGCGAGACGGTCACGAGATTGAGGAAAAAGACGGTGAGTTCCGCGATCTCGGGCAACCGCGACTGAACGACGAAGGTGCTGACCTGTGGATCGAGCCCCACCGCGAGGTAATCGAGCGCCACCTCCAGCACGTTCTGGCGGATCTTGCCGGGATTCTCGAAGTTATCGGTAAGTGCCTGCACGTCCGCGAGCAACACATACGTTTCGTACTCGCGCTGCAAGGACACCCGGCTTTGCAGTGAGCCGACGAGGTGGCCGATGTGCAGTGGGGCGGTGGGCCGGTCTCCGGTAAGGATGCGGGGGCGAGGGGCAGCGATGGTCATGGGTGTCCTCCTTGAGGAACAAAAAAAGCGCCCGGATCACTCCGGGCGCCGCCTGTGGGATTTGCGAAAAGCACAGGGAACGTCGCCCAGCTACCCGGGCCACCACACCTGCGCGGTCTTGCTCACGGTGGAAAGCTTACGGTCCTGGCTTCCCGCTCCCCATCGGCCAGATGGCGGAGGGGAACTGACCTGCCGTCAGGCTTGACCAGGTCCGGGTATCCACAGCACGCAAGGGGTTACGGCCCGGCGGGCGTCAGCGGGGGGCACTCCCTCCGCTCCGGCTCACCCATATTTGAATAAAAAGGTCAAAAAACGCCTTCTGCTCGGCCTCGCGCTGCTGCCCCTCCTCCAGGGTCCAGCGCTCGCTGCCAGTATCCCCAGCCTGGTCTTGACCTATGTCGATGGCTCCAACAAGATCAAACCCACCGCCGAGAAGGAGGGGGCGGGCACGATCGACAAGTTCTGGGAGCCGCCGAAGAACGTCCTCGCCCAGATGCTGGCCCTGTTCTACTGCTACGCGCTTGGGAGCGACTGCTGGTCGGTGTTGGTCCGCAGTCCGAAGTTCAGCCGGCCCGACGTCGTGGGAACCAAGAACCTGACGTAGCTGGGCAGGCTGCCTGCGCCGGATGAGGGCATATCCGCGGAGATGTACAAAATCAACGGCGGCACCTTCTCCGGGATGTACGCCACGACCCTTGACGGCAACAACGCAGCCGTGTACGCCGTCCTGACCCGGACCTACACGCAGACCTCTCCCGAGTTGACGCGGCCCGTCCGCCAGGTCCGCGCCTTCCCCAGCCCTCACCAGTCCAGAATCACCTTCCCGCTCTGCCCGCCAAGCATGACGTCGAAACCTTGCTGAAACTCGTCGATGGGAAAACGGTGGGTCAGGACCGGCGTCAGGTTCAGGCCCGACTGGATCAGGGCCGTCATCTTGTACCAGGTCTCAAACATCTCGCGGCCGTAAATGCCCTTCACAGTCAGCATCTTGAAAATCACGTCGTTCCAATCAATGTCCACCTGGCCCGAAGGAATGCCCAGCAGCGCAATCTTGCCGCCGTGGTTCATGGCCTTCACCATCTGCGCGAAGGCCAGGCCCGAGCCGCTCATCTCCAGGCCCACGTCGAATCCCTCGGTCATGCCGAGTTCGTCTGCCGCCACCGTCCAGAGGTCGTCACGGGCCACATTCACGGTGCGCGTCGCGCCCATCTGGCGGGCCAGGTCCAGGCGGTAGTCGTTCACGTCCGTCACGACGACGTTGCGCGCCCCCACGTGCCGGGCGACAGCGGCGGCCATCACGCCGATGGGGCCCGCGCCGGTGACCAACACGTCCTCGCCCACCAGGTCGTAGGTCAGCGCCGTGTGGACCGCGTTGCCAAAAGGATCGAAAATGGACGCGATTTCGTCGGGAATATCAGCAGGCAGCTTGAAGGCGTTGAAGGCGGGCAGCACGAGGTACTCGGCAAAGGAGCCGGGGCGATTGACGCCCACCCCCAGGGTGTTGCGGCACAGGTGGCGGCGGCCCGCGCGGCAGTTGCGGCAGTGACCGCAGGTCACGTGGCCCTCACCGCTCACGCGGTCCCCAATTTCAAACCCACGCACCTCGCTGCCCATGCCGGCCACGACGCCCACGTACTCGTGCCCGACGATCATGGGCACGGGAATGGTCTTCTGGGCCCACTCGTCCCACTTGTAGATATGGACGTCGGTGCCGCAGATGGAGGAGTGTTTGATGCGGATCAGCAGATCGTTGGGACCAGGTATGGGAAGGGCCGCCTGCACCATCCATAACCCTTCGCGGGCTTCCTGTTTGCTGAGGGCCTTCATGGTCGCGGGAGTGGGGGTCATGGCCGTTTCCTTTTCGGAAGAGGGCGAGCCGTAAACATCGGTATAGACAGCATTGACCTCAACATAACCTGCACCTGGGACGGGCGTCCCGCATTCCAGACCTGTCCCCGGAGCCCAAGGCCCAAGCGTCTCTCAAGGCGGGGGGCCAGAGACGGAAAGTAAGGTAGGCCCATGATCAAGTACCGCAGGCAAAATCCCCTCGCGCCTGAAAAGGACGCGGAGCTGAGCGTGAACCTCACGCCGCTGCTGTTCTTCGCGGTGGGCTACCTCTCGGTCCGGGCGCTGCTGGGCACCCTGCAACGGGAGCGGACCGGCGCGGAGGAGGTGGCGGCCGAATGACCCAGCCCCCCGCGAATCAGCAGCTCAGAAGCGCCGCCAGCGGGCGCAACGTGGTGCCCGGCTGGACCCAGCTCATCAAGGGCCAGCCCGACGTTATCGAAGTGCAGCTGGACGTAGACCAGGCAGACCTGAACCGCGAACACGGCTGCTTGCTGATCGAGTACTGGGCCGGGCACGACGACCTCACCCTGCAAAGCATTCTGCCCACGCGCGCCTTCAAGGCCGCCACCGAGGGCTGGTGCGTGTTTATCCCCGCGCAGGGCCGCGTGCTCGTCCGCGCCATCGATCCGCAGCCCACGCCGCCCCTGCTGGCCAGCCACTGGATCAACGTCGAGCCGAACACTCCGGCAGGAACGGTGGTCAACGTCAGCGTGAAGTTTCCCCCGGAAGGGGCGGAGGGACCAGGCCTGCAGGGTTAGGGGAAACGGCCCTGACGCCTCAGCTTCTGGCGAGCAGTTCCTCCAGCCCCCACCGCGTGGCCGCCAGCGCCTCGCCCAAGCGCCAGGCCGAACGGTCCCGGGGACCGGCGGGATTGCTGATGCCCCGCACCTCCAGCGCGGGCACCCCAGCCAACATGGCGGCGTGGGCCACCCCAGCGCCCTCCATTCCCTCGGTGAGTGCGCCGGGGTAGCGGGCGGCGAGCCGCTGCGCCCGCTCGGCACTTCCCGTTACAGTGCTGAGCGTGAGGGCTGGACCGTAGGCTGCGCCGAGCTGCCTGGCCAGGGCTGCCGCTTCCGCCCACACCTCAAACACCCCGGCGTGCGGCACATCTGGCAGGACCGACAGGCCCAGTTCAGTCAGGTCCAGAAACGCCTCACCGTCCTGCGCACCCAGGTCCGCCTGCACGATTCGGCTGGACACAGCCAAATCCCCCGGCTGCAAGCCACTGCCCGGGTACGCGCCGCCGATCCCCGCACTTACCACAAGGCGGTGGGACTGTTCGGCCAGGGCGCGGGCAGTGGCAAGTGCGGCGGCCACCGGGCCCACACCGCTGACCGTCACCCGCGCGGGCAGGTCCCTGAGCCGGTCAGCTTCCGCAGCTGTGGCGACGACGATCAGCACGTTCACGGCGGACAGTGTAGAAGGCGCAGCACAGGGGGTGCGGCCCGCATCACGGCGAAACCCTACCCCCGATCTGGAGACCTCCCCGCCCCCGGCCTTTACTCCGCCACGCGCAGGCGCACGTCCACATTGCCCCGCGTCGCCACGCTGTAGGGGCAGACCTCGTGGGCGGCGTGCATCAGTTCCTCGGCCTGCTCGCGGCTCAGCCCCGGAAAGTGGCCCTCCAGCTCTACATCCAGCGCGAACGCGAGCCCGCTTTTTTGCAGGCCCACCCGTGCCGTAATGGTGCTGCCCTGGTCCAGGTCCAGCTTCTGCCGCCGCGCCACCACGCCGAGCGCCCCCTGGAAGCATGCCGCGTAGCCCGCCGCAAACAGCTGCTCGGGGTTGGTGCCGGGGCCGCCATCACCGCCGATTTCGGCAGGAACGCTAAGGGCGAGGTCAAGGCGGCCATCCGACGTAAGGGTGTGGCCTGCGCGGCCTCCAGTGGCGACGGCCTCGGCAGTGTAAAGGTTGCTCACGCCTCCATGATGCCGAAAAAAGTGGCATGGAACCGGGGCACCTGCTCCCAGCGACCTTCACCTTCCCAGAAGAAAAGGAATTTTTCTGAAAATTATTTTTCATTCCTCCCAGCACTCCTGCCCAACAGCGGACAGATGCTTGAGGAGAACGGCACAACCCCTCCAGAGAACTGGATGAATATCGGTGGAGAGAGCGTCCTGGTCAGCAATTGTTCAATTGATTCCCTTGGAGACTTCTCCAGCAAAGTATATCAGAATACATTTTTTTAGATAAAAATAGTTTTCTATGATGGAGTCAGCACCAAAAGTTGCGAAGCCCAACGGACGTCCCAGGCAGGAGCCGGACCTGCCGCAAGGAGAGTTTGCTGCTGACGCATTTCTCCTTCCCACCCTGGACGTGGTGAAGCCCCTGACGGCCTGGGCCGCCCGCCTACCTGCCGCCCCTGGACCGGCTGCCTGCTGCCGGAGGACTTTCGAGGTTGCCGCATGTCTCCACGAAACCGCGCTTCCCTGTCTGCCCGTTCTTCTCACCTCGGCCTGGTGCTCTCAGCCGGCCTGCTGCTCGCCGCCTGTAACGGCACCACGCCCAACGTCACGACCCAGAAGTCGGCCGACTCCTCTACCTTGCAGGCGCAGGCGAGCACGACACCGACAGCGACGTTCAGCACGAGCAGCGCGTGGGACAGCGGCTTTGGCGGCGTGATCACCCTGCGTAACCCCACCGCCACGGCCATCAAAGGCTGGACCCTCAAATTCAGGTTCAACGGCAACGCCGCCCTCACCGGTACCCCCTGGGGTGCCGGCGGCGCCGTCTCCAAAGACAGTACCGGCCTCTACGCCATCACCCCCAACACCTGGGGCGGCGACACCATCCCCGCTGGAGGCGCGGTCACCGTCTCCTACGACGGCACCGGCACCTTCAGCGGCGTAAACACCTGCACCCTCAACGGCAATCCCTGCGACGGCACCACCCCCCCCGCAGACACCACCGCTCCCACGGTCAGCGTCACGGCCAGCCCGACGGGCGTGACGGCGGCCGGAACGGTGAACCTGAGCGCGGCGGCGAGCGACAACGTGGGGGTGACGAAAGTGGAGTTCTACCGGGGCGCAATCCTGCTGAGCACCGACACCACCTCGCCCTACACGGCGGCGGACAGCGTGACTTCGGCGCAGAACGGGACGCAGACGTACGTGGCCAAAGCCTTCGACGCCGCCGGAAATACCAGGTCCGCCTCCGCCAGCGTCACCGTTAACATCGCTGGCACCACGCCTCCCCCGCCCAGCGGCTTCAAGCGTGTGGCGTACTTCAGCCAGTGGGGCATCTACGGCCGCAACTATCAGGTCAAGAACATCGACACCTCGGGGACGGCGGCCACGCTGACGCACATCAACTATGCGTTCGGCAACCTCTACCTGCAGGGCAGCAACTACGTGTGCGGTGAAGTCACGCGCGCCGAGACGGGCAACGGCGACGGCGGCGACGCCTTCGCGGATTACGGCAAGAGCTTCGACGCGGCGACGAGCGTGGATGGTGCGGCGGATACCTGGAGCCAGCCGCTGA
Source organism: Deinococcus hopiensis KR-140 (assembly GCF_900176165.1). NCBI lineage: Bacteria > Thermotogati > Deinococcota > Deinococci > Deinococcales > Deinococcaceae > Deinococcus > Deinococcus hopiensis. The sequence goes on from NZ_FWWU01000009.1 coordinate 2,588,717, forward strand.
AGGGCAATTTCAACCAACTCAAGAAGCTCAAGGCGAAGTACCCAGGCCTCAAGGCCCTGATCAGCCTGGGCGGCTGGACCTGGAGCAAGCACTTCTCGGAAGCGGCCAGCACCGACGCGGGGCGCAAGGCGCTGGTTTCCTCGTGCATCGACCTGTACATCAGGGGCAACCTGCCGGTGGTTGACGGGGCGGGCGGCGCCGGAGCGGCAGCGGGGGTCTTTGACGGCATCGACATCGACTGGGAATACCCCGGTGGCGGCGGCCTGCCCACCAACAGTGTGAGCGCGCAGGACAACCAGAACTTCACGCTGCTGCTGCAGGAATTCCGCCGTCAGCTCAACGCCTACAAGCCGGGGTTGCTGCTGACCATCGCCGCGCCCGGCGGACCCGACAAGATCGCCAACCAGAGCCCCTCGGCGTATAAGGACGCGGTGGACTGGGTCAACCTGATGACCTACGACTTCCGCGGCGCGTGGGACGCCACCGGCCCCACCAACTTCCACTCCAACCTGTACCCCGATCCCCAGAGCCCCGGCGTGGCCCCCGCCAAGACCTACTCGGTAGACAGCACCGTGCAGGCGTTCCTGAACGCCGGAATGCCCGCAAACAAACTGGTGGTCGGCATTCCCTTCTACGGACGCGGCTGGACCGGCGTACCGAGCACCAACAACGGCCTGTACCAGTCGGCCACGGGAGCGGCCCACGGCACCTACGAGAACGGCTACGAGGACTTCAAGGTTCTCAAGGACGCCCCCGGCACCGTGTACCGCAGCTCCGTGACCGGACAGATGTGGAAGTACGACGGCACCAACTTCTGGAGTTACGACGATCCGCAGGTGATCACTACCAAGACGGCCTACATCAAGCAAAAGGGCTTGGGCGGCGCGATGGCGTGGTCGCTCGACGGCGACGACAGCACCGGCACCCTCGCCAAAGCGATTGCCAACGGCCTGAAGTAACCCTCCCGCCGTTCCCGCGCCGCCCGGCCTCAGGTCAGGCGGCGCGTTCTTGTGCTCCTCCCGGACTCAGGGCATCAGCCGTTCGGTGCGCCAGCCTTCCCCCTCCCGGGTATAGCGGAAGCGGTCGTGCATGCGGTTGCGGCGACCCTGCCAAAACTCCCACTCCCGCACCTCCACCCGGTAGCCGCCCCAGAAACCGGGCTTGGGAACAGGGCTGCCTTCCGGGTAGCGCCCGCACAACTCGGCAAACTTCTGTTCCAGCGCGGCGCGGTTTTCAACGGGCGCGCTCTGGGGATCGCTGGCGTGCGCTGCGAGCTGACTCTGGTAGGGGCGGGCGTGGAAATAGGCGGTGCTTTCCTCCTTGGACACGCGCGTGACGGGGCCGTAGGCGCGCACCTGCCGCTCGTGTTCGGCCCAGTGAAACAGCACCTCGGCCTGCGGGTTCGCGGCCAGGTCGCGCCCCTTGCGCGAGTCGTAGTTGGTGTAGAAGGTCAGCCCCCGCTCATCCGCGCCCCGCAGCAGCACCGTGCGAACGCTGGGCCGCCCAGAAGCCCCCACCGTGGCGAGACTCAGGGCGTAGGGCTCGCGCAGCTTGTCCCGCAGGGCTTCCTCCAGCCAGCCCTGGAATTGCCCGAGGGGATCAGGATTCAGGTCCGCACGGCGCAACTCGCCCCGGGTGTAGTTCAGGCGCAGGGCGGTGAGATCGGGGGAGGTGGAGTCGGACATGCCTCCACCTTAAACCCTGCTCTCCCCGCGCTCTGCACGCTCCACTGCGCTCCGTATCACCTGACACTGCGGGCAGAAATGCGTTCCCCGCTGACCCAGCACGATTTTTTGTATTGTGGCGCCGCAGCGGGGGCAGGGCTGGCCGCCCCGGCCATACACGGCGTGACGGCCCTGAAAAGCCCCGAGTTCGCCGTCGTGCTGGGCGTAGTCGCGCAGCGTGCTGCCGCCCGCTTCCACCGCTTCACCCAGAACCTCGCGGACGGCCTGGTAGAGCCGCCCGGCCTCGTCCCGGGTCAGCCGGGTCTGGGCGGGGTGGAGGCGGGCACGCCACAGGGCCTCGTCGGCATAGATGTTGCCCACACCGCTGACGGGCTTTTGCGAGAGCAACCAGGGCTTGACAGCCCCCGCCTGCGCCGCGAGGCGGGCGAAGGCCTCTTCCTCGAAGTCGTCCGAGAGGGGCTCGGGACCCATCGCTTCCAGGGTGGGCATCCCCACGTAGTACCCGCGCGGCACCACCGCCATCTTGCCGAAACGGCGTGGATCGTTGAAGTACAGCGTTCCCGCGTCGGTGGTGAGGGTCACGCGGGTGTGTGGCCCTTCCTCCAGCCGGAAGCCGCCCGTCATGCCCAGATGCACGATCAGTTCGAGGTCGTGTTCCTCCCCTTGTGCCGCCTCCTGCGCGGCAAGGTGCAGCATCAGGTACTTGCCCCGGCGCGAAAGACCGCTGACCCGGCGGCCATGCGCGAGGTGCGTGTCGCGGTAGCGGTGCGGCGCGTCGTGGGCGACAGTCAGGAGGGTACGCCCCAGCAGCAACGGCTCGATTTTGCGGCGGGTGGTTTCTACCTCGGGAAGCTCCGGCACGCCTCCGAGGATACCGGGGTGAAGAGGGCAGAACAGGATGCGAGGACGCGGTGCGGCCCGGCCCTATGCTGAAGGCCCATGTCCACCCTGCTGCTGACTGGCTTCGAGCCGTTTCACACCCATCCCGTCAATCCCAGTGCGGAGGCTGCGAAGGCCCTGAATGGGGCCCAGGTGGGGAGGTTGCGCGTCTCCTCGGCGCTGCTTCCGGTGGAGCCCCACGCGGCGGCCCACGCCCTGCGCTCACATCTGGATCAGCTGCAGCCGGACGCCGTGCTGCTGACCGGCCTGGCAGCCGGCCGTCCGCACGTCACGCTGGAACGGGTGGCGGTGAACGTCATGGACTTTGCCATCCCGGACAACGCGGGGCAGACCTACCGCGACGCGCCCGCCAGCACCGACGCGCACGCCCCTGCCGCCTACTTCAGCACCCTCCCTCTGCGGCCCATGCTGGCCGCCTGGCGGGAGGCGGAACTTCCCGGCAGCATCAGCAACTCGGCGGGGCTATACGTGTGCAACCACGTGATGTATCAGGCCCTCCATGCCCTCGCCCGCGCCGACCGTGGCGGCGTGCCCTGCGGCTTCCTGCACCTGCCCGCCAGCGCAGTGGTGGCCCTCGCTGTGCCGGAGGACCGCCCGCCCCTCCCCTATCTGCCGCAGGCAGAGATCACGCGGGCGGTGCAGGTGGCGGCGGAGACGGTGGCCGCTACGCTCAGGGTCTGAAACCGTTCACGCCCACACCACCCTCCTCGCCTTTCGGGGAACGCTAGGGAAATGGAGCCTTGCCGGGCACCCAGCCGCCCCCCAGGCCGCCCGCCCAGTGCCACTCGCCGGAAGCCGTGGGGTGTTGCCGCAGCGCTCGCGCCACTGCCCCCAGGGGGACACGCCGGGCAAAGCGGGTTCGCGCGTGCCAAGCGGCGAGCGCCGGGCCAGGATCACTCGGCCGCAAGCCCCGCAGGGCCGCCGCCGCCCGGTTCACCGCCAGATCAAAGAGGGCCGCTGGAACTTCGCCGCCCGGAGCGGCGCCGCCGGGCAGCGGCACGTTGAGAAAGGGAGGCTCGTTACCGGGCATGCCCGCGTCAGGACTTCATGCGGTGAAACTCCACCACGTAGCGGGCGAGTTCCTGGGGAGTGGCAACGTACCGGGCGAGGTCCACCCGCGCTTCGAGCACCGTGAGGTCATAGGGGTCCACCCGCAGAGACTCGTTGGTCAGCAGCAGGGCGCGGCGCAAGTCACCCTCCTCCCGGGCGTTGGTCAGGTGGCGGCGCAGCTCCAGCGTGAGCAGCACACGCAGTTCCTCGCGCAGTTCCTCGGCCCACTCGCTTTCCATGCGGAGTCCTGGCAGGAAGGGACCCCGGTAGAGGGCCAGAGCCTGGGGCAGGTCGGCGGCCTTCAGCGCGTCCCGCAGCGCCGTTACGTCCAGCTCCAGGTGCACGCCCTCGCCCAGGCGGTACCTGGGCTGCTTGGCACTCCCCTCCATCTGCAGCACGCCTCCCCCCAGCCGCACGCGGAGTTCCCGGAAGACCGCGCGGAAGTAGTCGCCCGCCGTCTTGGGATCGCGGTCCGGGTAGATGGCCGCTTCGAGCTCCCGGCGGGTGCGGCCCGGATTCAGCGCCAGGTAGGCCAGGGTCAGCACGCTGCCTTCCAGACTCAGGGCCACCCGTTCGCCTGCGCGCTGCACCTCGGCGCGGCCCAGGGTAAAGACGCGCAGGTGCAGGGGAGCCGCTTCTCCCTCGGCCGCTTCACGCTGAACGGGGCCCGACACCGCGAGTTTGTCCAGCACCATCTGCATGTCGGGGGCGAAATCCGGGTCCAGGCGCGCCCGCTGCACAAGGTGAGTCAGCTCCTGCAGATCCGGGCGGTACAGCATGCGGTCCCGGGCACCGACCAGCGCCCCCAGCGCTTCCCGAAAGGCCTCGCGCGTGGTCGGCTCGTCTCCCTGACGCAGGTGGGCCTCGGCGAGGAACAGCAGGGCCCGGGTGCGGTGGTAGCGCACCAGCCTGTCGGAAGCCAGGGCGTGGGTCAGGTGTGCGGCGGCCTGCTCGGGGTAATTGCGGCGCAGCAGCAGCACGCCGCGCATCATGTTCACCGCCGGGTGGTCCGCGTCCGGAGCCAGTTCCAGCAACACGTCCAGGGCCTGCGCGTGCTTGCCCTGACGGCTGTAGAGATCGGCGAGGTGGGTGGCCGTCCACAACCGCAATTCGAAGTCGCGCGACACCGTGACGAGCGGGAGCAGTTCCTGGAGGCTCTGCAGGTAGGCCGCTGGGTCACCGCTGACGTAGTGCAGTTCGGCTTCGGCGGAGAGGAGGTAGGCGCGGCTCAGGGTCGAATCGGTGCGTTCCAATACTTCCCGGCCTTGACGCAAGGTCACCCGCGCGCCCATAAAGTCTCCGGTAAGAACCTGGATATTGGCCAGTCCCGAAAGTGCCGAGAGCCGGGCGTCGGGAAAAGCGTCCGCCGTTAGGATTCGCAAGGCTTCGCCGTACAGCTGTCCCGCCCGCTGCATATCGCCCACCCGGACGTGCATCTGGGCCAGCGTCTGGGCGACCCGCCCGATGCGCTGCTCGTCTCCCAGCAGCATATAGCCGCGCCACGCCTGCTCGCAGCGCTCCAGCCCTTCTTTCAGGTGCCCCGCCTGGAACTCCGCCGTGCCCCACCAGCGCAGCGCCCGGCACCGCAATTCGCCCTTCAGGTCTGGAAGCAGGACTTCAAAGTGCGCCAGCGCCCCGGGAAAACGCCCCTGAAGCCGCAAGAGGTTGCCATACTCGACGCGCGCCTCCGGGTCACCCAGCGCGCTCGCGCGCAGCAGCGGCAACTCGGCTTCCGCGAACTGCCCCTGCCACAACAGGGCCATCCCCAGCAACCGCCACTCTTCGGCCGTGACGGGAGGCGCCCCGTTTAACAGGGCAATCACCACGTCGTACTGGCCCGCCTGCATCCGGGTCAGCAGTTCTGTATGGCGATCTACGTTTACATTCATCGGCAGGGCTTTAAGATATAGCCATGCGCATCAAAAGAATCGTAACCGCACTGGTGGTTGTGGCGGCGCTGGGCGCTTCTGCAGCTCAGGCCACGAACGTTGCCGGAGCCTCCCCCGCGCAGAGCACCACCACAACTGCGGCTGACGACTTCGGGCGGATCAGCAACAAGTAACGCCGCCTCCCCCCTCTGCCGGAGACGGTGCCCAGGGCGCGTCCCCGGTCTTTTTTGCTTCCTTCACCCTCTATGCCGCGCCTCGGCGAACGCCCGCTGGGCGCTGAAGTTTCCGCTTAGTTTGCCGTAGACCCCATCCGCGCCCAGTTCCCACGAACCGCGCTCGTCGGTCCACTCGGTGACCAGCAGCTCTAGCAGGGTGGTCCGGTGGTGAGCATCAAGGACGGGAGCGATGACCTCCACCCGGCGGTCAAGGTTGCGGCTCATCCAGTCGGCGCTGCCGAAATAGACCTCGGGCTTTCCTGCGCCGCCAAACGCAAAGAGGCGGGCGTGCTCGAGGTAACGGCCCAGCAGGCTGTGGACCCGGATGTTCTCGGACACGCCCGGTACCCCTGGGCGCAGGCAACAGACGCCGCGCACGATCAGCCGAATCTTGACGCCGCCCTGGGAAGCGCGGCAAAGCGCCTCGATCATGCCGGGGTCCGTGAGCTGGTTGACCTTGATGTGCGCCCAGGCGTCGTGCCCGGCCTGGGCGTGCTCGGTCTCGCGCTCGAGCAGGGCCACCAGACCGCTGCGGGCCGTGTCTGGAGCCACAAGCAGGCGGTGGTAGCGGGCCTCGGCGTAGCCAGTGAGGTGGTTGAACAGCTCCGCGACGTCGCTGCCGAGTTCTGGCTGCGCAGAAAGCAGGCTCAGGTCCGTGTAGAGCCGCGCCGTCTTGGCGTTGTAGTTGCCGGTGCCCACGTGGACGTAGCGGCGCAGGCCGCCGCCCTCACGCCGCACCACCATCGTGACCTTGGCGTGGATCTTGAGCCCCACCACCCCGTACACCACGTGCGCGCCCGCCCGCTCCAGTTTGCGGGCCCACGAGATGTTGCGCTGCTCGTCGAAGCGGGCCTTGAGTTCGATCAGGGCCACGACCTGCTTGCCGTTCTCGGCGGCGGTACGCAGCGCTCCCAGCAGGCGGCGGTCATCGCCCGTGCGGTAGAGCGTCTGCTTGATCGCCAGCACCTGTGGGTCGCGCGCCGCTTCCTCCAGGAAGTTGAGTACCCCCTGAAAGCTGTCGTAGGGATGGTGCAGCAGCACGTCGCCCCCGCGCAGGGTGTCGAACACGCCGTCCTCGTCCTCGCCCTCCAGGTCTGGGACGGTGGGCGCGTAGGCGGGAAAACTCAAGTCCGGGCGGTCCACCGGCAGGCCCATCAGGTCCGCGGTGCCCAGGGGACCCTCAAGGTAGAAGATGTCTTCCGGGGCCAGCCGCAGCCGCTCCTGCAAGAAGGTCACGATGCCAGGGGGGGTGTCCGAGACGACTTCCAGCCGCACCGCCGAGCCGAAGCGCCGCCGCCGCAAGCCGTCCTCGATGGTGGCGAGCAGGTCTTCAGCCTCTTCCTCCTCGAACTCGTAGTCGGTGTTGCGCGTGACCCGGAAGACGTGCGCGGCAAGCACGCGGCGGCCCTTGAACAGTTCGCCGAGGTGTGCGGCAATCACGTCTTCGAGCAGCAGCAGCGCCTCCCCCACCTTCACCACACGGGGCAGCACGCCCACCGGCACCTTGACCCGCGCGAAGTCCGGTTCCTCACCGGGCCCGGCTTCCAGCAGCACGGCCAGGTTGAGGCTGAGGTTGCTGAGGTACGGAAAGGGGTGGCTGGGATCCACAACGAGCGGCGTGAGGACCGGTTGGATCTCCGAGAGGTACTGCTCGTGCAGCGCCGCCCGCGCGCGCTTGCCCAGATCTGCGACGCGCATGAGGCGCACGCCATCGGCCGCGAGATCACGCAGGGTGCGCCGCGCCGCCTGTTCGATCTGGCGCAACATCAGGTGGGTCCGGTCGCGCACCAAGCGCAGGGTCTGCGTGGGCAGCAGACCGTCCGGACCTGGGGTCTGCACCCCCGCCGCAATCTGGCGGTGAACGCCCGCCACACGCACCATGAAAAACTCGTCGAGGTTGCTGCCGCAAATCGCCGCGTATTTCAGCCGCTCCAACGGCGGGTTTCTGAGATCGCGCGCCTCGGCCAACACCCGCTCGTTGAAGGCCAGCCACGACAGCTCGCGGTTGAGAAAGGCGCTCTCCGGGTTGGCGACGGTGCTCAGGGTCCGGCCCTCGGCCACGTTCCCGGCACCGGCCGCTTTTTTCCGCCGCCTGCTGGCAGAGAGCGTGGACGGTGTGGGGGCGGGTGTGGGGGGAGTCGGGTCTGACACGGTAAAAACCTCAGGAGATGAAACGACAGCCACGTCAGGAGCAGGTCAGCGGCCGAAAGGCTCGCCTGAGCCTAGCAGACGGCAGCGGGGGAGGCGGAAGCTTGGCCGGGCCTCCGTCTCCCCCATCCACCCGCTCCTATGCCCGCTTGAACAGCAGCGCCGCGTTCTGACCACCAAACGCGAAGGAGTTGCTCAGCACGTACTCCACCTGCCGCTCGCGCGCACCTTCCGGAATGTAGTCGAGGTCCAGCGCCGGATCAGGATCGGTGAGGTTGATGGTGGGCGGCAAAATGCCGTCACGCAGCGCCTGCGCCACGGCGATGGCCTCCACCGCTCCCGCCGCGCCCAGCAGGTGCCCCGTCATGGACTTGGTAGAGCTGACGGCCAGTTCGTGCGCGTGGTGGCCAAAGACGTGCTTGATGCCCTGCGTCTCGTGCAGATCGTTGAAGTGGGTGCTGGTGCCGTGCGCGTTGATGTAACCCACCTGCTCGGGGTTTACACCCGCCGAACTCAGCGCCATGCGCATCGCCACCTGCGCGCCGCGTCCCTCAGGAGCGGGCAGGGTAATGTGGTGGGCGTCGGCCGAGGTGCCGTAGCCGATGATCTCGGCGTAGATGGTGGCCCCGCGCGCCTTGGCCTTCTCGTATTCCTCCAGAACGACCACGCCCGCGCCCTCCCCAAGCACAAAGCCGTCGCGGCTGGCAGAAAAGGGGCGACTGGCCTCACTCGGAGCGTCGTTGCGGGTGGACAGGGCCTTCATGTTGGAAAAGCCGCCGATGGCAATAGGCGTGATGGCCGCCTCGCTGCCGCCCGCAAGCATGGTGTCGGCGAGGCCCAGCTGGATATAACGCGCAGCGTCCCCGATGGCCCCGGTGCCCGTGGCGCAGGCGGTGACCACCGTGCTACTGGGGCCGGTTGCGCCGTAACGCATGGCGACGTGGCCGGACGCCATGTTGGCGATCATCATCGGGATAAACATGGGGCTGATCCGCCCCGGGCCACGCGTATGCAGTACGCTCGCCTGATCCTCGAAGGTCTTGACGCCCCCAATGCCGCTGCCGATTACGGTGCCGGTGCGCTCGCTGCGCAATTCCTCTTCCGTCAGGCCGCTGTCGCGCACCGCCAGTTCCGCCGCTACCAGCGCGAGCTGCACGTAGCGGTCCAGCTTCCGTGCCTCGCGGGCATCCACATACTCGGTGAGGTCCGTGTCCACCTCACCGGCGATCTTGCTGCCCACGTCCACCGGGTCAAAGCGAGTGATGGTCCGGATGCCGCTCTTGCCCTCGCGCTGCGCCTGCGCGAACGCCTGCGCGCCTGTGCCGATGGGCGTGACGGGCCCCAGGCCCGTGATCACCACCCGCTTCAGTCCTGTCATCGTCATGCGTTCCTCCCCCAGACCGAAAGCCGGGCAGGCAGGGGACTGTGCCCCGCCCTGCCCGGCGTCCTTCCTCGCGTCAGGTCTTACTGCTTGGCGCCGATGTAGTCGATGGCCGCTTGCACGGTCCGAATCTTCTCGGCGTCCTCATCGCTGATTGAAATCCCGAAGCGGTCTTCCAGACCCATGATGAGTTCCACCGTCTCCAGGCTATCTGCGCCCAGATCCTCGACGAACCGCGCCTCGGGGGTCACCTTGTCCGCGTCCACGCCGAGCTTCTCGACGATCACGTCCTTCACATCTTCAAAAGTCGCCATTGTTGAATTCCTCCTGTCCTGAAGTCTGCGCCAGTCTACACGTGAGGCCGGGAAAAGTGAGCGGGAACTGGACGGGGTTCAAAGGGGGGCTTGCGGCCCGGTCCAGAATCTAACCGCAGAACCGCGAAAAGAGCAGGGTGCCCGTGGCGGTCAAATGGTCTGACGGTAGACGGTGAGACCCCCAGCTCCTCAGTGCGGATACAGCCCACCGTCCACCCCAATCGCCTGCCCCGTGATGTACCCGGCAGCGTCGGAGGCGAGGAAAGTCACGAGGGCGGCGACTTCCTCCGGCTGACCGAGGCGGCCCAGGGGGATGCTGGCGAGGTAACTCTGGCGCACGTCGTCGGGAAGCTGTGCGGTCATATCGGACGCGATGAAGCCGGGGGCGATGGCGTTGACCGTGATGCCGCGCCCGCCGTATTCCTTCGCCAGCGCCTTCGTCAGCCCGATCAGGCCCGCCTTGCTCGCCACGTAGTTCGCCTGGCCGGGGTTGCCCATCAGGGCCACCACGCTCGACACATTGATGATGCGCCCCGCGCGTGCCCGCATCATGTGCTTGATCGCCGCGCGACTGGCGGTAAAAGCGCTCGTGAGGTTGGTGTCCAGCACCGCCGCCCAGTCCTCGTCCTTCATGCGGATGGCGAGGGTATCGCGCGTAATGCCCGCGTTGTTGACGAGCACGTCGAGGCGGCCCATCTCCTTAATTACGGATTCGACGAGCGTTCCGGCGTTGGCCGGCGCCGAGAGGTCCGCGCCGAACACCTGTACGGGTACGCCGAGGGCGCGAATTTCTTCGGCCACCTTCTCGGCCTCTGCCTGATTGCGTCCGTAATGCACAGCGACGCCGAAACCAGCCTGAGCGAGCGAGAGGGCCATTGCGCGGCCCAGGCCCCGGCTGGAACCGGTGACGAGGGCAACTTTGTGGGGTTGGGACTGGGTCATGGAGTGGCTCGTTTCTGGGAGAAGGACTCAATAGTGGCGTTCAGGATTTGGCAAGAGCATTTCCAGATGGGCTCTGGGGCTGCGCCCTGAAGTGGAGAATTTCTTTGCTCTCCACTTCAGGGCAGACTTTTTTTTAGCAGAAGGTGAATGACCTGGAGCGGCGGTGCGACCTGCGGATAAATAAAGTTGACGTTCTGGGCAGCGTAAACATTTTCTTCCGCGGTGGGGCTTGGGCGCTGTCTGTTCCCATCACCCGGTAGCTGTATTCGCTCTGGTACGCCGCCAACTCCAGCGTCGGCGGCCCTGGCGAACGGCAGCACGACAGTGCGGAAAGCAGGGGAAGTAAGCATTTTCCCACAATGCCGTCACGCCAACCGTTCTCCCGCGTCCAGACTGCCTCACTTCTTCCCCAGCGTTGCCCGAACACCGTCCAGATGGTGATGGTCGTGGTACAGGGTAAAAAAGACCATCTCACGCACGCTGATTTTTCCCAGCAGATCGTGGGGCAGGGCGTGGGCGTCGAGCGCCGATTCAGACCAGCGTTCGAGGGCGGCGCGCAGGTTCTGGGCGGCCTGGGCGTAGTCCCGCAGCACCGCAACCCGCGTCTCCGCGCCGGTTCGGGGGTCAGGACGGGGAATGTAGCGCGCAGGAGCCTTTCCTCCCGCAGCCAGCGCGGCCCGGTACGCTTCCCGCAGTTCCTGGTAGGAGCGGGCCGTTTGCGGAGAGCCAAAGAGGGTCCGTACCACAGGGCGTGGCGTTCGCAGGCCCACGGCGACACGCCCGTGCGTCAGTGTGAGGTGCCGCAGGTGAAGGGCAGGGGACCAACGCCCGGGAGCAGGTTCCCGAAAGAACGTCTCCAGCGGGAGGTCGTTGGCGCACAACGCCCATTCGCCCTCAACCTGCTCCAGCGCCTTGAGCACTGCGCCGCGTCCGTGCAAGCCGCTGGGGTTCACGGTCACAGCGCAAAGGCCCGCACCTGCTCCGCCGACCCCACGTTGACCGTCCGGGCGTCGGGCAGGATGCGTTTGACGAGGCCAGTCAGCACGGTGCCGGGGCCGAACTCCACAAAGACGTCGGCGCCGTCGGCGGCGAGGGCCTGAATGGTTTCCACCCAGCGCACGCTCCCCGTGATCTGCCGGGCCAGCAGATCAGGAAGCGCCGAGGGGTCCGTGTTCGGCGTGGCTGTGACGTTGGCGTAGACCGGAAGCCCGGGCGCACGGAACGCGGTGGCGGCAAGGTCCGGGGTCAGCGCGTCCTGGGCGCGCTGCATCAGGGAGCAGTGGAAGGGCGCGCTGACCTTGAGGGGAATCGCCTTCAGCCCCCGGCCCTTGAGCTCTGCGGCGGCAGCGTCCACCGCCGCCTTCTCCCCCGAGATCACCGTCTGGGTGGGCGCGTTGAAGTTGGCAGGCTGCACGACGCCCGGCGTGGCGGCGCACACCTTCCGGACCACCTCTGGATCCCCCATGACGGCGCTCATGGCCCCAATGCCGACAGGGACGGCCGCCTGCATCAGCTCGCCGCGCCGCCGGGTCAGGCGCAGGGCGTCGCGCAAGTCCAGCGCCTCCGCCGCGACGAGGGCAGAGTATTCACCGAGCGAATGCCCGGCGGCAAAGCTGGGGGTCAGGCCCGTCGCCTCACGCCAGGCCCGGTAAGCAGCCACCGACGCCGCGACGAGGGCGGGTTGCTGGTTGGCCGTCAGGGTCAGGTCTTCGAGCGGTCCTTGCTCAATAAGGGCGCGCAGGCCGGGGAGGGTGGCTTCGGCCTGGGCGTACACGGCTTCCGCCACAAGAAAGGTGGCGGCGACATCCGCGCCCATGCCCACCGAATGCGAGTTCTGGCCGGGAAACAAGGCCGCGATGCGGGTCATGCGCCCACCTCCGCTGCTTCTTCCTCACTGGTCTGTGCAGTGCGGGCCACCAGGCTGGGCGCGCCCGCCCACCACTTCAGCGTGCAGGCCGCCCAGCTCAGGCCTCCGCCGAACGCCACGAGGAGGAGCTGTTGGCCATCCCGCACCCGCCCGTCGTCAATGGCCTCGCGCAACGCGAGGGGCACCGTAGCGCTGGAGGTGTTGCCGTAACGGTGGACGTTGACCACCGTCTTACTCATGGGCACGCCGAAGCGCCCGCAGGCCGCCTCGATGATGCGGATGTTGGCCTGATGGGGAATGACCCAGTCCACATCGCCGCTGGTCAGGTGACTCTTGTTCAGGACTTCGTTCGCGCTGTCGCCCAGCACGCGCACAGCGAACTTGAAGACCTCACGGCCATTCATCCCCACCGAGTGGCCCATCTGGAAGCCGCCGGGCAGCTGGGGCGCGGCGCAGCGCAGGTACAGGCTCGATCCCCCCGTGCCGTCCGCGCCCATCACGAACTCCTGCAGGCCGTAGCCCCCCGGCACCGGCCCCACCACCGCTGCGCCTGCGCCGTCGCCGAACAGGATCGCCGTGTTGCGGTCCGTCTGGTCCACGACCTTGGAGAGCGCCTCGGCTCCTACCACCAGCACCCGCCGCGCTACGCCCGCCAGGATCATTCCCTGCGCCACGCTGAGGCCATACACGAAGCCGCTGCAGGCGGTGGAGAGGTCAAAGGCCGCCGCCCCACCCAATCCCACTTGCGAGGCGATCAGCGCCGCTGTGGAGGGCATCAGCGCGTCAGGGCTGATGGTGGCGCAGATTACCGCGTCCACCTCTCGCAGGCCGTCCGGGTCACGCGAGAGCAGGTCGCGCACGGCGGCCACACCGACGTCCGAGGTGTACTCGTGTTCGGCGGCGAAACGGCGCTCGCGGATACCGGTGCGGCTCTCGATCCACTCGGCGGTGGTGTCGAGGTGGGCTTCGTATGCCGCGTTGGGTACGACGCGCGCCGGGACGTACATGCCCAGCGCCGTGATGCCGATGGGGGGGCGCGCAGAGGCCCCGAAAGAATTGGTCATGGAGATACGCTAGCATTCCTTGAACGGCTGTTCAATCAATTTGCGACAGGGTCCAGTTGGTGCGGGGGAGGGGCCCATCCTCACCCGGTCCATCCAACAAAAAGGGAGGAGGCGCACCACCCGGTACGCCTCCCCTCCATCTGAAAACCTGGAATTACTCAGCCTGCTGGTTGTCCTGGGTGGCAGCCTCTGCGTCGGGGCTGACCGCCTCGCCCTGCTCCGCTGTCGTCTGCTCGCCTTGCGTGGCAGCGCTGTCGTGCTGGGCCGTGCCCCCCTCGCTGCTCGCGGTCTGGGCTCCGGTGCTGGAAACCTCGGCATCGCTCGCCTCG